>NZ_JBIDBS010000026.1:0-100078 GCF_043204165.1 Streptomyces sp. NPDC047982 | reverse complement strand
AGCAGAACCGGCCGCTCTGACCCGGGCTGAGGCCAACAGTGCAGACCCATGCACACAGCTGAGCTCAGAGCAGTTCTCAGATTCGCTTCACCACCAGGCTGAAGCCCGGTGCACTGCGAACAAACCCGGTAGCGCTGCCTCGTGCATGACGCTCGCGTACTCGGGTGAGGAGCTTCCTTCCAGGACGTGCTGCCGTTCCACTCGATGGGCCAGCCGCAGGGCGACTTCGTGCTCCGGGAGGGCGGGACCACGCCGACCCGGACATGGCCGTGCTCTGCGAGGCGCGTCGCAGGCGGGAGGTCTGGCTGTTGGAGGCCGTCGTGGACGACTGGGGTGGTGAGTGGGGAGTCTGTGACGTCCCCTGGCCGCATCGTGGCCCCAAGTCGTGGGTGGCGCTGCCGCGTTGACCGGAAGGAGCGCGTGCGGACTTGCTCCGCGAGGGGACACGGCAAAGAACCCGTGGGCCCTCAAGCGGCTTCGATCAGCCAGAAGCGGACTTCGAAGCGCCGACCGCACCGGAGGGGCGGGGCCCGGTGGGGTCCGGTGGGGGCCCGTACGGCGGGGACGCGGGCGCTTTAGGCTGGTCGGTGGAGGCCACAGGCACCGGCCTGGAAGCGAGAGGAGGGCGCGGAGCGTGAGCGGCGACGGGCGGGAGCTGGGCGAGGCCCAGCGCGAGCACGGGCAGCGGACCTACGGCTCGCACCCGGACATGTACGGGTGCGAGCCCTCGCTCCCCGCGCGGCACGCCGCCGGGGTCTTCCGGGAGGCGGGGGCCGTGGACGTGCTGGAGCCGGGCGCGGGACACGGCCGCGACGCGTTGTACTTCGCGCGGGAGTGCTTCACCGTACGGGCCCTGGACTTCTCGGCTGCCGGGCTGGAGCAGTTGCGTGCCGACGTCGACCGTCGGCGAGTGGGCGGGCGGGCGACCACTGCGGTGCGTGAGGTCCACGCCTTCGAAGAGAGCGAGCTCCCTCGTCGCCTGTGGCGCGTCACCCAGTCCCTGGCCCGGTGAGGTCCCGATGACCACTGCCCCCATCCCGCCCGCGAGCCTCACCGTCGACGGCACCGGACTGCTCTGCGTCACGCTCCTGCTCCGGCTGAGGAAGGCGATCGACGGCGCGGAGGCGGGCACCGTCGTGCATGTGATCGCCACCGACCCGGCCGCCCCGCTCGACCTGCCCGCCTGGTGCCATATGACCGGTCACGAGTACCTCGGCCCCGTCACCGGCGAGCAGCCGGTGTACGCCTTGCGGCTGTCCGCGGACGCCCGCCCCACCCGGCCCGACCGGCCGTGGCACCGGGCCGGGCACTGACCGTCCGCACTCCGGGCACGGGCTGTCCGGGCACGCAGGCGCTCGCCGCGTCGCGTGACACGGATCCCCGCCGGGGCATGCCGGGGCATCCCACGCAGGGCCCACCCCCGGCCACCACACCGGCTGCCCGGCGTCACGGGCCCGCCTCCCAGTCATCGCCCTGACCCGTTTGCTCCGGCCGGGCGGCAGACGACGCGCGGCCTCGCATAGCGTGACCCGAGGGCACCCGGAGCAGTCGGCCGGCGCACGGGTGGCCTGTGGTCCGGCCTCCGCCCCCGGCCGCCCTCCCCGACCCGCGGAGGCCGCACATGAAGCTCGGTTTGCACTACTGGAACTACTCGACCCCGGCCGACCCTGCCCTCATCGCGCCGACCCTCGCGGAATCCGTACGCGTCGCCGAACAGGCGGACATCGCCTCGTTCACCGTGATGGACCACTACTTCCAGATGGAGACCGGGCAGAGCGCCGTCGACGACCCGATGCTGGAGGGGTACACCACCCTCGGCTACGCGGCGGCGCTGAGCGAGCGGATGACGCTCGGTCTGATGGTCACGGGCGTGATGTACCGGCACCCCGGCCTGCTGGCGAAGATCGTCACCACGCTCGACGTACTCTCCGGCGGCCGGGCCAGGCTCGGCATCGGGGCCTCCTGGTACGAGCGGGAGCAGTACGGGCTCGGCGTGCCGGTCGTCCCCGTCGCCGAACGGTTCGAGCGGCTGGAGGAGACGCTTCTCATCTGTCTGCAGATGTGGAGCGACGACAACGGCCCGTTCCGGGGCCGCCACTACCACCTCGACGAGACCCTGTGCGTACCCGAACCGATCGGCGAACGTCCGCCGATCATGATCGGCGGCGGAGGCGAGCGGAAGACGCTGCGCCTGGTCGCCCGGTACGCGGACGCCTGCAACCTGTTCGCCACCGGCCCGGAGGAAGTCGCCCACAAGCTCGGGGTGCTGCGTGCGCACTGCGAGGCGGAGGGCCGTGACTACGACGCCGTCGAGAAGACCGTGATGTACAACGGGCCGGTACTGGAGCGGCCGGCCAGGTTCCTCGCCGACGCGGAGGCGTACGCGCGCCTGGGCGTCGGCGAGATCCAGGTTCTCCCGGACCGCCACCCGGTCAGCTTCACCCATCAGATCGCCGAGCACATCGCGCCCCGGACGGCGACGATCTGACAGGGCCCGGACGGACGGACAGGACCCGGGCGGCGACGATCTGACAGGCCCCGGACGGGTGGACAGGGCCCCGACGCGTGGCCAGCGGCAGGACTCGGGCGGGGCAGGCCCCGGGCCGGTAGGGCCGGGACGGGACAGGGCCCAGGAGGACCGGCCCCGGGCCGGGGCCCATGCGCCCGGGGCGGGACTCCGGTCCGCTCCTCAAACCACGGTGGTGCTGTCTCAGACCCCGGTGGTGCTGTCTCAGACCCCGGTGGTGCCGTCGACGATCTCCCGGATCAGGTCGAGATGGCCGTTGTGCCGGGCGGTCTCCTCGATCAGATGCAGAACGATCCAGCGCAGGTCGGGATGTCTGCCGTCCGCGCGCGGGCGCTTGGCGGGTGTGTCCAGCTCGTGGGACGCGACCAGCTCGCGGTAGCGGGCCGTCCGTGCCTCGTAGGCCGCCAGCACGTCCGCGAGCGGCATGTCCACCGCGATGCGCATCTCGCGGTCGGGGTCCTCCTCCGTCCAGGGGCCCTCGTCCTCACCGCCGAGGAACGCCACCTCGAACCAGTAGTACTCGACCCAGCTGAGATGGTTGATCAGCCCAGCGATCGTCATCAGGGGAGAGCCGGGGAGCGGGGCCCGGCGGGCGTCCTTCGGCGAGAGCCCCTCGCACTTGGCGCGCGCCGTGTCGCGTACGTAGTCGAGGAAGGTGGCCAGCTGGGTGCGCTCGTCCCATGCGGGAGGCGAATCGGTGCGTGTCATCGGCGTCCACGATCTGCCATCCGGGAACCCGTGTCCACCGCATTGTCCCAATGGGGCCCGTGGCTGGGTCCGTGGGCCCACGCACGGGCGGGTGGGGCTCATTACGCTCGTACCCGACCCAACCGTGAGCCACCTGGACGGCGCCGCCACAAGCGCCCGTCCGGTGTGCCCACGCGCACCTTGATCTGCACGCTCCACCTGATGTCGTTTCATGGGGTGATGTGTCGATGAGTGACGGTTTCTTCTACTCGTACCACCTCGGCTGGAGCCGGCCCGACGCCGAGTCGCTCTTCGGTGACCTCGACGCGGCGGGACTCCGGCTCAGCCACCCGGTCACCAGGCGGGTCACACTGATCGGGCCGGGGCCCGACCCGTGGGGCACCCTGTCGTGGGTGACCCGGGAACAACTCGTGCTCCTGGCCGGCCTGCAACGGATCGACAGCGTCGACTTCCTGCTCTGGACGGACGGCGGGGCCGATGTCCCGGCGCGGGTCAGGAAGATGCGCGACGGTGTCGTCGCGCTCGAATTCGGGCTCGGACAGCTGACACGGGAGGAGCAGGAACTCGCCGCGCGGGCCATCCGGGAGGCGATAGGGCGGGCCTCGGTGCTCTGTATCGGGTTCGTCGTCGACCGGGAGGGCGCCTCCGCGGCGACCGACTGGAGCAGTGTCGTCGTCAACGGGACGACGTTCTTCGACAGTTGGCCCGACACGCTCGCCGTACGGCACGAAATAGCGGCGGTGCAGCCGCAGTTGTCCGGGGTGGCGTCGTTCGACCAGTCGCCATGGATGCTGTTCGGGAGCGAGGTCCCCAGCCGGTAGGCGTCGGGGCGGCCCTCAGAGCCAGCCCCGCATCGCCGCGAACCCCGCCAGCAGCCCCGCCGCGAACATCCCCGGCACGACCGCGAACAGCGCGGGCATCACCACCGGGCCCCACGCCCCCGGCCCGGCCACCGTGGCGCGCTTCGCCGGGTCGGCCGGGTCGTAGCTGACCCGGACAGGCGCCCCGACCGCGAAGCCGAACGGCCCCGGGGCGTGGTCGGTGAACTCGATCTCGCGGCCGTCGCGGGTCCGGAACGCGAAGACGTACTCGACGGCGTAGCCGCGGTCCGTGCCCGGGCCCCGGTCGACCGTACGGCGGTCCGCACATCGCCCCTGGACGTGCTCGCCGTGCCGGATCAGCCGCAGCACCCGGCGCAGCCGCAGCGCGGACCGGACGGCGAACGCGCCGAGGAGGAGGCCGAACAGAAGCAGGAAGGTGGCCGTGCCCCCGGGCAGGATCTGCATGAACGAGTGCCCCTGATCCGTCGACTCGATCGAGTACGTGTGATCCGTCGGCTCGACCACGTGACCGCGCTGCTGCGTGGCCGGGCCGCTACGGCCGTTCCACCACCACCGCGTGCCCGCCGCCCGACGCTACTTGACCGTGATCGATTCGACGAACGCGTCGAGGTCCTGCCGGCTCAGCGAGCCCTTCACCGCGTTGATCCGCACGGCGAACGGCACATGCTTCGAATCGACGCCCGCGATCACGACGCCCGTCATCGGCGTGCCCTGCGCAGGGGTGCGGTCCTTGCCGCTCGACGTGAACTCGTAGTCGATCCTGCGGGCGTCGCGGGCGCTCTCCGCCCCGGTGAGCCGCACGTCCGTGGTCTCCTTGCGGGTCGTCCCGAGGCCGATGCCCGCACCCGCGGCGGCCGCCGCCTCGCCGGCGTCGTCCACACCCGTCGCGAAGTCGAGCTGCACGGAGACCATGCCCGTGCGCAGCCCGCTCTCCTCCTTGAGCGCCACGGCGGCGTTCGCCTTCGCGCGCTCGGCGGCGGGCTGCTCCTTGTACCCCTTCTTCTCGGGGTATCCGACGGACAGGCTCTTCGTGTCGAGCGTGCCCCAGCCCTCCGGGACGGAAGCGGCCTCGTCGCCGCAGCCCGTGAGCAGGGTGAGACCGATGGCGGCGGCGGTGACCGCGCCGATTGCCCGGGACATCTTCGTCGTCGTCGTCATCGTCCATCGCCTCTTCGTCGTGCGTGATTGCCGTGCGCCGTCGCCGTCCGTCGAGCGGGCGGCCGTACCCGTGGCCATGGCCGGTGCCTCTCCCGGCACCAGTGCCCTTCCCGGCCCCGGTGCGTCTTACCGCACCAGTGCCCTTCCCGGCACTACAGCTACAGGTACGGCCGCCCCTTTGGCTACCCCGGCCGGCTGCCCGCGCCAACCCGCCCGTGCTTCCTCGTCCAGCGGCTCCGCGCTACTTCGCGCAGTAGCTGTACGGGAGGTACGAGCGCTTGTCGCCGTTCGGGGCTCCGAGGAACTGCGCGTCCGTCAGGGTCTCCTGCTTGTGCTCGTCCGAGAGGGAGAAGCCGAGACTCATGCCGAGCGAGACCTCGAAGCCGAACTCCTGGGCGTCCGCCTGACCGTGGTACTTCATCGTGCTCGACAGGCCGTCCTCGAACATCAGCTGCTCGAACGGGTCGTTTCCGGTCGGCTTCTGCTCCATGGAGCGGTCACCGAACATGTACTCGAACGGCGCGGTGTTGTTGCCGGAACCGTTCAGCCACTGCTCGGCGATGGCCCGCTTGTCCTCGGTGGCCTGGTCGGTGTCCTTGCCGAAGATGATCGAGTTCGTCGTCACCTCGATACCGGTGTCACCGGACGAGTCGCTGCCGCTGACCTTGCCGCCGCGCTTGTCGCCGTCCTTCTTGCCGTTGTCGCCGCTGATGTCGCCCTTGTTGGAAGTCGAACCGCCCTCATGGGTCTGCGTCATGTCGATGCGGACGATCTTGCCGGTCTTCTGGTCCCGGGTGACGGTGATCGCCCCGGTCCGGCTGTCCTTCGCGGAGGCCGCGCCGCCGTACGGGCCGACCGTGCCGCTGACCTTGCCCTCCAGTTCGAGCTTGGCGGTGTACGTGTACGACTCGTTGCCGTTGATGTCGTCCTTGGTGATGGTCACCTCGGGGGAGAACTTGGCCTTGCCACCGAGCTTGGCGCCCAGCTTCATCTCGTCGCCCGAGCTGATGGAGAGACCGCCGTCGGCGTACGCGTTGAGACCGATCGTCGAGTACGAGATCTTCTTGTCGCCGATCTTCTTCTCGACGTCCTTCTTCTTGTCGGCCCACTTCATGCCGGAGTACCAGCCGCCGCCGTAGCCACCGCTGTACTTGGTGGAGGTCTCCCACATCTTCATCTCTTCGATGTCGTCGCGCATCTGCTGGGCCTCTTCCTCGCTCTTGAAGACCCAGGTGTCACCGTTGGTGATCTTGATGCCGCCGCCGACGTCCACGTCCGCCTTGCCCAGCTTGCCGAGCTTGACACCGGGGGTGCTGGCGGTGCCTCCGGCGGACATGGCGTCCGTGAACGTCATGTAGACCAGCTTGTCGTTCCCGTCGACCTTGCCGTCGCCGTTCACGTCCGTGTTGGCCTGGCTCACCTTCTGCTGGAAGCCGTACTCGTTGCCCCACTCGAACCAGCCGATCTTGACCTTGCCACCGACGTTGTCGGAGATGCTGGAGACCTGGCACATCTTGGGCTCGTAGTCGGCGTCAGTCTTCGGCTTCGCGGTCGTGTCGCCGCCTCCGCCCGTCGAACAGCTGCCACCGCCGCCGCCCATCGAGCTGATCACACAGAGGATGCGCTCGCCGATCTGCCCGCCGATGCCCGCCACGGCCATCGCGCCGATCATCGTGACGACGAGGACGATCACCCCGAGGTATTCCATCGCGGTGGCCCCGCTGTCCCGCCAGGAGTACGGGTACGACGAGGACGTGTGCGCGTCCTCGTCCTCGCGGTCCTCCAGCAGCCGGTGCACGGCCAGTCCCGCGGCGGATCCGGTGGCCAGCGTGACGATCGGCATCAACGTGCCCTCGATGCCCACGAGATGCCAGGAGACGGCGAGCCCGTAGACGACCGCGGCCACCGGGACGCCCAGGGCGGCGAGCAGCGTCAGCACCCGGGATTCGCGCCGCTCGTACGGCAGCACACGGACCGAGGCGAGGACCGTGAGCACCGTCGTGATGACGTTCGGCACGTGCAGCAGTCCGAGGCGCCAGCCGAACGAGGCGAGCCGCTCCTCGGTGGCGAACAGCTCGACGAGCCCGCGCGACACCAGGTACCCGGCGGCGATGTAGACCAGGGCGCCGGCGGCCCAACTACGGGTCAGGGCGAAGAAGACGCCGCTGCCGGCACCGGAGGCACCACCTCCGCCCCCCGGTGGTATGTGGCCCGCGCTTCCGCTTCCCCAGCCCCCGCCACCCGTCACGGTTCTTCCTCTCCGACGCCCACGTGCCCTGCCCGTACCCGCGGTTGTGCATGCGGGTGTGGACGTGAGCGTACGGACGTACAGGCCGGGTGACCTGGGCCCTTGGCCCCAAAGTCGGGCCCAACGGCCGATGCCCCGCACTGCCCGCGAGGGGTGCGGGGGAGCGGGGCATCGGGACGGGGAGGGGGAGGGAAGGCGGCGATGTCACGAGGACGAGAACGAGGGCGAGAACGAAGGCGAGGAGAAGAAGGAGGACGAGGGCGAAGACGAAGGCGAAGGCGAGGGGGAGGGCGAAGACGAAGGCGAAGGCGAGGGGGAGGGCGAGGGCGGAGTTCAGTCCAGGTCGTCCGCGAACGTTCCCGCCCGCTCCGCGACTTCCGGCTTCCGCACCCGCAGCACGGCGAAGCCGACGATTCCGAGGACCAGCGCGCCGACGAACACGTACGGCAGCACGTTCAGCGGCCACTTAGGCACGGGCCACAGATTGCGGTAGAAGACGTAGACCATCGCGGCGGCGCCGATCAGTCCCAGCCCCCAGGTGAGGAGCAGACCGCGGGCCCCGATCCGGCGCACGAACAGGGGCGCGGCCAGGCACACCAGGGTGTAGCTCAGCATGTAGCCGAAGACGCCGATGGTGTCGATGTACGTCGTCGCGTCCAGCGGCGCGGTCCCGGCGCCGACCACGAACACCGCCGGGAGGGCGATGAACGGGGTCACGGCCCAGATCGCCGCGGACGGGGTCCGGTGGCGGGGGTGGGCGACACCGAGCCGGGCCGGCATCACACCCTCGTTGGCCATGCCGAACAGCAGCCGGGCGGCGACGGTGACACAGGCCATGACCACGGCCACGAACGACGCGGCGAAGCCCGCGTGCAGGAAGAACTTCAGGAAGCCGAGACCGGACATCTCCGCCAGTTCGTCCATCGGGTCGGAGCTCTTCCCGAGTGCGTCCGCCCCGCCGAACCCGGCGACCTGCGCGTACGTCGCGAACATGTAGAGCACACCGGCCAGCACCGCGCTGCCCATCACCGAGCGGGGGATCGCCTTGTACGGGTCGGTGGCCTCGGCCCCCAGCGACGCGGCGCCCTCGAAGCCGACGAAGCCGAGCACGCCCAGGACCACGGCGAAGACGACCCCGTCGAGGGTGGAGCCGCTGAGGGTCAGCTGGTCGGTGTCGATGACGTTCCCGCTCCGGAAGAAGGCGGGGAGCAGGACGACGAGGATGAGGACGATCGACACCACTTCGAGCACGGAGGCGACCCGTGCCGCCGTCCGCACACTGGCGATCGTCAGCCGCACGGCGACAGCGGCCAGCAGCACGTCGAGCAGGATCTGGCCGGGGATGCCGGTGAAGAGCCCGATGCCGATCTGGTCGAGGGCGCGCGCCGTGTAGTACCCGGCGCCCGCGAGTGAACCCGAACCGATGCACACCGCCCCGATGAGCAGGGCCCACCCGGTCACGAAGGATCCGGGCGCCCCGAGCGAGAGCCGGGAGAACGCGTACAGCGAACCGACCCCGGCGCGCCTGCGGGCGAAGACACAGATGCAGTACGCGATGGCCAGGACGGCGGCCATGGCCAGGAAGAACGAGAACCAGGCGCCGTTGCCCGCGGACGCCGCCATGCTGGCGGGCGCGAACGCGATGACGGCGCTGGGCGCGACGTTCGCGACGCTCTGCGCGCCGACCTCGAACGTGGAGACGGAACGGTGGGCCAGCCCGTCGGCCGACTTGTGCGCGGGGCGCTGCGATCCGTTCCGGGAACCGGCCTGCTGCCCGGTCCGTCGTCTCGTCTGCTGTCTGGCGGTGCTCATGTCCGGTCCTCCTTCTTCTTCATCATCAGCAGCTGGCGCAGGGCGTGACCCGCGGCGAGGTCGGCCAGCGCGTCGCCCACCTCGTCCAGCGGGCGGCGGGCGGAGATCATCGACTCCACGTCGAGGTCGCCCGACACCACGAGGTCGACCAGGGCCGGGATGTCACGGGCGGCGTCGACCGAGCCGTAGTTGGAACCGAGGATGCGCTGGTCGGCCTCGGCGAGCGCGAGCGGGTCGAAGCGCGCCGTGCGGCCGGCCGGCGGCAGGCCGACGATGACGGCGGCGCCGCCCTGCCCGAGGGCCGCGATGGACTGCTCGGTGGTCTCGATCTTGCCGATGGCGTCGAACACGTAGTCCAGGCCCTCCGGGACCAGGGCCCGCAGCGCCTTGACGACATCGCCGTCCCGCGCGTCGACCGCGTCCGTCGCACCAAGTGCGCGGGCCAGCTCCAGCTTCTCCGGCACGACGTCGACGGCGACGATCCGGCCGGCCTTCGCCAGCCGGGCGCCCTGTACGCAGGACAGCCCGACGCCGCCGCAGCCGATGACGGCGACCGTGGCCCCCGCCTCGACGCCTGCGGTGTTGCGCACCGCACCGACACCCGTGGCGATGGCGCAGCCGACCAGCGCGATCACGTCGAGCGGCGCGTCCTCGCGCACCTTGACCGCACCGGAGGCGGGGACGACGACCCGCTCGGCGAACGAGGAGACGCCGAGGTAGTGGTGGGCCGGTTCGCCGTCCACCGAGAGGCGGCTGGTGCCGTCGTGCAGCACCCCGCCGGGCGCGACGACCTCGGCGACCAGGCTGCACGCGGCCGGGCGTCCGGAGACGCAGAAGCGGCAGGTGCCGCAGGACGGGACCCAGGAGAGGACGACGTGGTCGCCGGGTGCGAGGCCGGTGACGCCCTCGCCGACCGCGGTGACCACGCCCGAGCCCTCGTGCCCCAGCACGACCGGGACGGGGTGGTCCCACTCGCCGCGGATGACGTGCAGATCGGAGTGGCAGACACCGGCTGCGGTGACGGCGACCTCGACCTCTTCGGGGCCGGGCGGGGCCAGGGTGACATCCGCGACGGTCACCTTCTGCCCCGGGGAGCGGAAGACGACGCCGCGCACGGTGCGTTCGGTGCTCTCTTGAGCGGTGCTCTCTTGAGCGGTGCTCTCTTGATGGGAGGACGGGGAGCTCATCGGCTTACTCCTCGGGCGGTGCGGGACGGGCAGGGGAGGGGGGAGGGACGAAGAAAAAGGGGAGGGGCGTCACGGGGGACGGGACGGCCACCGAGGCGTTTTGTTTAGCGCCATTAAACTTTCGTCAGAGTTTTACAGCACTAAACTCGACGGGTAAAGACCCTTCCGACATCTGCTGCGATATGCCTTCGTCCCCGGCCACTCACCGTGACCCCACCGCCAGGTAGCGTGTCCGCCATGCCCGAAGCCCCTGACAGTCACATGTCCACGATCGGTCCGCGGCTGCGCGAGCTCCGCCTGTCCCAGGGGTTGACGCTCGCTCAGGTCGCCGAGGCGGCGGGCGTCACCAAGGGTTTCGTCAGCCTCGCCGAGCGCGGCAAGACCTCGGTTTCCGTGCCCACCCTGATCCGCATCTGCGAGGCGCTGGGCACGGGCATCGCCACGCTCTTCGACTATCCGGATCAGGACGTCGTCAAGGGCGGCCGGGGCGCCAGGCTGGAGATGGGCGGCCACGGCATCGAGGAGTTCCTCCTCACCCCCGCCGATGAACGGCACGTCCAGGTCATGCGGACGATCCTGAGCCCTGGCGGCGGCTCGGGCGGCGCGTACAGTCTGGAGGCGGAGACGGTCTTCGCCTACCTGGTACGGGGCGCGCTGCGGCTGACCGTGGACGGCGAGCCAAGGTTCCTGGAGGCGGGGGACTCGACGACGTTCTCGGCGCGCGCCGCTCATGCCTGGGACAACCCGGGCGAGGACGAGGCCGAGGTCCTGTGGTCGATCGCCCCGGCGCTGCCGCGCTCCCGTACCAAGCTCCGGTCGTAGCACGGTCGTTGACGACCCAGCAGGTCCGCTCCGGGCCTGCGCGCGATCTGCTCCCGGCCCGCTCCGGGCCCGCGCAATCGCGCGCGGCCGGTGCGCCTGGGCCGTTTTGGGGTCCGTCGGTGGGGTGGTGCGTGCGCGTTACGACCTGGAGGCCGATGGGGAGTGGAGCCCACTCCCTATCACCCCCCAGGTCGTTACCGCCCCCGGTCCGTCTCCGCCTGGACGATCCTCACCCGCGCCCCCGGCCGCAGCCCCCAGGTCTCCATCGCCCCCGCCTCCGACTCGATCACGTGCCGGGCCCGCAGCCGGGGCAGCCCGAGCCGGCCCGGCTTCATCGTGCGGACGGCGATCACGTTGAACTTCCGGTCCACGTACGCCACATCGATGGTGAACCGCATCCCGAAGGTGTGCACGCTCCCGCACGGAGTGATCAGCAGGGCGCCGTCGATCCCGTCCTGTCCGAGCAGCCCCCGGCTCCTGGTCCGGTACGTGGCCGCGATCCGCAGCGGTATCTCCGGTGCCTCCGGTGTATCTGGTGCCCCCGGAGTCTCCGGACCCTGCCCTCCCCGTGCGTCGGTGACCGTCAACGTGCCGTTGCCATTGCGCCATTGAGCCATGGCCACGACGGTAGCGTCCGGTGGCGGCCGCTGGGTCCGGAACGGCACGCGGTGGGCCCCAGGACCCATGACCCGTGCCGGGCGCCCGCCTTAGGGTCGGCAACGTGTACGCCATGCTGACAGTGCTCGCCGCACTCTGGGGAGCGGCGTCCGGGCTGCTGGTCCCGCGCGCCGCCTACCGGTTCTCCGTCGAACCGGAGGAGGCATGGCGCGACACCTGCCCCGCGGGCCACGCCCTGACCGGGGCCCTCGGGGGCTGGCTCGGCTCCGCGCGGTGTGCCGCCTGCGCGGCGCCGGTACCGGTGACGACCGCCACGACCGCCGGGCCCGGAGCCACGGGCGGCGGTGCGGGAGGAACGGGCGCCGGTCCGGCCGGCCCTGGCGACGGGCAGGGAAACGCGCACCCGGGCGACGGGCCGGGAGACACGGATGCCGTGCGGCCAGCGGCCCGTTACGCGCCCGGTGTGCTCGTGCCCGTGGTCACCGCGCTCGCCTGCGCCGTCCTCGCGGCGGCCACCGGCCCCCGCCCCGAGCTCGCCGTGTGGCTGCTGCTGGCCCCCGTCGGTGTGCTCCTCGCGGCCATCGACCGCCGCGTCCACCGGCTCCCCGATCAGCTCACCCTGCCGGCCGCCGGGGCGGTCACCGCACTCCTCGGCGTCGCCGCGCTGCTTCCGGCACACGCCGGCAACTGGGTGTCCGGTCTCCTCGGCGGGGCGGCTCTCGGCGGCTTCTACTTCTTGCTCTTCCTGATCAACCCCAACGGGATGGGCTTCGGGGACGTCAAACTCGCCCTGTCCCTGGGGGTGGCCCTCGGCTGGTACGGCTGGACGGTCCTGTTCGCCGGCGGTTTCGCGGGCTTCCTGCTCGGCGCGGTGTACGGGTTCGGGCTGATGGTCCTGAAGCGGGCCGGACGCAAGACGGGCATCCCCTTCGGCCCCTTCATGATCACGGGCGCGCTGCTCGGCCTGCTGCTCGGCGGCCTGGCGTCGTCCGGCCCCTGAGGCCCCGTCGGCTGACCCGTCGGCAACGCTGGTGGAGATCCCGGTCGTGCGCGACCGGCACCGCCCGACAGGTCCACCGCGACAGCGGCCCCGAGTCCCGGCGCTCGGCCCCGCACACGCCCCGAACCCGCCCGCGTATTGCGGTCGCGCGGACCGTTTCCCGGCTGGCACGATCCCCGTATGCCCAGGACACCCGTAGACCCGCCACCGCAACCGCCACCGCATCCACAGCCAGAACCGGTGACCGAACGTGCGGCAGCAACGGCAGCAACGGCAACGGCGGACGTGGCGGCGGAACGCGCGCGCTTCGACGCCCTCGTCACCGAGGCGGACGCTGTCCCCGTCGACGGCTGGGACTTCTCCTGGCTCGACGGCCGGGCCACCGAACAGCGCCCCTCCTGGGGCTACGCCCGCGCCATGGCGGACCGGATGGGCCGGGCCGGGGCGGCGCTCGACATCCAGACGGGCGGGGGCGAGGTCCTCGCCTCCGTGCCGAGGCTGCCGCCCCTTGTCGTCGCCACCGAGGCGTGGCCGCCGAACGTCGCCCGCGCCACCGCCCTGCTGCACCCGCTCGGCGTGGCCGTGGTCGCCGACCCGGAAGAGCCGCCGCTGCCGTTCGGGGACGACGCCTTCGACCTGGTGGTCAGCCGGCATCCGGTGACCACCTGGTGGGCCGAGATCGCGCGGGTGCTCGCCCCCGGAGGCACGTACTTCTCCCAGCAGGTCGGCCCGGCCAGTGTCTTCGAACTGGTCGAGTACTTCCTTGGCCCGCAGCCGCCCGAGGTGCGCGGCGCCCGGGATCCGGAACGGGCCCGCGCCGCGGCCGAGGCGGCCGGGCTCGAAGTCGTCGATCTGCGGATGGAGAAGCTGCGCACCGAGTTCTTCGACATCGGCGCCGTCGTCTATTTCCTGCGGAAGGTCATCTGGATGGTGCCGGGCTTCACCGTCGAGGAGTACCGCCCGCGACTCGCCGAACTGCACCACCGGATCGAGACCGGAGGACCCTTCGTCGCTCACGCCACCCGGTTCCTGATCGAGGCCCGCAAACCCGGGTAGGGCGCGACCGCCGCTCACGGACGGGGGTGCGACCCTGTACGGAGAGTACGTGGGAGGGAACTGGCCATGAGGACGGGCAACGAACAAGGGGCACCGCGGGTACCGCGGCAGGGCAGGGCGGACTGGCTCAGGGGTGCGCGGATCGTCGGAGTGTACGGCGTCCGCTACCGGCCGGAGGGCCTGATGGGCGAGCCCGAGGCCGTCGAGTTCCTGCTGGCCGACGGACAGTCCGTGCTGTTGACCTGCGCCTCCGACTGGACCCTGCGGGTCGGCCCCGGCTCCTGGCCGCGGCTGCCCGCCTGGTGCGTGCCGTCCGGGCAGTGGGAGTTCGCCGCCGTGCCCAATCTGCCGAGGCCCCCCGAGGGCGGCTGGACCGTCACCCGTACCGAGGAGTGCAGGGACGAGCGGGGCGAGGTGCGCGAGGCCGTCATCCGGTGCGAGGACGGACGCTTCGTCGTCATCGGCGGCGAAGCCCTGGCGGTCCGCTTCACCCGTGACCACCGCGGCGCACCGGCCACCGCGTGATTTTTCCCGGCCCCGCGGCGCGTCGCTCCCGGACCGTGCTCGCACCGGAGTCCGGCGAGTTCGCAGAGTAATTGTGGAGTGGCGTGGCACGCAGCACCACTTACGAAGGGTTATGGTGGAAACCCCCCCTCGGGCCGGTCCGTAACCCCCCCCACGGACCGGCCCGTTTTTTGCGCCGGATCCGAGCGCCGGTCCAGGCCCTCGACCGCTGTGAAGCGCCCCGCGCCCTGTACCGCGTCCCTCCGTGCCGTGCCACTTCTTCCGCGGACGCCGCCCGGCGTGACGGGCCCGTCAACACGGATGGCCGAGGCCACCCCACGAAAGCCATCCGTCTTCCCCGGCCGCGGCCTCGGTCCGGGGCGCGCCTTTCGCCCCCGTCTCCCGGTCCCGCCCCCCGTCTCCCGGTCCCCGCCCCGGCTGCTTCCGTCAGCCCCGTCCGTCAGCCCCGTCCGTCGGCTCCGTCCGTCAGCCGCGTACGGCCCAGATGTTGGTGCCCTCGGTGTCCACGGCGAAGGCGTCGATCTCCCGCAGCTCCTCGACGGACAGCGGCGGACTGGCGAGTGCCGCGACGTTCTCCTCCAACTGCCGCACGCTCGACGCACCGATCAGCGCCGAGGTCATGCGGCTGTCCCGCAGCACCCAGGTCAGCGCCAGCTGGGCCAGCGACTGGCCGCGCCGGGAGGCGATGTCGTTCAGCCCGTTCAGCCGGCGGACCACTTCCTCGGAGAGCAGCCCGGGGTCCAGCGACTTGCCCTGGGTGGCGCGCGAACCCTCCGGTATGCCCGCCAGGTACTTGTTCGTGAGCAGGCCCTGGGCCAGCGGTACGAAGGAGATGCAGCCCATGCCGGCCGCCTCCAGGGTGTCGAGCAGCCCGTCGTCCTCGATCCAGCGGTTGATCATCGAGTAGGACGGCTGATGGATCAGGGCCGGTACGCCCATGTCCCTCAGCAGCCGGGCGGCCTCGGCGGTCTGCTCCGCGTCGTACGAGGACACACCCACGTACAGCGCCTTGCCCTGCTGGACCGCGGAGGCCAGCGCCCCCATCGTCTCCTCCAGCGGGGTGTCCGGGTCGAAGCGGTGCGAGTAGAAGATGTCGACGTAATCGAGCCCCGTCCGCCGCAGTGAGGCGTCCAGCGACGACAGCAGGTACTTGCGGGAACCCCATTCGCCGTACGGGCCGGGATGCATCTCGTAACCGGCCTTGGTGGAGACGATCAGTTCGTCCCGGTACGGGGCGAAGTCCTGGCGGAAGATCTTGCCGAAGTTCAGCTCGGCCGAGCCCGGCGGCGGCCCGTAGTTGTTCGCCAGGTCGAAGTGGGTCACACCGAGGTCGAAGGCGCGGCGCAGGATCGCCCGCTGGGAGTCCAGCGTGCGGTCGTCGCCGAAGTTGTGCCAGAGGCCGAGGGAGACGGCGGGGAGCTTGAGGCCGCTGTGTCCGGTGCGGCGGTACTCCATGGAGTCGTAACGAGAACCGGCGGCCTGGTAGAAGAGAGGAGATTCAATCACGTTTCCCTCCTTATCACGGACTTGTGACAGGCCGGGTTGGGCCGGTCTGCCGCCCGCGCAGTAATGTTGCGGTCCCGGGGACAGCGAGGGCACGCGCGGAGCGACGGGCTCCGCAGGGCGGTGCGGCGATCCCCAGAGAGGCGACCCCGGACCCCGGTCGACGGGACGGGCGGGCCCGCACGCAATCGAGAGGTGAACTCAGTGAACTTGCGCGACCTGGTGTACAGGCTCTACGCGCGCCGGGTGGAGGCCCGCCTCGACCACACCCAGGTGCCCAAGCACATCGGCGTCATCCTCGACGGCAACCGGCGCTGGGCGAAGGCGTCCGGCGGCACGGCCGCGCAGGGGCACCAGGCCGGGGCCGACAAGATCCAGGAGCTGCTCGGCTGGTGCAGTGAGACCGATGTGGAGGTCGTCACTCTCTGGCTCCTGTCCACGGACAATTTCGACCGGCCCGAGTCCGAGCTGATCCCGCTCCTCGGCATCATCGAGAACACCGTGCGCGACCTCGCGGCGGACGGCCGCTGGCGCGTCCACCACGTGGGCACGCTCGACCTGCTGCCCGCACACACCCAGACCGTTCTCAAGGAGGCCGAACAGGCCACCCTCGACGTCGACGGAATACTGGTCAACGTCGCCGTCGGCTACGGCGGGCGCCAGGAGATCGCCGACGCGGTCCGTTCGCTGCTGCTGGAGCACTCGGCCAAGGGCACGTCCTTCGAGGATCTCGCGGAGATCGTCTCCACCGACCTGATCTCCGAACACCTCTACACCCGGGGCCAGCCCGACCCCGACCTGGTCATCCGTACCAGCGGCGAGCAGCGGCTGTCCGGTTTCATGCTCTGGCAGAGCGCGCACTCCGAGTACTACTTCTGCGAGGTCTTCTGGCCGGCCTTCCGCCGCGTCGACTTCCTGCGCGCCCTGCGCGACTACGCGGCCCGCCACCGCCGCTTCGGCGGCTGACACCGCCCGTCCACGGGGCCTCCCGTTCTCGAACACCGGACGGGCCGGAGGGTGCCGCGCTCGGGGACCGTGCCGGGACCTCATGTGCCCCGCTCCCCGAGGCCGTACGCCCGGTACAGCCCCGCTGGGGCACCGCTTGTCTGGGCGCCACCTGCCGGAACGTCATATGCCCTGGTCAGCAGTGCCGCACGCCCGGGTCGTCACATGCCCGGGGCACCTCACCCGGCCCACCCGCGCCCGCGGCGCGGCATGGCTTCGCGTGTTCGAGGGAATACCTCTGGCAGGTCGACGTCCGGTCGCAGGCAAGGCGGACGTCGTGTCCAAGTGAGCGGCATGGAGTCCGCTCGCCCGGGAGGCCCTTTGCACACGAAGGACCGTACACAGTGCGTCCGACGCGGAGGGCCGGTGCTCGGCCCGTGCATCGGGGCCGCAGCCCGGTCCGTCCTCTCTCCTGGGGATGCTCCGCGACGCCGTCCGCCCCAACCTCGTCCGAGGGGGTACGTCCTTCCGTGGTGACCAGCACAAAGCGCCGCATGTCCGACAGGCGCACCTACGTTCTCGACACCAGCGTCCTGCTGGCCGATCCCCACGCCATGGCCCGGTTCGACGAGCACGAGGTCGTGCTCCCGATCGTCGTGGTCACGGAACTGGAGGCCAAGAGGCATCATGCGGAGCTGGGGTACTTCGCCCGGCAGGCCCTGCGCCGGCTGGACGACCTGCGGATCCGGTACGGCCGGCTGGACGACCCGATCCCGCTGGGGGACCTGGGCGGGACGCTGCGCGTCGAACTCAACCACTCGGACCCCGGCGTGCTGCCCGCCGGATACCGGCTGGGCGACAACGACTCACGGATCCTCGCGGTCGCGCGCAACCTCCAGGCCGAGGGGTACGACGTCACGGTCGTGTCGAAGGACCTGCCGCTGCGCATCAAGGCGTCCTCGGTCGGTCTCCTCGCCGAGGAGTACCGCGCCGAACTGGCCATCACCGACTCCGGCTGGACGGGCATGTCCGAACTGCCCCTGGCCGCCGATCAGGTGGACCTGCTCTACGCGGAGGAGACGCTGTACGTCCCCGAGGCCGCCGACCTGCCGGTGCACACCGGGCTGGTCCTCCAGTCCGAGCGCGGCAAGGCCCTCGGCCGGGTCACCGCCGACGGGAACGTCCGCCTGGTGCGGGGGGACCGCGAGGTCTTCGGGATCCACGGCCGCAGCGCCGAGCAGCGTGTCGCGCTCGACCTTCTCCTCGACCAGGACGTCGGCATCGTGTCGCTGGGGGGCCGGGCCGGTACCGGCAAGTCGGCGCTGGCGCTCTGCGCCGGTCTCGAAGCCGTGCTGGAGCGCAGGCAGCACCAGAAGGTGATGGTCTTCCGTCCGCTGTACGCGGTCGGCGGGCAGGACCTGGGCTATCTCCCCGGCACCGAGGCCGAGAAGATGAGTCCCTGGGCACAGGCCGTCTTCGACACCCTGTCCGCGGTCGCCGGGCGCGAGGTGATCGAGGAGGTCCTGGGGCGCGGCATGCTGGAGATCCTGCCGCTCACCCACATCCGGGGCCGCTCGTTGCACGATTCGTTCGTGATCGTCGACGAGGCGCAGTCCCTCGAACGGAACGTCCTTCTGACTGTGCTGTCCCGGATCGGGGCGAACTCCCGGGTGGTCCTCACACATGACGTGGCCCAGCGGGACAACCTGAGGGTCGGCCGGTACGACGGAGTCGTCGCCGTGGTCGAGAAGCTGAAGGGGCATCCGCTCTTCGCGCATGTCACGCTCAGCCGTTCCGAGCGTTCCCCGATCGCCGCCCTGGTGACCGAAATGCTGGAGGAAGGCCAGATCTGATACGGGATAAGTCCGTTGGTGCCGCCCGGCGAGCGCAGCAGCTTAGCCGGGCGGCACCGCGCCGCGGTGGCTTTTCCATAAATCACTTGCTCCAAACGAGGTGTGAGCTTTCACACGCAACGGAGAATTGCGTCCTGGCGTGACGTTCCGGCAAAGTCTTGCTTCCGTCAGGCCCCGCATACGGCACACCCGCACCTCCAGAGGTGCACGCACCACACAACTCAACAACCGTCCGCCGTATGCCGCCCGCGAGTACCACGCGGCGCTCCCCTTCCGGGAGTCGCCCACCGGGCCCGTGCCTCCCGTGACCCAAGCAGTAGGGAGGCCAGTGCCAGGGGCACGATTGCGCCCGCGAGGTCACCTAAGCGGGCGATGCTGGAAGGAAACCGTGTGAGCCGGATCTCGGTCCGGGGGTTCGCCGTGGCGTCAGCCACCGCGGTCACCACCGTCGGCGCCGTCGTAGGCGTTGCCTCGGGCGGCGCTGCCGCTGCCGACGACAACAACTTCGAGGCGACCGCAGCCGACACCACGCTGCTCGCAGACATCCCCGCCGGTCAGCAGGCCCAGGTGCAGACCGCCTCGCTCACGCAGCAGGCCGACGCCCAGGCGTCCGCGGCCGACGCGGCGGCGAAGAAGTCCGCAGAGGAGGCGGCCCGCATCCAGGCCGCCAAGGACGCCAAGTCGAAGAAGCAGGCGGCCGAGCAGAAGCTGAAGCAGGAACGCGAGGCGAAGAAGGCGAAGGAAGCCGAGCGCGCCAGCCGTTCCGAGGTGCGCAGCACGGCCACATTCGCCCAGCAGAGCTCGTACACCGTGGCCCAGGTCCAGGCGATCGCGCGGCAGATCGTGCCCGCCGACCAGTTCCAGTGCTTCAGCAACATCGTGAACCACGAGTCGACGTGGAACTACCGGGCGACCAACCCGTCCTCCGGTGCCTACGGCCTCGTGCAGGCGCTGCCCGGTTCGAAGATGTCCTCCGCCGGTGCCGACTGGCAGACCAACCCGGCCACCCAGATCAAGTGGGGGCTCAGCTACATGGACGGCCGTTACGGCAGCCCCTGCGGCGCCTGGTCGTTCTGGCAGGCCAACCACTGGTACTGAGGTCTCGTTACCAAGGTCTCAACCTCCCGAAGCCCCTCACCGTCCTACGGTGAGGGGCTTCGCGCGTGTACGGTCGGGTCCGGACGGCCGGGCGGGCGCGGGCGCGGGCGCGTGACACGTGGCGGGGAGTGGGAGCGGGGGGAAGAGAAACGATCATGTCGAGACTTCCGGGGTGGCTCGGCCGCCTGGGCACGGAACTGACCGCGCTGGGCGAGCGGCTGGAACAGCGCACGGCCGGGGCCGAGGGGGGCGAGGGCGCCGTGGGTGACGAGGGCGCGCCGATCGGGCCACCGATGACGGGCACGTCCGTACCGGACGACACGGTGCGGCGCGAGAGCGCCGACCAGGTGCCGCCCCCGCCCATGTACGCTCCGTCGGTCGCCGCCCGGCCCGATCCGGTCGCGGCGATCCCCTGGAGCATGCGGGTCGCCGCCGAGGCGGGCTGGCGGCTGCTCGTCCTGGCGGGCACGCTCTGGGTGCTGGCGCAGGTCATCAGTACCGTGCAGTTGGTGGTGCTGGCGTTCGTCGCCGCGCTGCTCGTCACCGCGATGCTCCAGCCCACCGTCGCCTGGCTGAAGCGGCGCGGGTTGCCGCGCGGTCTCGCCACCGCGGTCACCGCGATCCTGGGCTTCGTCATCATCGGCCTGGTCGGCTGGTTCGTGGTCTGGCAGGTGATGGAGAACCTCGACACCCTCTCCGACAAGGTGCGGGCGGGGATCGAGGAGCTGAAGCACTGGCTGCTCGACAGTCCGTTCCACGTCACCGAGCAGCAGATCAACGGTGCCGCGCAGAACCTCAGCGACACCATCGGCACCAACACCGAGGAGATCACCTCCGCCGGGCTGCAGGGTGTCACCGTGATGGTGGAGTTCCTGACGGGGACCCTGCTGGCGATGTTCTCGACGCTCTTCCTGCTGTACGACGGGAAGCGCATCTGGCAGTGGGTGCTCAAGCTGGTGCCCGCCCAGGCCCGCCCGGGCTTCGCCGGGGCCGGGCCGCGGGCCTGGCGGACGCTGACCGCCTATGTGCGGGGCACGGTCGTCGTGGCGCTGATCGACGCGATCTTCATCGGGCTGGGGATCTGGTTCCTCAATGTGCCGATGGCCGTGCCGATCGCCGTGTTCATCTTCCTCTTCGCCTTCATCCCGCTGGTCGGCGCGGTGATCTCCGGTGCGCTCGCGGTGGTCGTGGCGCTGGTCACCGAGGGCGTGTTCGCGGCGCTGATGGTGCTGGCCGTGGTGCTCGCGGTGCAGCAGATCGAGGGCCACGTACTGCAGCCGTTCATCCTGGGGCGTGCGGTGCGGGTGCATCCGCTCGCCGTCGTCCTGTCCGTCGCGGCGGGCGGCATGGTCGCGGGCATCGGGGGAGCGGTCGTCGCGGTGCCGCTGGTCGCGGTCACCAACACGGTCGTCGGCTATCTGCGCGCGTACGGGCAGGAGGCGGCTCTGCGGCACTCCCCGCCGCCGCGCGGGGCGACCGCGCTGGACATCGCTCCCACACTCGCGCCGGGCTCACCGCCCGATGACCGCGACGACGACGCTGGGGACAGTGGTGGCGGGAAGCACGGCGCCGACAGGCGGTGACAGGCGCCGGGGCGCAGCGGGTCACCTGTCGTCGGAGGGCAAGACCGCCGGAGACCGTCGGACGGCAGGTGACCGCAGGGCGGAGGGAGGCGGGAGAGGCGCCCCAGGACGTACGGGTAGAGCCCCGGGGACGGTCGGTCGTCCTCGGGGCTCTACCCGTGCCAGGGGCGGTGCCGGTCCTACTCGGCGAGCACTGCCTCGGCATCGAGGGTCACGCCGACCGCCTGGATCACCGCAGCGATCTTGAAGGCTTCCTGGATCGTGTCACGGTCCACGCCGGCCTTGCGCAGCACCTGCTCGTGGGAGTCCAGGCACTGGCCGCAGCCATTGATCGCGGAGACGGCGAGCGACCACAGCTCGAAGTCGGTCTTCTCCACACCGGGGTTGCCGATGACGTTCATCCGCAGCCCCGCGCGCAGCGTCCCGTACTCGGGGTCCGACAGCAGGTGCCGGGTCCGGTAGAAGACGTTGTTCATCGCCATGACGGCGGCGGCCGACTTCGCGGCGGAGTACGCCTCCGCGGAGAGGTTGGCCTTCGCCTCCGGCTCCAGCTCGCGCAGCACCCTCGGCGAGCGCGAGGCGATCGCGCAGGCGAGGACGGTGCCCCACAGCTGCTGCTGCGGGAGGTCGCTGTTCCCGATGACCGAACCGAGGTTCAGCTTCAGGTCCTTGGCGAAGTCCGGGACCGCGGCCTTCAGTTCGTCGAGTGCCATGGTGCTGTCAGCTCACTCGCCCGCGAGGAGCGCGACCGGGTCGAGGGTGTCGTCGCCCTTGGACCAGTTGCACGGGCACAGCTCGTCGGTCTGCAGGGCGTCGAGGACCCGGAGGACCTCCTTGGGGTTACGGCCCACGGAACCAGCGGTCACCATCGTGAACTGGATCTCGTTGTTCTGGTCGACGATGAAGACGGCGCGCTGGGCGAAGCCGTCCTCGCCCTCGATGCCGAGCGCGCGCATGAGCTCGTGCTTCGAGTCGGCCAGCATCGGGAAGGGCAGGTCGGTCAGGTCCGGGTGGTCCTTGCGCCAGGCGTGGTGCACGAACTCGGAGTCACCGGAGAAGCCGAGGATCTGGGCGTCACGGTCGGCGAACTCGTCGTTCAGCTTGCCGAAGGCGGCGATCTCGGTGGGGCACACGAAGGTGAAGTCCTTCGGCCACGCGAAGACGATCTTCCACTTGCCCTCGTAGGTCTTGTGGTTGATCTGCTCGAACTCCTTGCCCTTCTCCAGCGAGACGCAGGCGGTCAGGTCGAACTCGGGGAACTTGTCACCGACAGTGAGCACGCGCTCTCCTTGCAGCGTGGAACTCCCGTGTGAGGGGAGTCCCTGAGGGTTGGACGTCACCACCTTGGCACAGAGTGCATTGATAGTGGAAATAGCTACAATCGGTCGTGATGATCGGAGGTGCTTATCAGTGGCGCGTAATCACAGCAATCAGGGGCACCGGACGAAGCAGCCCACCCTGTCGCAGCTGCGGGCCTTCGCGGCCGTCGCCGAGCACCTGCACTTCAGGGACGCCGCGGCGGCCATCGGGATGAGCCAGCCGGCGCTCTCCGGGGCCGTGTCGGCACTGGAGGACGCGCTGGGCGTGCAGCTCATCGAGCGTACGACGCGCAAGGTACTGCTCTCGTCGGCGGGGGAGCGGCTCGCGGTGCGGGCACGGGCGGTGCTGGACGCGGTCGGGGAGCTGATGGAGGAGGCCGAGGCGGTCCGGGCGCCCTTCACCGGAGTGCTCAGGCTCGGCGTGATCCCCACCGTCGCCCCGTATCTGCTGCCGACCGTGCTGCGCCTCGTCCACGACCGCTACCCCGAGCTCGACCTCCAGGTGCACGAGGAACAGACCTCCTCGCTGCTGGAGGGGCTGGCCGCCGGACGGCTGGACCTGCTGCTGCTCGCCGTGCCGCTCGGGGTGCCGGGGGTGAGCGAACTCCCGCTCTTCGACGAGGACTTCGTGCTGGTCACCGAGCGGGACCACTGGCTGGGCGGGCGCGCCGACATTCCGCGCGAGGCGCTGCGCGAGCTGCCGCTGCTGCTGCTCGACGAGGGGCACTGCCTGCGTGATCAGGCGCTCGACATATGCCGGGAGGCGGGGCGCACCCAGGGCGCGGCGGTCACCACGTCCGCGGCCGGGCTCTCCACGCTGGTGCAACTGGTGGCCGGCGGCCTCGGGGTGACGCTGCTGCCACGTACGGCGGTGACGGTCGAGACCGGCCGCAACGACGCGCTGGCCACCGGGTACTTCGCGGAGCCCGCGCCCTCGCGCCGGGTGGCGCTGGGGATGCGGACGGGCGCGGCGCGGCACGAGGAGTTCGAGGAGTTCGCGGTCGCACTGCGCGAGGCGATGCGGGCGCTTCCGGTACGGGTGACGGCGGGGGTGTAGCCGTACGGAGGGCGGTCGAAGCGCAGTCGTACGGGGACGGTCGTACGGGAGAAGGGGCGTGGCTCCCGGGATCGACGGGAACCGCACCCCCCGGCGGCCGGGCGGCCGCACCCCTCACGACGCCGGACGGTCGCCGTCGGAGGTCATGGCCGGACCTCCTCGGCCAGCCGGTCCAGCCGGACGGCGGTCAGTTCGAGCCAGCGCAGATCGGCTTCCAGGTGGAAGAGCGCGTGGTCGCAGATCAGCTGGTCGGCGAGGTCGCCGCGGCGCTTGCGGTCGGTGAGGGTGCGCATGAGCCGCAGGTGCTCGGCCCGCTGGGTGTCCAGCAGGGCCTCGGCGCTGCGGCCGGTGAGCAGGGCCAGGACGACCTTGGTGTAGAGCGTCGACTGGAGGTACGGCTCGGGCTGCTCCGGCCGGGCGAGCCAGGCGTCGACGTCGGTGATCCCGGCCTCGGTGATGGCATAGCGCTTGCGCTCGGGTCCGCTGCCGCTCTCGATGCCGTCGACCTCCACGAGGCCGTTCTTCAGCAGCCGGGACATGGTCGAGTAGACCTGGCCGTAGTGCAGGGGCCGGTCGTGGCCGAACTTCTCGTCGAACGTGCGCTTGAGGTCGTAGCCGTGGCGGGGGCCGGACTCCAGGAGTCCGAGCAGGGTGTGGCCGATAGACATGCCGAGCACTCTACACCGTGTGTATACATCGGGTGCATACATGGGCGGGGTACGGAGAACGACGGAGGCGGGGCACGGAACGGATTCCGTCCCGCTCCCTGCCCCGCCGTCGAGGGGTGCCGCGTCGCCCTACTCCGGCTCCCGCTCCGTGGACTTGGGCGGACGTCCCCGGCGTGGGATCGGGCGGGCCGTGCCCGGCAGGCGGCCCGCCTCCGCCAGCGCCCTGCGCAGCAGGAACTCGATCTGGGCATTCGCGCTGCGCAGTTCGTCGGAGGCCCAGCGGGCCAGTGCGTCGTGCACCGCGGGGTCCAGCCGCAGCACCACTTGCTTGCGCCGCGGCGGTGTCCGCCGTGCCGGGGGGCCGGGCGGGCCGGCCGACCCCGGGAGCCCGGCTGGGTCCGAGGGCTCCGGAGGACCGGGGGTCTCCTCCGTCATTGGTAGAGGGTGCCCGTGTTGAGGACCGGCTGTGCGGCGCGGTCGCCGCACAGCACCACCATCAGATTGCTGACCATGGCCGCCTTCCGCTCCGAGTCCATCTCGACGATGTCCTGTTCGGCGATCCGGGTCAGCGCCATCTCGACCATGCCGACGGCACCCTCCACGATCTGCTGCCGGGCCGCGACGACCGCGCCCGCCTGCTGCCGCTGGAGCATCGCGGAGGCGATCTCGGGGGCGTACGCGAGATGGCTGAAGCGCGACTCGATGATCCGTACCCCGGCGGCCCGGACCCGGGCGGTGAGCTCCGTGGCCAGCTTCTCGGTGATCTCCTCGGCGTTGCCCCGCAGCGAGAGGCCGTCCTCGTCGTGCGCGTCGTACGGGTACTCGATCGCGATGTGCCGCACGGCCGCCTCGGTCTGGGTGGCGACGAACTCCAGGAAGTCGTCGACCTCGAACAGTGCCTGCGCGGTGTCCTCGACCTTCCAGACGACGATCGCGGCGAGTTCGATCGGGTTGCCGTAGGCGTCGTTGACCTTCAGGACGGCGGTCTCGTGGTTGCGCACCCGGGTGGAGATCTTCTGGCTGCTGGTGAGCGGGTTGATCCAGCGCAGTCCGTCGGAACGGATCGTGCCGACGTACCGGCCGAACAGCTGGATGACCCTCGCCTCGCCCGGTGCGACCATCTTCACACCCGTCATGCAGAAGAACGAGGCCACGGTGAGCAGAAGCCCGAGGACGAGGACCGGGACCCCCGCGGCGTTGTTCCCGTTCGAGGCGACGACGGCGCCGACGATCACGAGGGCGATGCCGGCGAACACCCCGAGCACCGTCAGCAGCAGGCCGAGACCGCCAGGGATGCTGTGCGCCGTCACCTCTCTCACCTGCGGGTCGGGCAACTGCGGAGCGTCCGGCGCGAGGTCGGCGGCCGGCGCGGACACCGCCTGTCCGGTCATTCGGTCGGTCATAGGGTCCCCCTGTATCGTAGACAGGCAACGTGTAATCAAAGTGATAGCACATTTTGTGCTTTCGCAACCCTGAGCGCCTCTCGTGAGTCGGTTCCTAGAGAGCGCGTGCTGATTGTCACGTCCGGAAAAGTCCGCATCGCTTGCTTTCCGTCCACCTGGACGGTGTTAGCTGAGTCGAGCCGACCTTTCCGGTCGAGCGGAGAAACAGGAGCGGAACAGCGATGGGTCGAGCGGATGCGCGACGAGCCCAGCGGCGCGGAGCGCGGCGGGCGCCGAGGAGGGGCGGCATACGCGGACTCTTCACCTGGCGGAAGATGCTGGGCGCCTTCTTCGGGCTCTGCCTGCTGGTCATGGGTGCCGGTGTGGCGCTCTACTTCTACGTGGACATACCGAAGGCCAACGCCCTGGCGGAGCGGCAGAGCAATGTCTACCGGTACAGCGACGGCAGCCTGCTGACCCGGACCGGTGACGGGGGGGTCAACCGTCAGAACGTGGACCTCTCCGAGGTCCCCGAGGACGTGCAGCACACCTTCGTCGCCGCCGAGAACAAGACGTTCTACGACGACCAGGGCGTCGACCTGAAGGGCACCACGCGCGGCATCCTGAACACGCTCATGGGCAAGGGCAAGCAGGGTGGCTCGACCATCACCCAGCAGTACGTGAAGAACTACTACCTGTCGCAGGAGCCGACGGTCAGTCGCAAGCTCCAGGAACTGGTGATCGCTCTCAAGATCGACCAGAAGATGGAGAAGAACGACATCCTCGCCGGATACATCAACACCTCCTTCTACGGGCGCGGCGCCAGCGGCATCCAGGCCGCGGCCCAGGCGTACTACGGGGTCGACGCCAAGGACCTGAACGTCGCCCAGGGCGCCTACCTGGCCTCGCTGCTCCAGGCCCCCAGCCAGTACGACTGGGCGACCGCGACGCCGACCGGCAAGAAGCTCGTCCGGGAGCGCTGGGACTACACCCTCGACAACATGGTCGAGATGCACTGGCTCGACAAGGCAGAGCGCGACACCCTGAAGTTCCCCGTCCCGATGAAGCCCAAGCCCGCCCCCGGCATGGAGGGCCAGGCGGGTTACCTCGTGGAGGCCGCCAACCAGGAGCTGGACAAGCAGGGCATCACGGCGGAGGTGCGGCAGGCCGGCGGCTGGACGTTCACCCTCAACATCGACAAGAAGCGCCAGAAGGAGCTGGAGAAGGCGGTCGACCGGCGGCTGGAGTCCAAGCTCGACCGCAAGGGCAACAAGGTCGACGCGACCGTCCAGGCGGGCGCCACCTCCGTCGACCCGAAGACCGGCGCGGTCGTCGCGCTCTACGGCGGGGAGGACTACGTCAAGCACTACAGGTCGAATGCCACCCGCCAGGACTACCAGCCCGCCTCCACCTTCAAGCCGCTGGTGTTCGCCTCCGCGCTGGAGAACGGGGCGAAGACCCAGAACGGCGACCTGATCGGCGTCAACACCCGGTACGACGGCACCAGCAAGCGGCCCGTCGTGGGCAGCAGCACGCCGTTCGCCCCGCAGAACGAGGACGACGTCAGCTACGGCGACGTCAGCGTGCAGACCGCCATGAACAAGTCGATCAACTCGGTCTTCGCACAGATGGTCGTGGACGTCGGCCCGGCGGAGGTGAAGAAGACCGCGCTGGACCTCGGCGTGCCCGACAAGAACTTCCCCGAGCGCCCCGCCATCACGCTCGGCACGATGAACGCCTCCACCTGGGACATGGCGGGCGTCTACGCCACGCTCGACAACCACGGCAAGAAGGTCAACCCCTTCATCGTGAAGTCCGCCAAGCACAGCAGCCGGACGTACGAGCCGGTCGAGGGCATCGGCGAGCAGGTGATCAGCCGCAAGTCCGCCGACACCGTGACGTCGGTCCTGCAGGGCGTCGTGGACGAGGGCTCCGGTCGCGAGGCCAACACCACGGCCTACGACGCGGCGGGCAAGACGGGTACCGCGGAGGAGAACAAGGCCGCCCTGTTCGCGGGCTACACCCCCGAGCTCTCCACGGTCGTCGCGCTCTTCGGCGAGAACCCCCAGGGCGGCGCCCAGGTCAGCCTCACCGGCACCGCCAACGCCGGACGGGCCAACGGTGGCGGCTTCCCGGCACAGATCTGGGCGGACTACACGCTGGGCGCGCTGAACGGCGGCTCCGACACCAAGTTCGACCTGGAGGACGTCGAGCGCGGCGAGTCGACCGTGCGGCAGACCCCGTCGACCACGCCCTCGGCGCCGGAGACCCCCGAGCAGATTCCGACCCAGGAGCCGACCCTTCCGGAGCAGAGCCCGAGCCGGACGCAGGAGCCGCCGCCGGCCGGGACGCCCGACGTGCCACCGGTGAGCAAGACTCCGGAGGTCCCGGCGAGCGAGACCCCGGGCCTTCCGGGCGACGGCCAGGAACCCGGGCAGCCGGGCGACAACAACGGCGCCAACAACCCGCCCGCCCGGTGAGCGGGTGAACCGGCCATGACGGCATGGGGCGGGGGGGGGGGGGGGGGGGGGGGGGGGGGCCCCCCCCCCCCCCCCCCCCGGGGGGGCGGCCGGGGCCGCCGCGGCCGGGGGGGGGGGGCCGCGGGGCCGGGGGCGCGGGCCGGGGGGGGGGGGCGGGGGGGGGGGGGGGGGGGGGGGGGGGGCCGCGCCGGCCCCCCCCGCCGCCCCCCCCCGCGCCGCCCCGCCCCCCCCCCCCCCCCCCCCCCCCCCCCCCCGCCCCATGCCTCCCGCCTTGTTCTCCTCCGTCCGAGGAGGCGAATGAATCAGCCGCCGTCGACCTTCTTGGCGACCCGGTCGCCGAGGTCCTTGTCCACGTTGCGCCAGTACTGGAGCGCGCGCTCCAGGACCGGGGCGCTCACACCGTCCAGCAGGTGGCCGGAGATGTTGGACACCAGCCGGTCGCGGGCGGCGTCGTCCAGGACCTTGCGCACCATCGTGCCCGCCTGGCCCCAGTCGTCGTCCTCGCGGTGCAGCTTGTACGCCTCGTGCACCATCTCGCCGGCCGTGGCCCAGCCCGCCGGATCGCCGAAGCGCTCGGTGTCCGCGGCCGGACCGCCGTACGAGTTCGGCGCGTAGACCGCTCCCGTACGCGCCGGCTCGTACCGCATGGGGCCGTCCTTCGCGTACGAGTTGCGGCCGAACCGGGGGCGGTTCGGGGGCAGCTGAGCGTAGTTCGGGCCGATCCGGTAGCGGTGCGTGTCCGGGTACGAGAACAGCCGGCCCAGCAGCATCTTGTCGGGCGACGGACCGATGCCGGGCACCAGGTTCGACGGCTCGAAGGACGCCTGCTCGATGTGGACGAAGAAGTCCTCCGGGTTCTCGTTCAGCGTCATCCGGCCGACTTCGATCTCCGGATAGTCGCCGTGCGGCCATACCTTCGTGAGGTCGAACGGGTTGAACCGGTAGTCCGGGGCGTCGTCGAACGGCATGATCTGGACATAGAGCGTCCAGCTCGGGTGGTCGCCGCGCTTGATCGACTCGTACAGGTCGCGGCGGTGGACGTCGCCGTCGACCCCGGCCATCCGGTCGGCCTCGTCCTGCGTGTAGAAGTCGATGCCCTGGTCGGTCTTGAAGCGGTACTTGACCCAGAACCTCTCGCCGCCCCCGTTCACCCACATATAGGTGTGCGAGCTGTAGCCGTTCATGTGGCGGTAGGTTTTCGGGATGCCACGGTCGCCCATCAGCCACGTCACCATGTGTGCGGACTCGGGGGACAGCGTCCAGAAGTCCCACTGCATGTCGTGGTCGCGCACGGCGCTGTCCGGGCGGCGCTTCTGCGAGCGGATGAAGTCCTGGAACTTCATCGGGTCGCGTACGAAGAAGATCGGCGTGTTGTTGCCGACCATGTCGTAGTTGCCCTGCTCCGTGTAGAACTTCAGAGCGAACCCGCGCGGGTCGCGCCAGGTGTCGGGGGATCCCTGCTCACCGGCGACCGTGGAGAAGCGGGCGAGCATCGCGGTCCGCTTGCCCGGTTGGAAGAGGTCGGCCTTGGTGAACTGGCTGATGTCGTTGGTCACCTCGAAGAAGCCGTAGGCGCCGGAGCCCTTGGCGTGGACCACCCGCTCGGGGACCCGTTCCCGGTTGAACTGGGCCATCTTCTCGATGAGGTAGTGGTCCTGGAGCAGGATCGGACCGTCGGACCCGACGGTGAGCGAGTGCTCGTCGCTCTCCACCGGGATTCCGGCGTTGTTCGTGGTGTAGGGGGTGTTCCTGGTCTTTGTCTCGTCGGACACGAGGGTCCTCCCGTCGGTGGGGGCTTCGTTCAGGTCGCCTTGTCCACGACTGAAGTCAACTCCGCCGACAGGAGGTCGGCAACATTTCGCTACCGTCCGTGCAGGGCTCTCCGCAACGGCCTGTTCGTCCGTAACCGTGGGCCGCGCGACCCACGGTTACGGGGCGGCCTACGGGTTCCGGGCCGGCATCTCGAACCAGACCACCTTGCCGGTCGACAGCCGCGTCGCTCCCCACCGCCTGGCCAGCCGGTTCACCAGGAACAGACCGCGCCCGCCCTCGTCCATGTCCCGGGCCCGACGCTGCCGGGGCAGCTGCGGGGCGTCGTCCCCGACCTCGCAGCGCAGGAAGTCGGTGCGCAGCAGCCGCAGCGTCACCGGTCGCTCCGCGTAGCGGACCGCGTTGGTCACGACCTCGCTGACCAGCAGCTCCACCGACTCGGAGAGCTCGTCGAGCCCCCACCGGCTCAGCGCCCGCCGGGCCAGCCTGCGCGCCCGGCCCGGGGCGGTCTCCTCCGGTTCCAGGTGCCAGTACGCGACATCGCTCGGCGCGATGCCGTCGAACCGGGCGGCGAGCAGGGCGATGTCGTCGTCCCGGTCACCCGGGCCGAGCATGTCCAGGACGTCGTCGCACAGCGCCTCCAGCGGCGGCGAGTGGTCGGGGCCGGTCAGTCGGGCAGTGGCGGCGAGCCGCTCGCGCAGCATCTCGATGCCGGTCCAGACGTCCCGCAGCCGGGACTCCACCAGACCGTCGGTGTACAGGAGCAAGGTGGCGCCCGCCGGCGCGTCCAGTTCGACCGCTTCGAAGTCCACTCCGCCGACGCCGATCGGGGCGCCGGGCGGCACCCGCAGGACCTCGGCCCGGCCGCCCAGGTGGAGCAGGACCGGCGGCGGGTGCCCGGCGTTGGCGATGGTGATGCGGTGCGCGACCGGGTCGTAGACCGCGTACATGCAGGTCGCCATCCGGTCGCTGCCGAGCCGTTGGGCCTGCTCGTCGAGGTGGTGCAGCACCTCCTGCGGCGGCAGGTCGAGCTGGGCCAGGGTCTGCGCGGTGGTGCGGAGCTGGCCCATGATCGCCGCGGAGGTCATGGAGTGGCCCATGACGTCGCCGACGACCAGGGCGACCCTGCTGCCGGGCAGCGGGATCGCGTCGTACCAGTCGCCGCCGACCCGGGCCGTCTCGGCGGCCGGGAGATAACGGGAGGCCAGGCGGACGCCGGTCGGCTGCGGCAGCGAGTCGGGCAGCATGGTGCGCTGGAGCTCGTCGGCGATGTACGCCTCGCGTCCGTACAGCACGGCCTTGTCGATGCCGAGCGCGGTGTGCGTGGCGAGCTGGGCCGCGACCAGCAGGTCGTTGGACTCGAAGGCCGGCCGTTCCACGCCGCGCAGGAAGACGGCGGCGCCGATCACCCGCCGCCGGCCGCGCAGCGGGGCCAGGATCGCGCGGTGCCCGGTCGGCACGGACCGGTCGGCGCCGAGAAGTTCGGGAAGCGCCGCGCGGGCCGCCGCGGAGTCCCCGAAGACCGGCCGCACCCCGCGCAGCACCTCGGCCAGCGCGCCGCCCGAGCGGACCTCGCACAGCTCGGCCGCGGGCGGCAGATCGCCGTGCGGATCGACGACCGGCAGGCGCAGCCGCTCGATCTCGGACGGCGCGTCGGGCTCGTCCTCGTGCAGCCGCAGCCGGTCCGAGCGGCGCAGCCGCAGCACGAACGGGGCGACCGGCCGCTCGTCGCCGACCGGCAGCGGGTCGCGGAGGTAGACCAGTATGGCGTCGGAGAACGTCGGCACGCTGGCCCGGCACAGCCCCAGCACGATCTCGTCGAGGTCGATGCCGCGGGCGATCCGTCGGGTGGCGGCCCCGACGAAGCGCAGCCGGTCGCCCTCACGGCGGACGGCGGCCTGCGGGTCGGGTCCGGCGGTCGCCGGATTCCCGGCCGCGCCCGGTGCGGCGGCCGGACCGGGGATCGCGGCGTTGGCATGGGAGGCCGTCGGCGCGGCATCCTGCTGCCGCGGCCGGGTGCGTTCCTGCGGCCGTGCGGCGAGAGGCTGCCGGCCTTCGTGGGAGGTGGGATGCTCCGTCACGCGTGGGATTCCGTCCGTCCGGGCCGGTTGTATGAGGCAATCACCTCGTGGGGCGCTACTTTGCCCCGGCAAGAGCGGCGAAAACAACGGCTGTCACCGGATGCCCCCGAACGAGGGGCCGAAACCGGATACCCCCGGAGTCGTTCGGTGACAACGTTTCCGGTGGCGGGGCGGGCGACAGCGGGCACGTCTCCACCCCTTCGTAGTGGCTCATACGATTCATACGACTGATGTGGCCCATACAGCTCATGCAGTGCGTGATGCCCGTGCGGTGACTCGTGATCAGGTCCGGTGCCGCGCACTCCGGTTGGACCGGCGCGGCACTTCGGAGGACGATCCTACGGTTGACCCCCTGGGGTGCGACAAGGGTCTCATGACGCCATGTGCGTGGGGGTGCGGTCCCAGTCATCCGGGAGCGCCGGAACCCGCCAGCCCGGATCCGGCCGCCAGTGCTCCCAGCCGTCGCGGAACGGCGCGCCCCAGTTGCGGATCACCTCGACGGCGGCCAGGCCCGCCTCCCGGATCCGTCGCGCGGTCGCCGGGGCCAGCAGCCCGACTCGCTGCGCCTGGGCGAACTCGTCCTCGTCGCGCCAGACCCAGCTGCGATCCGGGTAGACGGAGATGTCGAGGAAGTGGTCCTCGGAGTCGATGCCGCCCGCCCAGCGGGTGCGCGGTTCCTCCAGGTTCACGTACCAGCTGCGGAACTGCCAGCCGTTCTCCCAGAACAGCCACACCGACCAGGGTTCACCCGGACGGGCGAGTTTCAGCACGCCGTTACCGAGCCAGGGCGAGCGCGCGGTGGTGCGCGGGGCGGTGTAGCGCGTGACGAGCGGCTCGTCGTGTACGTCGGTGCCGTCCGTCAGGACCGGCTTCACGCACTCGGTGCCGGGCGCCACCCATACGGCGAGCAGTTCGTCGGTGTCCTGGACGACGGTGACGGGGCGGCAGATGTGGACCGGCCCGGGAACGCCGTCCGCCCCGCCGTCCCCGTTCCGCGGCGGTGGGACGTTGCCGCGGTAGCGCCACAGGATCTGATCCCCCGGCGTCCAGTGCTCGATGTATCCGGTGCCTGCCATGGGCAGATCTTAGAGACGCGACGCCCCCGTCGCCGCCACGGTCGTCACGGACGCGTCATGCGCGGACCCGCGGACGCCCGGGAGCCGTCGCCGTGACGCTTCTCACGGGACGGGACGGGGCGTCGGCGGTACGCGCGGACGCCGCGGCAGTGTCCGTGCGCACTGCCGCCGCTGACCTCACGGACGGGTCATGCGCAGCACGTCCAGGGCCTCGTCGAGCTGCTCCACCGTCAGGTCGCCCCGCTCGACGTAGCCCGACTCCAGCACCACCTCGCGGATCGTCCGGCGCTCGGCCAGGGACTTCTTGGCCACCTTCGCCGCCTCCTCGTAGCCGATGTACTTGTTGAGCGGGGTGACGACGGACGGCGAGGACTCGGCGTACTCCCTGGCCCGCTCCACGTTCGCGGTGATCCCGTCGACCGTGCGGTCCGCGAGCAGCCGCGAGGCGTTGGCCAGCAGCCGGACCGACTCCAGCAGGTTCTTCGCGATGACCGGGAGCATGACGTTCAGCTCGAAATTGCCCGCCGCGCCCGCGACGGCGACCGTCGTGTCGTTCCCCGTCACCTGGGCCGCGACCATCAGCACGGCCTCGGGGACGACCGGATTCACCTTCCCCGGCATGATCGACGAGCCCGGCTGGAGATCGGGGAGGGTGATCTCGGCGAGGCCGGTGCGCGGCCCGGAGGACATCCAGCGCAGGTCGTTGGAGATCTTGGTGAGCGAGACGGCGATGGTACGGAGCTGTCCCGAGGTCTCCACGAGGGCGTCGCGCGCCCCCTGCGCCTCGAAGTGGTTCCGGGCCTCGGTGAGCGGCAGTCCGGTGACGCGGGCGACCTCGGCGATGACGGCGGCGGAGAAGCCGGGCGGGGTGTTGATGCCGGTGCCGACGGCCGTGCCGCCCAGCGGCAGCTCGGCGAGGCGGGGGAGGGAGGCGCGCAGCCGTTCGATCCCGTACCGGATCTGTGCCGCGTAGCCGCCGAACTCCTGTCCCAGGGTGACGGGCGTGGCGTCCATGAGATGCGTGCGCCCCGACTTCACGACCGTCGCGAACTCGGCGGCCTTGCGCTCCAGCGCGGTGGCGAGGTGGTCCAGGGCCGGGACGAGGTCGTGGGTGATGGCGGCGGTCGCGGCGATGTGGATGGAGGACGGGAAGACGTCGTTGGACGACTGCGAGGCGTTGACGTGGTCGTTCGGATGGACCTCGCGCCCCAGGCGCTCGGTGGCGAGGGTGGCCACGACCTCGTTGGTGTTCATGTGGGACGAGGTGCCGGACCCGGTCTGGAAGACATCGACCGGGAAGTGCGCGTCCCAGTGCCCCTCGGCGACCTCGTCGGCGGCCTCCCGGACGGCCCGGGCGATGTCCAGGTCGAGCACTCCCAGTTCGGCGTTCACCTGGGCGGCTGCCGCCTTGATCCGGGCCAGGGCCTCGATGTGGGCCCGTTCCAGGCGCTGGCCGGAGACCGGGAAGTTCTCCACCGCGCGCTGCGTCTGGGCCCGCCACTTGGCGTCCGCGGGCACTCTGACCTCGCCCATCGAGTCGTGCTCCACGCGGAAGCCCGCGTTGTCGGCCGGGGCCGGAGCGGGGCCCGGTGCCGGGGTCTGCGCGTCGTCCATGGCTGCAACCTCCTGAAGAAGGTGAGCACTTATCTTGTTCCGTCTATTCCCAAGGCGCCTACCGGCCAGTAAATACCGGGGGTAACCACAACCCCCGGGAGGCGCAGTGCAGCGCACCAGACACCCCCTCCGCCGCGTGGTCGCGACCGCCGCGGCCATGGCGGCGGCATTCGGCGGCCTGACCGTCGCGGCCGGACCGGCGGGCGCCGCGGACCGGTCCGCCGTCGGCACCACCGCATCCACCCCCCTCTCCCCTGAACTGGAGGCCGTCCGCGCCGCCGAGGCCGTCAAGCTGTACGGCGACCCGGCCGAGCGCCCCCTCGCCGAGCGCAAGACCGGGCTGATCTCGCTCGGCGACAGCGAGATCTCCGGCGAGGGCGTCGGCACGTACGAGACGGGCACCAACGGCCCCGACAACTGGTGTCACCGTTCACCCGACTCCGCCATCCACCGCACCGGCATACCGGCCGACGTCACGTACAACGTCGCCTGCTCGGGCGCGTACACCGGCAACATCGTCATCGGCGGGGCGAAGCAGTACGCCGACGAACTCGTGCAGAGCGACAACCTCGCCATCAAGGCCCGCAACACCCGTATCAAGATGATCCTGCTGGTCGCCGGGGCCAACGACGACCTCGAGTTCGGCCCGGTCATGACCGACTGCGTCGAGCGCTGGTTCCTCTCCAAGGGCGCCTGCCAGCCGACCTACGAGGGCGGCTGGCAGGCCCGCGTCGACAGGCTCGTCCCCAAGGTCGAGAAGACGGTGCGCGACCTGCGGACCGTCATGTCCGGCGCCGGATACCGCGACAGCGACTACAAGCTCGTGGTCATGGGGTACCCGAGCCCGATCGGCCCGGACTTCTACGACAACCCGGACTTCCCCGGCAAGCTGCCGGGCGGCTGCACCGGGTACGACTCCGACGCCGCCTGGGCCCGCAACGTCGCCGTGCCCGCCTTCGAGCGCGGCATGCGGAAGGTCGCGGCCGACACCGGGGCCGCCTACCTCGACAACTCGCGGCTCTTCCACGGCCACGAGGTGTGCAGCGAGAACACCTGGGCCCGCGGCCTGTTCATCGACACGGGGCACTTCCCGCCGGACGCCAACTCCGTCCGGCAGTCCTTCCACCCGAACGCGCGCGGCCACGCCGCCTTCGCCTCCTGCCTGACCCAGCTCTACGACTCGGGTCTGCGCGAGGCGAGCTGCGCCGACCCGGCCGGCACCGGGAAGCCGGCGCTCCAGCCGGTGGCGTGGGACGACGTCTTCGAACCCCTGAAGAACGAGGCCACGGGGACCTGCGTGGACGTCCCCGCCTCGGTGACCCGCAACGACACCACGATCGCGGCCTGGGAGTGCCACGGTGGCCGCAACCAGGGCTGGTGGTACGACTCCGGTACGAAGACCCTGCGTACGGAGCTGAGCCACGACCGCTGCCTGGACGTGCCGGCCTCCGACTACAAGGCGGGCGCCCGGCTCATCCTGTGGGACTGCTCGGGCTCGGCCAACCAGCGGTTCGTCGAGCAGGCGGGCACCCTGCGCCCGGCCGCCGCGACGGGGCTGTGCCTGACGCTCGCGTCGGCCAGGGACACGCTGAGGCTGCAGAACTGCGACGGGAGCGCGAACCAGCGGTTCGCGTGACGCCGTGAGACCGGCGGGAGGGGTGGGGCGGCCCGTGCCACCCCACCCCTCCCGTGTGCCGGTCCGAGGACCGTGCCTCCGTCGAGGCCCCGGTGCCGGCCGGGAACGCGCGCAGGCCGCCGGACGTCAGCCGGACATCATGAACGCGCCCAGGACCGCTGTCAGATGACCGGGATCGGCGGCCCCGCACAGTTCGCGCGCCGAGTGCATGGACAGGCCGGGCACCCCCACGTCGACCGTCGTGACGCCCAGCCGGGCCGCGGTGAGCGGGCCGATGGACGTGCCGCACGGCATCGCGTTGTTGGAGACGAACGGCTGCCACGGCGAGCCCGCCCGTTCGCACGCCGCCGCGAACACCGCCATGCCGGTGCTGTCGGTCGCGTACCGCTGGTTGACGTTGACCTTCACCGTGGGGCCGCCGTTGGGCAGCGGCTGGTGGCCCGGGTCGTGCCGTTCCACGTAGTTGGGGTGTACGGCGTGCGCCATGTCGGAGGAGACGCAGAACGCGCCGGACAGGGCCCGGGCCCAGTCCTCCGCGCCGCCGCCCCGCGCGCTGACCGAACGGCTCAGGACCCGCTCCAGCAGCGGGCCCTGCGCGCCCGTCTCCGAACCGCTGCCGACCTCCTCGTGGTCGAACGCGGCCAGGACGGGGACGTACGCGGGCTCGTCGGGCGCGGTCGCCGCGGCCACCAGCGCCGTGACACCGGCGTGCACGGACACCAGGTTGTCCAGGCGCGCCGACACCACGAACTCCCGGTCCGCGCCCAGGTATCCGGGCGGCTGGACGTCATGGAGCATCAGGTCCCAGCCGAGGACGTCCTCCCGGTCCGCCTCCACGGCCCGCGCGACCCGGCTCAGCAGCGCGCCCTCCTCGGGCGCCCCGAGCGCCCACAGCGGGGCGAGATGGCGCTGCCGGTCGAGGACCAGCCCCTCGTTGACCGTGCGGTCCAGATGGATGGCCAGCTGGGGCACCCGCAGCAGCGGTTCGTCGATCTGGACGAGCCGGGACTCGACCGTGCCGCCGGGCCCGCGCAGCGCCAGCCGCCCGGAGATGCCCAGATCCCGGTCGAGCCAGGTGTTCAGCGGGACGCCGCCGTACACCTCCACGGCGACCTGCCGCCAGCCCGCCGCCCCGATGTCGGGGGTGGGCTTGACCCGCAGGTTCGGCGAGTCGGTGTGCGTGCCGACGATCCGGAAGGGCAGGTGGGCCGGGGCGCCCTCGGGTACGTACCAGGCGATCAGGGCACCGCCGCGGGTGACGAAGCAGCCGCCGGTCGTGCCCGTCCAGTCGTCCGTGCCGCGCAGCTCTCGGAAGCCGGCCTTCTCCAGGCGCTGGGCGGCGCAGGCCACCGCGTGATACGGGGAGGGGCTGGCTTTGATGAAGGACAGCAGGTCGTCGGCGTGACTGCGGTGGGGAAGCGGCGTCATACGGCGTCCGCCTTTCCGGTGTTCGACGGTGAGGTGACAGTGCCGGGACCGCGTCCGGCCGCTCGGTGCGGATCGGGTGCGGTCCTGGGTGTGGGGGGTGGCGGCTGGGCTGCCGGTTTCCGGGACTTCTTCCGGCTACGGGTTCCCGGCGAGGGCTCCGGCCCCCGCGACCGCGGAGCGCCGGGCACGTCGGGGCCCTCGACAACCCACCGCAGGGGCCCGGTACGGCGCAAGTCCCCGGCACGGCCCGCTGCGTGAAAGCGGCGGTGCCGGACCGGCCTCCCGGGAGCCCGGGACCGGGGCGTGCGGGGGCGCGCGGCGCCCGTACGAAGAGGGTTCGAGGGGGGTCCCGAAGGTCGGCGAGGGGCGCGCGTACCGGACGCGCGCCGCTGCGCCGGGCCGGGTGAGCGGGCCCGCGTGGGCCGCCGCGAAATTGGCTGAAACTCGCCGTACGTGATCCCTCGTCACGCCCGTCCGTCGTGGCCGGTCCCGGTCCCGGTCCCGGGCGTGGGATGGTGTCCCGCCGTCGTGCCCTCGTCACATGGGCCGGGGAACGCTGCGGTGCCCGAGGGCCGCCCCGCGCGACGGGGGCCGCGGCGGTCGGGCGGGCGGGGGCCGCCGGGCGCCGCGGCGACCGGGATCACGCCGACACCGGACGGGCCCGCAACCGGGGCTGTCCGGTCGGCTCCGGGGCCTTCGGGACCGCCGAGTCCCCGAGCACGTGCAGCCGCGCACCCCCGAAACGCGTACCGCCGCGCACCCCGTCGTGAGCGGGCGCGCGCTCACGACCGGGGTACGCGGCGGTCGTGCTGCCGTACCTCCGTACCCGGACGCGGAGACGGCCCCTGTCGCGCGAACGTGCCACTCGGGCCCGCGGTGTCCGTTCGCGCGAAGGGGCGTGTCACTCCGCGTCCGGGTGTGTCCTTCCCGGGATGTCAGGCGAGGCCGGGGCCCCGCACCGGAATGCTGGTGAACGTCGGTGCGGCGGCCGGCTCGGTGAAGAAGTCGTTGCCCTTGTCGTCGACGACGATGAACGCGGGGAAGTCCTCGACCTCGATCCGCCACACCGCCTCCATGCCGAGCTCCTCGTACTCGACGACCTCGACCTTCTTGATGCAGTCCTGCGCGAGGCGCGCCGCCGGGCCGCCGATCGAGCCGAGGTAGAAGCCGCCGTGCGCCTCGCAGGCGTCGGTGACCTGCTGGGAGCGGTTGCCCTTGGCGAGCATCACCTTGGAGCCGCCCGCCGCCTGGAACTGTGCGACGTAGCTGTCCATGCGGCCGGCCGTGGTCGGGCCGAAGGAGCCGGACGCGTACCCTTCGGGGGTCTTCGCAGGGCCCGCGTAGTAGACCGGGTGGTCCTTCAGGTACTGCGGCATCTCCTCGCCCGCGTCCAGCCGCTCCTTGATCTTGGCGTGCGCGATGTCGCGGGCCACGACCAGCGGACCGGTCAGCGACAGCCGGGTCTTGACCGGGTACTTGGTCAGCTCGGCGAGGACCTCGTCCATCGGCCGGTTGAGGTCGATCCTCACGACGTCCCCGGACTCGTCCAGGTGCTCGTCGGTGGTGTCCGGCAGGAAGCGCGCCGGGTCCTTCTCCAACTGCTCCAGGAAGACGCCCTCGGCGGTGATCTTCGCGACGGCCTGGCGGTCCGCCGAGCAGGACACGGCGATCGCGACCGGCAGCGACGCGCCGTGGCGGGGGAGGCGGACGACGCGTACGTCGTGGCAGAAGTACTTGCCGCCGAACTGGGCGCCGATGCCGATCTTCTGCGTCAGCTCGAAGACCTTCTCCTCCAACTCCTTGTCCCGGAAACCGTGACCGGTGGGGGAGCCCTCGGTGGGCAGCTCGTCCAGGTAGTGCGCGGAGGCGTACTTCGCGGTCTTCAGCGCGAATTCGGCCGACGTGCCGCCGACCACGATCGCCAGGTGGTAGGGCGGGCAGGCGGCCGTCCCCAGCGAACGGATCTTCTCCTCCAGGAACTTCATCATGGAGGTCTCGTTCAGCACCGCCTTCGTCTCCTGGAACAGGAACGACTTGTTGGCCGAGCCGCCGCCCTTCGCCATGAAGAGGAACTTGTACGCGCCGCCGTCGGTGGCGTACAGCTCGATCTGCGCGGGCAGGTTCGAGCCGGTGTTCTTCTCCTCCCACATGGTGAGCGGGGCCATCTGCGAATAGCGGAGGTTGAGCTTGGTGTAGGCGTCGAAGATGCCGTGCGACAGGGCCTGTTCGTCACCGCCCTCGGTGAGCACGTTCTGCCCGCGCTTGCCCATGACGATCGCGGTGCCGGTGTCCTGGCACATCGGCAGGACACCCGCCGCGGCGATGTTGGCGTTCTTCAGCAGGTCGAGCGCGACGAACTTGTCGTTGGACGACGCCCCGGGGTCGTCCACGATCCGCCGCAGCTGCGCGAGGTGGGCGGGGCGCAGGTAGTGCGAGATGTCGTGCATGGCCTCGGCGGCCAGGGTGCGCAGCGCCTCCGGGGAGACCTTGAGGAACGTACGGCCGTCGGCCTCGAAGGTGGAGACACCCTCGGAGGTCACCAGACGATAAGGCGTGGTGTCCTCCCCCAGGGGGAGCAGATCGGAGTACGCGAACTCTGGCATTACGGCCATTCCTCACTCGGCAGACGGCGGCTGGCCTCCCTCGGGCAGCGCATCCACCAGGGTAGAACCCCGCGCGGACGCCGGAGCTGTGAGGTAAGGCTCAGTTCGGGCACCGTCCGAGAGGGTTTGTCCGGGCGTTCGGCCGAGGGGGCGTCCGGGTCCGCCCGAGGCGTTCGCGGGCACGGGGCACGGGTAGGGGGTGCGGGGCACGGGGTACGGGGTACGGGGTGCGGGGCACGGGTGCGGACGCGACACGGCGGTGCCGGAGTCAGGGGTAGTCGCGATCTATCGCGTTTCGGTACCCTGGGCCGGTGGACCTCGAAAAGCACCCTCAGAAGCCCGTAGCTCCGGGCGAGCCCGCCGGTATCCGCGCCTCCGACGCGGACCGCGACCGGATCGCGGACATCCTGCGCGAGGCCATGGCCGAGGGCAGGCTCACCGCCGAGGAGCACTCCGAGCGTGTCGAGGCGGTCTATCGCGCCAAGACCGTGGGCGAGCTCGAACCGCTGGTGCGGGATCTGCCCGCCCCCGACGGCTCCCGTCCGACCGTCGCGCCCGGCGTGCACGCCGTCCACGGCCAGGTGGACGCGGCGGGCCCGGCGGAGAACCTCGTGGCCGTCTTCAGCAGTTCCACCCGCAGGGGGCGCTGGCGGGTCAGCGGCCGTACGAACGTCTTCGCCTTTTTCGGCAGTGTGGAGATCGATCTGACAGAGGCGCTTTTCGGCCAGAGGCTCACGGTGATCAACGCGACTTCCGTCTTCGGCAGCGTCGATATCAGAGTCCCCGAGAACATCTCCCTGCGCGGCAGCGGGACCGGCATCTTCGGCAGCTTCGAGGTCTCCACGCTGGAATCCGCGGACCCCGAGGCGCCCGTGGTCGTCGTCAACGGATATTCGGTGTTCGGCAGCGTCGACGCCAAGCCCAAGCGCGGGAAGTTCATCGAGGACCTTCAGGACCGGCTGCGCAAACAGATGCGCAAACACCTGGGCTGAGGCGGCGGCGCGGGAGGGAGCCCCTTCGGAATTCCCCTGAACTTCTCCCGCCCTCGATCGCGTCACTTTCGAGTCGGCTCCCGGCCGCCTCGAAAGCGCCTCCGAGCCGCCTCGGAAGTGCCTCCGGACCGGCTCCGGGCCGCCTCCGAAGCGCCTCTGAAACCCCTTCGGAAATCAGCCATATTCCTGACCAGTGGCCATTGCGCGGCCCGGAACCAAGGCCACTCAGTGCATGGGTATACGCACAGTGGGTAGGGACTGCTGCATCGTCTTCTCGCTCCGAAGCCGTCGTCAGGAGTAGACCGTGCTGCAACTGCCGCATCAGCCCCTGCAGGTCGCCGCCGTCCCTCCCCAGCGCATCCCCGCTCGGGAGGACCAGGCCGGCCCCTGGCACTCGGAGGCGGTGTGCCGCCGCGACGAGGCCGGGCTGTTCTTCGCTCCTTCGAAGGAGCCGACCGCTGCCAGACTCGCGCGGGAGGAGTCCGCGAAGCGGGTCTGCGCCCGCTGCCCGGTGATGGTCGAGTGCCAGGAGCACGCGCTGATGCAGCCGGAGCCGTACGGCGTGTGGGGCGGCCTCACCGCCGCCGAGCGCCGCGTGGTGCTCGCCCGGCGCAGGCGGCGCGACATGGAGCTGAAGGCGTCGGCGGCGTCCACCGGGGCCGCGAACCCCGTCGCCGCGGCCGGCTGACCGGCGTACGGCTGTCGGACGCCGACGGCTCGGCAGGCGGCGGACAACCGGGAGCCCGTCTCCACGCGCGCGGCACCCTCGTGTACGCGAAGAGGCGCCCCACCGCACATACGGGGCGCCTCTTCGCGTACGTCCCCTGCACTCGGGAACGGGGCCACGTGCACTCGGGAACGGGGCCACGGACCCGACCCCCGGGTCCGCGGGGGGGGGGTTACTTCGCGCGGTCGAAGTCGATCGCGCTGTAGGCGCGGAGCTTCGAGAGCCGGTGCGTCGAGTCGATCTTCCGGATGGTGCCGGACTTGGACCGCATGACGATCGACTCGGTGGTCGCCGTCTCCGCGCGGTACCGCACGCCGCGCATCAGCTCGCCGTCGGTGATGCCGGTCGCGACGAAGAACACGTTGTCGCCGCTGACCAGGTCGTCGGTGGACAGCACGCGGTCCAGGTCGTGTCCGGCGTCCAGCGCGCGCTGCCGCTCGGCCTCGTCCTTCGGCCAGAGCTTGCCCTGAATGACACCGCCGAGGCACTTTATGGCGCACGCCGAGATGATGCCCTCGGGCGTGCCGCCGATGCCCATCAGCAGGTCCACGCCGGTCCCCTCGCGGGCGGCCATGATCGAGCCCGCGACGTCGCCGTCGGAGATGAACTTGATGCGGGCGCCGGTCTCCCGGATCTCCTTGACGATGCCCTCGTGGCGCGGGCGGTCGAGGACGACGACGGTGACGTCCTCGGGGGAGGAGTTCTTCGCCTTCGCGACACGGCGGATGTTCACCGAGACGGGCGCGTTGATGTCGACGAAGTCGGCGGCCTCGGGTCCCGTGACCAGCTTGTCCATGTAGAAGACCGCGGACGGGTCGAACATGGCGCCGCGGTCGGCGGCGGCCAGTACGGCGATCGCGTTGGGCATGCCCTTGGCGTTGAGCGTCGTACCGTCGATCGGGTCCACCGCGATGTCGACCTCGGGGCCCGTGCCGTCACCGACGCGCTCGCCGTTGAACAGCATGGGGGCTTCGTCCTTCTCGCCCTCGCCGATGACGACGACACCGTTCATCGACACGGTGGACACGAGGGTTCGCATGGCCTTCACGGCGGCCCCGTCGGCGCCGATCTTGTCTCCGCGGCCGACCCAGCGCCCCGCCGCCATGGCGGCGGCCTCGGTGACCCGGACCAGTTCCAGGGCGAGGTTGCGATCGGGGGCCTCCGGGGAGACCTCCAGCTGAGACGGCAGATGATGCTCGGACATCGGAGCGCACCTTTCTGTACGGCGACGACCGGAAGAGGGTGCAATGACTCTATCGGCAGGTCGACAAAATGAGCAGACCGGGTCACTTTTGAGCGGTTGACCCGAGGGGTGGGCCCACCGTCTCTGATGCGACCATGGACCCGTGGCTAGCAAGCGAGGCAAGCAGACGGTGCGGGGCATGTTCCTGTCGATGGCGGTGGCCACCGGCATGGCGGGCCTCATTTACATCTTCATTCCGCACGACGAGAGCGCCAACCCGGTCCCGGCGATCGACTACCGGGTGGAACTGCTGACCGCGCGGCGCGCGGCGCCGTACCCGGTGGCCGCCCCGGACGGGCTCGCCAAGAACTGGAAGCCGACCTCGGTCAGCTACGACCGCCAGAACGGCGACAGCTGGCACCTGGGCTTCCTCGACCCGGACGGCAAGTACGTCGCCGTGGAGCAGTCCACCTCCCCGGCGAAGAAGTACGTCACCGAGGTCAGCCAGGACGCCAGGGACACTGGGCGCACCCGGCAGGTCGCCGGTGAGGAGTGGCAGCACTGGAAGGGTGACAAGTACGACGCCCTCGTGCTCCCCGGCAAGGACGCGACCACGGTGGTGACGGGGTCGGCCTCGACGGAACGGCTGGCGGAGATGGCCGCCGCACTCGAGGAATCCTGACGCGTCGCCCTCGGGGCGTCCCGGCGCACAACGCCTCGGGGCGCCCCGAGGCGTTTCGGGCCCGGGGTCCGGGGCGTTCGTTCGGGCGTATGGAGTGCTGATGGGTGCCCCGAGGTGTTCGGACATGGAGTCCGAGGTGTTCGGGCGTACGGAGCGTTCAAGGCGCCCCGAGGCGTGCGGGCGTGCGGAGTCCGGGGCGTCCCGGTCGGCGCAGGGAGCCCGGGGCGTCGCGGCCCGGGCATGGAAGAGGCCCCGGGCCGGCGGCGAGCGGTGCCGCTCCGGGGCCTTCTTCCTGGCCGCGTCGCGCGATCAGACGGTCGTGACGACCTCGCCGTAGGAGAGGCGCGGCAGGCGCGGGAACCAGGCGTCCTTGCCCGGCTTGCCGATGTTGACGACCATCAGCACTTTGTGGTCGCCGTCCAGGAACTCCTTCTCGATGCCCGCGGCGTCCAAGCCGGTCATCGGGCCGGCGGCCAGACCGGCGGCGCGGATGCCCAGGATGAAGTACGCGGCCTGCAACGCACCGTTGAGCACGGCGGACGACTCACGGACCGGGCGCTCGGAGAAGAACGCGTCCTTGGCCTGCGGGAAGTGCGGCATCAGGGCCGGAAGCTCCTCGTGGAACTCGTTGTCGGTGGCCAGGATCGCGACCAGCGGGGCGGTGGCGGTCTTCGGCTGGTTGCCTTCGGCCATGTGCTTCACGAGGCGCGCGCGGGCGTCGTCGGAGCGGACCAGGACGACGCGCAGCGGCGACTGGTTGAACGCGGTGGGGCCGTACTTGACCAGGTCGTAGATCGCCTGGACCTGCTCATCGGTGACCGGCTCGTCGGTGAAGGTGTTGGCGGTACGGGCCTCACGGAAGAGGAGGTCCTGCGCGGCGGGGTCGAGAACGAGGGACATGGTGCGGTATTGCCTTCCGGACGGTGTGCGCATGGTTCGTGCAACGCGGAACACCGTAAGGCAGAGGTGTATTAACTTTCAACTAAACCTGGGGTGGAGTGACCCGTCCCACAAGCTTGCACTGACCTTGGGCGCCGCGGAGCGGTATCGGCGAGGCGTCCGGTGGCCTCGGCCGCCGGGCCCGGCCGCCGTCGGGGCCGCCGGGGCTCAGGCGTCGTCGCCCGCCGCGCCGCCGCCGTTCCGCGGGCCCGCGTCGTCGCTCTCCGGAGCGCCGGCCGGTCCGGCCAGGGCCGCGTCCAGGCGCGCGCGGGCGCCCTCCAGCCAGTGCCGGCACACCTTCGCCAGCTCCTCGCCCCGCTCCCACAGGGCGAGGGACTCCTCCAGCGTCGTACCGCCCGCCTCCAGGCGGCGTACCACCTCGATCAGCTCGTCACGGGCCTGCTCGTATCCGAGCGTGCTCGTGGCACCGGCCGTCGCGGCCCCGTCGTCCGTCATGTGCCTCACCCTACGTTCCGGCCCACCAGGGCCCTCGACCTCGTCGTCCGTCATCGCCGCTGTCCATCGCCGTCGTCCGCGCACCGCACCGCGCCGGCGTGCCGTGCCGTCCGGCCCGTCACGGTGCGAGCCCTCGCGGTGCGTCTCCTCGTGGCGCTGCCCAGCCCGGGTTCACTCGGCAACCCGCACCGCGAACTCGCCCCCCGACACCCGTGCCCGGAGCACCTCGCCCGCCGGTCCCGCGTCCTCGGGCGTCCGCACCACATGGCCGTCGGCCCGTTGCAGTACCGCGTATCCGCGCTCCAGGGTCGCCGCGGGCGACAGTGCGATCACGCGCGCCCGGGTGTGGGCGAGCTCGGAGTCCGCCCGGTCCAGCAGATGCCCCAGCACCCGCCGGCTGCGTCCGACCAGGGCGTCGATCTCCGACGCCCGTTCGTCCACCATTCGCCGCGGATGCTCCATCGACGGTCTGGCCAGCGCGTACGCCAGCCCCCGTTCCTCCCGCTCCAGCAGCCCCCGGACCGACCGCAGCGCCCGGTCCCGCAGCTGCCGCACGCGGTCCAGTTCCTCGCCCACATCGGGCACGATCTTCTTCGCCGCGTCCGTCGGCGTGGAGGCCCGCAGGTCCGCGACCAGGTCGAGCAGCGGGGAGTCCGGCTCATGGCCGATCGCGGACACCACGGGCGTGCGGCACGCGGCGACCGTACGGATCAGCTGCTCGTCCGAGAACGGCAACAGGTCCTCCACGCTGCCGCCGCCCCGGGCGACGACGATCACGTCGACGTCCGGGAGGTCGTCCAGCTCCTTCACGGCCTGGACCACCTGATTGACCGCGTGCACCCCCTGCACCGCCGTGTTCCGCACCTCGAACCGCACCGCGGGCCACCGCCGCCGGGCGTTCTCCAGCACATCGCGCTCGGCCGCGGAGGCCCGCCCGCAGACCAGCCCGATCAGCTGGGGCAGGAACGGCAACGGCTTCTTCCGGTCGCGCGCGAAGAGCCCCTCCGAGGCCAGCGCCCTCCTCAGCTGTTCGAGACGGACCAGCAGCTCGCCGACGCCGACCGGCCGTATCTCCGTGGCCCGCAGCGACAGCTGCCCTCGTGGCGCGTACCACTCGGGCTTCGCGAGGACGACGACCCGCGCCCCCTCCGTCACCACGTCGGCGATCCGGTCGAAGACCTGCCGGAAGCACGTCACGCCCACCGAGACGTCCCGCGAGGGGTCGCGCAGCGTCAGGAAGACCACACCGGCGCCGGGGCGCCGTGACAGCTGGGTGATCTGCCCCTCGACCCAGACCGCCCCGAGCCGGTCGATCCAGCCGCCGATGAGCCGCGACACCTCGCCGACGGGCAGCGGAGCTTCCGCGGACGTTTGGAGAGCCATGCGAGTGAGCGTATCCGCCCGCACCGACAATCAGCGGTCCACGAACCGGCCACGCCGTCGCCGTAGCCGTTGCCGCCGCCGTTCCCGCCGCCGTTCGTACGTGCGGGGCGAGTGCGCATGGCGTCGGTGTGAGGCGCACGCGCGCGGCGCCCGTGTGAGGCGTACGGCCTCCGTCACACCGGCCGCCGCCCCCACTGCACCGCCAGTACCACCAGTCCCACCCCCAGCCAGCACACCCCCACCACCTGGGCACTCGCGGTCGCCGCCATGATCACCGCGACCAGCACCCCCGCACCCACCACCGGCACCAGCACGTGCCGCCACCAACTCGGCGGCCCCTCCATCCGGCGTAGGGCGAACCAGCCGATCACCGACGCGTGCAGCAGCACGAACGCCGTCAGCGCCCCGATGTCGACGACCGACACCAGATGGTCGAGACCGTCGGGGCGCCCGGCCGCCCACACCGCGGCCACCAGCGTCACCGCCGCCGCCAGCAGGATCGCGAACCGCGGCACCCCCGACCGCGGATCGACCCTGGACAGCAGCGAAGGAAGCCGCCGCTCCCTGGCCATCGCGAACACCAGCCGTCCCGCGGCCGCCTGCCCGGCCAGTGCCGCGAAGGTCGCCCCGACCGCCTTGCTGACCGCCACCAGGTCGTGCAGCCAGGTTCCGACCGAGGCGTCCACCGTGTCGTAGAACGCCGACCCCTGCGCGGCCGGATCGGCGGCCAGCTCCGCCGACGTCATCGGCTCCAGCAGCGCCGCCAGATACCCCTGCGCCACGAACAGCGCGCCCGCGAGCACCAGACAGAACAGCACCGCCCGCGCCACCTTCGCCGAGCCGCCCGTCGCCTCCTCGGCGAACGACGCGATCGCGTCGAAGCCCAGATAGGACAGCACGGCGACCGACACCGCGCTCAACACGGCCGACAGGGCGAAACCGGCGTCGCCCGTGAACGGGGTCAGCCATCCGCGCTGCGCCCCGTCCCGTACGAGCACCGCCACCGCCGACACCAGGAACACCAGCAGCACCACGACCTCCATCGCGAGGACCGCGAAACCGACCCGGGCGGCGGCCCGTACACCCCACAGATTGAGCAGCGTGGTCACGACGACGGCGAGCGCCGTCCACACCCACCGCGACACCGACGGCACGAGTGCGTTCAGCGCGATCCCGGAGAAGAGGTAGGCGACGGCCGGGATCAGGAGGTAGTCGAGCATCGCCATCCACCCCGCGACGAACCCCGCCCCGTCCCCGAGCCCCTTGCGCGCATACGCGAAGACCGAACCCGCCAGCGGGGCGACGCGCACCATCTGGGCGTAGCTGAACGCCGTGAACGCCATCACGACCGTCGCCGCGACATAGACCAGTGCCACCGCGCCGCCCGACTTCGCGTCGAGCGTCCCGAACACCCCGACGGGCGCCATCGGCGCGATGAAGAGGAGTCCGTAGACCACCAGATCCCGGAAACCGAGCGTCCGCCGCAGCCGGCCCGGCTCCTGGTGCGACCCCCTCGCCTCCGCGCCGCCGTCGCTGCCGTCTCCGGTCCCCGACATGAGCCCTCCGTCGATCGTGTACTCGACCAGGTGCACTCGATGCTCGACCAGGCGCACCCGATCGGACCGCGTACGCATCGGATCGCGTACGCATCAGTCTGGCGACCCCGTCGATCTTCCGCCCGTCCGGCGCGGCCTTACGATGGGCCCATGACTGCTCCGACCCCCCGCCGCGTCCTGCTCGCCGCTCCTCGTGGCTACTGCGCGGGCGTGGACCGTGCCGTGATCGCCGTGGAGAAGGCCCTGGAGCAGTACGGCTCCCCGGTCTACGTACGCCACGAGATCGTCCACAACAAGTACGTCGTACAGACCCTGGAGAAGAAGGGCGCGATCTTCGTCGAGGAGACGGCGGAGGTCCCCGAGGGCTCGATCGTGATGTTCTCCGCGCACGGCGTCGCGCCGACCGTGCACCAGGAGGCCGCCGAGCGGAAGCTCGCCACGATCGACGCGACCTGCCCCCTGGTCACCAAGGTCCACAAGGAGGCCGTCCGCTTCGCACAGCAGGACTTCGACATCCTCCTGATCGGCCACGAGGGCCACGAGGAGGTCATCGGCACCTCCGGCGAGGCCCCCGACCACATCACGCTGGTCGACGGCCCCGAGGACGTCGCGAACGTCGAGGTGCGCGACCCGTCGAAGGTCGTCTGGCTCTCCCAGACCACGCTCTCCGTCGACGAGACGATGGAGACGGTCGGCGCGCTCAAGGAGAAGTTCCCGCTTCTGGTCTCGCCGCCCAGTGACGACATCTGCTACGCCACGCAGAACCGGCAGACCGCCGTGAAGCAGATGGGTGCGGACGCCGACCTCGTGATCGTCGTCGGCTCCAAGAACTCCTCCAACTCGGTCCGCCTGGTCGAGGTCGCCCTCGGCGCCGGTGCCGGCGACGCCCACCTGGTCGACTTCGCCGACGAGATCGACGAGGCATGGCTGGAGGGCGTCTCCACGGTGGGCGTCACCTCGGGCGCGTCCGTTCCCGAGGTGCTGGTCGACGGCGTTCTGGAGTGGCTGTCGCAGCGCGGCTTCGAGGACGTGGAGATCGTGAAGGCGGCCGAGGAGTCCATCACGTTCTCGCTTCCGAAGGAACTCCGCCGCGACCTGCGCGCCGAGGCCGCCGCGCTGGCCGAGGGGAAGTAGCCCCGTCGCCGGAGCCGCCGGGGCCGTCGTGCGTCAGCCGACTGCTCCGGCGGCTCCGGTGGTTTCGGGAAGTGGGCCGGGCCGCCTGTCTGCCCGTACCGTGGATTTCATGGAGATCTTCGGCGTGGACATCGGCGGATCCGGGATCAAGGGCGCTCCCGTTGACCTGGAGCGCGGAGACCTGGCGCAGGAGCGCTACAAAGTACTCACACCGCACCCGGCCACGCCCAAGGACGTGGCCGATCACGTGGCCGAGGTGGTCAGGCACTTCGACTGGTCGGGCCCGGTGGGCATCACCTTCCCCGGCGTCGTCACCAGCGGGTGCACCCGTACCGCGGCCAACGTCGACAAGAGCTGGATCGACGCGGAGGCCCGCCAGATCCTGGACGACCGGCTCGGCCTGCCCGTCACTCTGCTGAACGACGCCGACGCCGCGGGCATCGCGGAGATGGCGTTCGGCGCGGGGCGGGGCCGCAGGGGGACCGTGATCATGCTGACGTTCGGTACGGGGATCGGCAGCGCCCTGTTCACCGACGGCAGCCTCGTCCCCAACACCGAGCTCGGCCACCTGGAGCTGAACGGCCAGGACGCGGAGAAACATGCCTCCACCAAGGCCAAGGAGGACGAGAACCTCGGCTGGCACCACTGGGCTCGCCGGGTGCAGAAGTACCTGAGCCATGTGGAGATGCTGTTCTCTCCCGAGCTCTTCATCATCGGTGGCGGGGTCAGCCGCAAGGCCGACAAGTTCCTGCCGCTGATCGAGCACGTCCGGGCCGAGATGGTGCCGGCGGAATTGCAGAACAACGCGGGCATCGTGGGCGCGGCGATGGCGGCGTCGGAAAAGGGCGTGGAGCCGAGGAGCCGTATAGCCGGGGAACCGTAGAGCCGAGAGGCTGCGAGGCGCTCGGGCGCAGGGCCGGGGGCCGGGTCGGGAGTGCGGCGCCCGCGTACGAGCTGGGCGCCAGGCGCCGCACGGGCGTACGGCCCCGCACGCGCTCGTGGACGGCCCGGGCACACGTACGGCCCGTCCAGGAGTGCGTGCGCGAGCCGCGCCCCGGCCCCGGGAGGCTCGCCCCGGGAGGCCCGGCCCCGGTCAGCGCCGGGGGCGGCGCGGTTCCCTCGGGTTGCGGGGTGCCTGCGCGGCGGACATCTCCCGGCGCTGCCGCTGACGCAGGCGCATCATCCGTACCTTCCGTACGGTCGAGATGAGCCCGGCGACGAGCGTGCCGCCGTACAGCCAGCCCGCGTGCACGGCGAGGGCGGTGACGAGCGCCATGGTCTGACCGGCGAAACCTCCCTCACCACCGGAGATCGGGATGATCCCGACGGCGAACGCGATCGGCACGATGATCGGGGCGGTCACCAGGTCCGCCGGCCGTACCCATAGCGCGGTCAGCGCGCTGACCGGCAGGAACAGCACTCCGTACACGATCGCCGAACCGTCGAGCAGCAGCGAGTCGAGGCACGCCAGCACGAACATGACGGCGGCGGCGAAGAGCCCCGCGCCGATGCCGGTCAGCCGGGGATTGGGCAGCCGGCGGAGCGCGAGGACGACGGGCGGCACCGGTCGGGACCGGCCTCCCGGCTTCGCGTCCATCACCCGGTAGACGGCGGCGGCTTCGTCGATGGTGCCCTGCGGGGACAGCGGGGCTTGCGGGGGCTGGCTGCGCTGCGGGCGCTGCGGGGGACGTGTTCTGGGCTGCTCCACCGTGACAACGTAGGTCGCCGGGCGGCAGGAAGCGGGTACGGGACACGCCCTTTGGGCGACGTCGCGGGTGAGTTCGATGCCACACGGCCGAACGGGAACCGAACCGCTCCGGACGAAACCGGGCCCACTTCCGGGCCGGACGGGCGGCTTCCCCCCCCGGTCTCCAGGGCCTTCCCACCCCCGGACCGTGTCTGCCGGAGCCCCCGGCCCATGAGCGCCGGCCGCTGACTGACGCGGAGGGGCCCCGCAGCGCAGGGGCCCCTGGAAACCGCCATGAAGCGCAGGGCCCGGACTCCTGGTTGCCGGGCCCGCCGCTCGCGCCCGCCCGTAAACTGGAGAATCGGCCCACCCGGGCCGAGGCCACCCCGCCCTCCCACCCCTTCAGGAAGTCGCCAACGTGTCGCTCACGATCGGAATCGTCGGCCTGCCGAATGTCGGCAAGTCGACCCTGTTCAACGCCCTGACCAAGAACGACGTGCTGGCGGCCAACTACCCGTTCGCCACGATCGAGCCCAACGTCGGGGTCGTCGGTGTCCCCGACGCGCGTCTGAACAAGCTGGCGGAGATCTTCGGCTCCCAGCGGCTGCTGCCCGCGACGGTCGACTTCGTCGACATCGCCGGCATCGTCCGGGGCGCCTCGGAGGGTGAGGGGCTGGGCAACAAGTTCCTGGCGAACATCCGTGAGTCGGACGCGATCTGCCAGGTCATCCGCGCCTTCAAGGACGAGAACGTCGTCCACGTCGACGGCAAGGTCTCGCCGAAGGACGACATCGAGACGATCAACACCGAGCTGATCCTCGCCGACCTCCAGTCCATCGAGAAGGCCGTCCCGCGCCTCACGAAGGAGTCCCGCCTCCAGAAGGACAAGGTCGCGGTCCTCGCCGCGGTCGAGGAGGCCCAGAAGATCCTGGAGACCGGCCAGACGCTGTTCGCCGCGGGCATCACGGCGGGCACCGAGAAGGGCAGGCTCCTCCACGAGCTGCACCTCCTCACCACCAAGCCCTTCCTCTACGTCTTCAACGTCGACGAGGAGGAGCTGGTCGACGAGGACTTCAAGAACGAGCAGCGCGCCCTGGTCGCCCCCGCCGAGGCGATCTTCCTCAACGCCAAGATCGAGTCCGAGCTGATCGAGCTCGACGACGACGAGGCCCTGGAGCTCCTGCAGTCCATGGGCCAGGACGAGCCCGGCCTCGCCACCCTCGGCCGCGTCGGCTTCGACACCCTGGGCCTCCAGACCTACCTGACGGCGGGCCCCAAGGAGGCCAGGGCCTGGACGATCAAGAAGGGCGCCACCGCCCCCGAGGCGGCCGGTGTGATCCACACCGACTTCCAGAAGGGCTTCATCAAGGCGGAGGTCATCTCCTTCGAGGACCTGGTCGACGCCGGCTCGGTGGCCGAGGCCCGCGCCAGGGGCAAGGCCCGCATGGAGGGCAAGGACTACGTGATGCAGGACGGCGACGTGGTGGAGTTCCGCTTCAACGTCTGATTGGACGTGAATAACGGCCTGACTTGCGAGAAGGCAGGTCAGGCCGTTGCGCTGTCCGCAGTAGTCCGCAGAACCTGAAGCGGCTACGTGCCGTAGACCGTGGAGCGGTGTCCGACGTGTACGACCCACACCACTAGTTCCCCGTTGTCGATGGTGTAGAAGACGCGATAGTCGCCGACTCGTAGGCGGCGGTGCTCAGGCCGGGAGACAAGTGCCGTGGTGTTGAAGCCGAAAGGGTCGCTCTCCAGCTCTGTCAGCTTGGCCAGGATACGAAGCGCCATGTCGCGAGGGATCTTGCGAAGCTCGGCCTGGGCCTCGGGGCGGAACACCGTGCGGTAGTCACTCACTGCGTGCCAGCGTCTCCCGCATCACGTCCTCGATCGGGACGCCGGCGGCCGGGCTCGCCATGCGTTCGTCGATGATGCGGTTGATCTCGCGCTCTTCCCACTCCTGGTACTTGCGCAGCACCTCGATCGAGACCACGGCGGCGACCTGCTTGCCGCGGCGGGTGATGACAGTGGGCGTGTCGTCGCGGTCGGCCCGTTCGACGACTTCGGCCAAGTGAGCGCGTACGTCGCGGATGGACTCCATGGGCAGCGGCTGAGTCATGTACCAAGGGTACCGAGTGTGCCATGTGTACACAATCTGGGTTGCGTGCACTCGTGGAATGAGCTGCCGATTGGGTGGCTGATCCCGGGACAGGGCTCCGGGAGCAGTTCTTTCTCTTGCCCACGCCGTCGCGGTCCGGGTCTTCAGCGGCCGGGATCGATGCGCCGTGCCCCGTTCGGTGCTGCCGGGCTGCCGCCACCGAGGCGGGGCTGACGCCCTCAGCTCTCCCAGTCGACGGAAACCATGGCCCCGTCGCGGGCCACCTTGACGGCGACGAGTTCGTCACTGGTCGCAGCGTCGATTGTGTAGCCCGTGATGATCCGGGCCTTGGCCTCGCATCACGTGCCACAGCCCGATCCGAACGAGGTGCATGGCTGCAGTGAACGCGTCGGCGCTGATCGCTTCGCCGTTCGCTTCCCGGGTGAGGCGTCTGATCACCTCCACGTCGTCGAGTTCGGCGGCGTGGTGGTGATGAGGTAGCGATCCTGCTGCAGGTTCTCACGGATTGCCGCGCGAGCCGCGGTGTCCGGAGCGTAGGACGTCGCCAGGAGCCGGCGACGTTGGAGCGAGAGATGCAGAAGGTGGCGGCAGGATCGGCGGGGAGCGGCCCGGTCGGTGCGTGATGTTGCGTGGGCGGTGCCGGGCGGGTGCTGGAGCGCCCCCGGAAGTCCGCGTCATGGCTGTGTGACCGTCAGTTCCCGTACGCCCGACGGCTTTTCGGGGTCGGGGGCGGTGACGGTCAGGCGCACCAGGCGGGCCGTCGCGCCCGGGCGGTAGGGGCGCCAGCCGGTGCCGGTCACCGAGGTCTCCAGGCGGTACGGGACGGAGCGGGCGTCCGTCCATTCCGGGGCGACCGAGGTCACCGGGGCGGCGCGTCCGAGGTCGACCGTGAGTGAGCCCGTCGCGCCGTCCGGCGACCAGGAGGTGGCCGGGCTGCCGTCGACGGCGGCCACCGCGTACAGGCCGGGGGATTCGGAGGTCGCCGTCACCGGCCGGCAGCGGGCCGCGTCCGGGGTGGCGGCGAGGTCGGGGCGGCGGGTGGGGAGGGTGAGGGTGCCGGTGAGGAGGCGGGGGCCGGTGGGGGTGTGCAGGGTGAACGGGGTGCCGGAGGTGAGCCGGACCGTGGTCGTCAGAGGCCCGATCGCGATGTCGAAGACGCGGCCCCGGTAGCGCAGGCCCGTCAGCGTGACGCCCCGGCCGAGCTGCGGGGGCAGGAGGGGGTCGAGCCGTACCCCGTCCTCGCGCAGCCGAAGGCCCGTCAGCCCGTGGGTGAAGACCTGGAGGAAGCCGCCCTTCCCGGTGAGGAAGTCCTCGGCGGGGGCCCCGGCCAGTGGGTCCTCGGCGCCCGCCTTCCTGCCCCGTGCCTCGCTGAACAGGGCGTACGGTCCGCGGATGAACGGGCGCACGGACCGCTGGAGGTAGGTGTACGTCGCGCATCCGGCCTCCCCGATCGTGGCCGCGTCGATCGCGTGGACCGAGTCCGTCATGGCCGGGCCGTCCGGGTCGGTGCGGGTGGCGTAGTAGTCGAGCGTGGCCGCGGCGGCGCCCGGCTCCATCGGCCATTCCAGCGGGTAGAGCAGCAGCACCGCGTCGGCCTGTTTGATCGTCGAGCCGTTGTAGCCCGCGTACTGGAGGAACAGCTTGCGCGCCGGGTCGTACGGGATGCGCAGGCCGTCCGCGACCCGTGTCCACTCGGCCGGTGCGGGATGTCCGAGCACGCGCGCGGCGCGGGCGGCGTTGCGCAGGGCGGTGGCCGCGACCGCGTTGGTGAAGACCCCGTCGGTGACGCCGTTGCTGTACTCGTCGGGGCCCGCGACGTCCTTGAGCGAATAGGTGCCGTCGCCGTTCGCGGTGGCACGGGAGGTCCAGAACTCGGCGATGCCCCGCAGCAGTGGCCAGCCGTGCCCGGCCAGCCAGGCGCGGTCCCCGGTCGCCAGGTAGTACTGCCAGACGGCGAGCGAGACATCGCCCTGGAGGTGGATCTGGGTGAGGCAGTGCGGGGGGTCCCAGCTGTGGCACTCGCTCCACAGGTCGCCCCGGCTCGCGCTCGTCCACGGGTAGAACAGGCCCCGGTGGCCGAGCTTCCGGGCGTTGGCACGGGCGGCGGCGCGGGTGCGGTAGCGGTACTCCACGATCGAACGGGCCGGTCCGGGACGGGTGACGAGCAGCCCGGGGTACATCCAGATCTCGGCGTCCCAGAAGATCAGGCCGGCGTAGTCGTCGCTGGTCAGCCCGGTCGGGGCGATGCTGTCGCGGGAACCGGTCCGGGTGGCGGTGAGCAGGCCGTACTGCGCGGCTCGCAGCCATTTCTGCAGGTCGGGGCTGTCTGGTACGGAGATGTCGGCCGCCCACGCTGTGCGCCAGGCCGCGGCGTTCGCGGCGAGCACGGCCGGCCAGCCGCGCCGGGCGGCGCGCCTCGACGCCGCGAGGGCGGTGGTGCGCGGGGCGGGCGAGGTGAGCGCGGTGTCGACGCCGATGTACTTCTCGAAGGTGTACGTGCGCCCGGCGCGGACACGGTGCGTGCTCGTCCGGCGTGCGCCGGTGCCGGTTTCGTGCGTCGTCACCGGTCCGGGGGCGTGCACCGTCTGCGCGATCGCGCCCGCCGTACCGGTCCCCAGGGTGCGGAACGTGCCGTCGGACTCCAGGTCGATGCGGCGTGCGCCCCGTGGGTCCAGCCGGGCGGTGACGCTCGCGGTGCCGTTCCAGCGCGGGGTCATGCGCAGCCGTACGGCACCGGTGTGCGCGTCGGACCGGTCGGCGAGCACCTCGTACGTGAGGTCCGTCGCGCGCCCGTCGGCCGTGGTCCAGCGCAGCGACGTACGCACCAGACCGCAGCGCAGGAACAGGGTCTGGCGGTAGCGCGAGATCCGGCTCGGGGGAGTGCCGGAGCCGTAGGTCTCGTCGCCGACGCGTACGTCGAGGGTCGTCCAGCTCGGCAGGGCGGCGATCACCTCCCGGCTGTCGGCGAGGTTCTTGTCGCGCCCGAACAGGCCGGAGACGAAGGCCCCGGCGTAGCGCGGGGTGAACAGCGGCCAGCCGGTCTTCTCGCCCGTCGCCGCGTATCCGGCGCCCGCGGCGGGCACCCGGTGGGCCAGGTAGCCGTTGCCGACGTACGGGGCGTAGCCGCCGGCCTCGCCGAAACGGGTGGAGGACGGGGCCCAGGCGGGGTCGGTTTCGTGGCCGCAGTCGGTGGTCGCCGGCGGGTGGGGCACGGCCGCGTAGGAGACGGGGGGCGGCGGTGCGATCAGGGCGCCCGCGACCAGGGACGTCAGGGACGCCAGGGACGCGAGGAGACAGATGCGCGAGAGGCTCACCGTACGAACGTAGGCAAGCGCGTACCGGGCGTCGGCGTACGGCGCGCGGCGCGCGGGTGAACGCCGGTGTCGGGGTGCGAGGCCCGGCCCCGGGGCCAGGGGGTGAGGCCGGCCCCCGTGGCTCAGGGGGGCGAGGCCGGGCCCCGGGTCTCAGGGGGCGAGGCCCGTCTTCAGGCCGGCGCCGCACAGCGGTACGACGATCTCGCGGTCCGTGCGGTCACGGACCGCCGCCCAGCAGGCGACGCCCGTCGTCTCCACGTAGAACCCTCGGGCGGCCAGGTCCAGTTGGGCCGAGCGGATCTGGTCCTCGTTCACTGTGAGGAAGGTGCCGCCCGATGCGCGCACTGCCGCCAGGACGGCGCGGGCGCGTGGCGGGCGCGGGATGGCGATGCCCTCCGCGAGGCTCGGCGCGGCCGGCGCGGCCGGCGCGGCCGGCGCGGCCGTGCCGGCCGGGGTGTCGAGGAGGTCGTCGGCGCCGGCGTGGAAGGCGGTGGCCAGCGGCGACACGGCCGCTGCCTGGACGGCGATCAGCGCGGGGCGTTCGTCGATCAGCCCCTGGGCGTGGAGTTCGGCGGCGGCGAGGGCGGCGCCGAGGAGGAGGGTGCCGTTGCCGACCGGTACGGCGAGGGCGTCCGGCAGACGGCCGCCGAGGTCCTCCCACAGTTCGTACACATAGGTCTTCGTGCCGTGCAGGAAATACGGGTTGAAGACGTGCGAGGCGTAGAAGGTGCCAGGGGCGTCGGCGGCGGCGCGGGCCACCCGCGCGGTGGCCTCGCGGTCGCCGGGGACGATCTCCAGGCGGGCGCCGTGCGCCCGGATCTGCTCGGTCTTCTTGGGCGAAGTGCCCTCGGGGACGTACACCGTGCAGGGGAGCGAGGCGCGGGCGCAGTACGCGGCGACGGCCGTGCCCGCGTTGCCACTGCTGTCCGCGACGACCCGCCCGGGCGCCAGACGCCGGGCGAGTTCGGCGAGCATCACCGCGCCGCGGTCCTTGAAGGAGAGCGTCGGCATCAGATAGTCGAGCTTGGCCGACACCGACCCGGTGAGCGGGACGAGCGGGGTGCGGCCCTCGCCGAGGCTGGTCGTGGGGGAGGAGAGGGGCAGCGCCTCCTCGTAACGCCACAGTGAATTCACGCGTCCGGACAGGGAGTTGAGGCAGAGCGGCCCCGCAGGCTCGAAGTCGAGGTCCCAGGGGCCGCGGCAGACCGTGCAACACCAGGTCAGCGCGGTCGTGTCGGCGCGGGTGCCGTCCCGCGGGCAGAGGTAGGAAGTCATGTCCGTCAGCGTGTCAGGTGCAGGGCGGCTGAATGGCGAAGGCACGGCATGCGTCAACGCACCCTTGTGCGAATCCCAAGGATCGGTCAACCTTTCGCTGTCGGCCGGGCCTTGGGTGGCGCGGTATCCGCAACGTGCGATTGTCATGCACATGATATTGAGCCCCACTCGGCTCGCTCCGCCCGGCCCTGATCCGCCTTCACCTCCATGACCCGTGGACCCCCACCAGCGCACCGCAATCGAGGAGGATCCCTCAGATGTCAGTGATGCGTCACACCCCCCACGCCTGGCGAAGAGCCGCCGCCGCGAGCGTCATAGCCGGTGCGGCCCTCGCGCTCTCCACCGCGGCGGCGTTCCCCGCCGCCGCGGCCGGTCCGGCGGCGGAAGGCCCGATCGAGAACGCGGGTGCCCCGGGCGCCATCAGCGGCAGCTACATCGTCACGCTCGACGAGTCGGCGGCCGACGCCGGCTCGGCGGAGGGCAGGGCCCTCGCCAGGGAGTACGGCGCGAAGATCAAGCGGACCTACCACGCGGCCCTCAACGGTTACGCGGTGGAGCTCTCGGAGGAACGGGCGAAGAAGCTCGCCGCGGACCCGGCCGTCGAGTCCGTCGTGCAGAACCGGACCTTCAGGGTCACCGGTACGCAGCCCTCGCCGCCCTCGTGGGGGCTGGACCGGATCGACCAGAAGAACCTTCCGCTGAACCAGAGTTACACCTATCCGGACAAGGCCGGCGAGGGTGTCACCGCCTACATCATCGACACCGGTGTCCGGATCACCCACAACGACTTCGGCGGCCGGGCCTCGTACGGCTACGACGCCATCGACAACGACAACACCGCGCAGGACGGCCACGGTCACGGCACGCACGTGGCCGCCACCGTCGGGGGCTCGTCGTACGGTGTGGCCAAGAAGGCGAAGATCGTCGGCGTCCGGGTCCTCGACAACAGCGGCTCCGGCACGACCGACCAGGTGGTCGCGGGCATCGACTGGGTGACGGCGAACGCCGTCAAGCCGGCCGTCGCCAACATGAGCCTGGGCGGCGGGGCGGACACCGTGCTCGACGCCGCCGTGCGCAAGTCCATCGCCTCCGGCGTCACCTACGCGGTGGCCGCGGGCAACGAGTCGACGGACGCCTCCACCCGGTCCCCCGCGCGCGTCACCGAGGCCATCACGGTCGGCTCCACGACCAGCACGGACGCCCGCTCCAGCTTCTCCAACTACGGCAGCGTGCTGGACATCTTCGCGCCGGGATCGTCGATCACCTCGGCGTGGAACAGCAGTGACAGCGCCACCAACACGATCTCCGGCACATCGATGGCGACCCCGCACGTCGCCGGTGCGGCCGCCCTCTACCTGGCCGACCACCCGGGCGAGAGCCCCGCACAGGTCTCCGCCGGACTCGTCGCCGCGGCCGGCACCGGAGTGGTGACGAACCCGGGCACGGGCTCCCCGAACCGGCTGCTGAACGTCGGGAGCGGCACCACGAACCCGCCGGGGCCGAAGTTCGAGAACACGACCGTCTACACCATCCGTGATAAATCCACCGTCGAGTCGCCCGTCACGGTCTCCGGTGTCAGCGGGAACGCGCCGGCCACGCTGAGCGTGCCCGTCAACATCACGCACACCTGGATCGGCGACCTGAAGATCGATCTGGTCGCGCCCGACGGCTCGGTCTACAACCTGAAGGCGAGCGGAACCGGCGGCAGCAGCGACGACGTGGTCACCAGTTACTCGGTGGACGCCTCGTCCGAGGTGGCCAACGGCACCTGGAAGCTGCGCGTCACCGACAGCGCGGCGGGCGACACCGGGCGGATCAACTCCTGGGGTCTGCAGTTCTGATGACGGCTCGTCCGCCGACCGGTCCGGCGGGTCCCCGGGCGGCCCGGCCGGCGGTTCGGCCGACGACTCGCCCGGCGGGTGGCTCCGCGGACCGTCGAGCCGCGGGGGCATGAGCAGGGTCGGGGAGACGTGAGGGGTGGTCGCTGCCGCGGCTGCCCCTCGCACCTTGCGCAGATGCATGATGTGCGGACGCATGTACGGTTTCTCCCTGCATGCGGACCGCGCCATGCGCGCCACTCCGACGGATCATCACTTCGAGTGAATCTCTGGCCTTTGCTTGCGGTGGGCAACCGACCGTTGTCAGTCTGTTGCAGACCGTCAACCTGTTGGGAGAGTCCTGTGACTTTCGGTGAGCAGCCCGCTTATTTGCGTGTTGCGAGCGATCTGAGAGAGAAGATCGTCAATGGTTCGCTGCCGCCGCGTACGCGCCTGCCGTCCCAGGCCCGTATCCGCGAGGAGTACGGGGTGTCGGACACGGTCGCGCTGGAGGCGCGCAAGGTGCTGATGGCCGAGGGGCTGGTCGAGGGCCGCTCCGGTTCTGGTACGTATGTGCGGGAGCAGCCGGTCCCGCGCCGGATCGCCCGCTCCGGGTACCGGCCTGTTTCCGGGGCCAGTTCGTTCCGTCAGGAACAGACGGCGGACGGGGCGCGAGGGACGTGGGAGTCCCGTAGTGAGCAGGAGGGGGCGTCCGGTCCCGTCGCCGAGCGGCTGGGCATCGAGCCGGGCGACCGGGTGATGCGTACGAGTTACACCTTCCGTGAGGCCGGAGAGCCGATGATGCTCTCCACGTCCTGGGAGCCGCTCACGCTGACGGGACGTACGCCCGTGATGCTGCCGGAGGAGGGGCCGTTGGGCGGCTGCGGGGTGGTCGAGCGGATGGCCGCGATCGATGTCGTCGTGGACAACGTGGTGGAGCAGGTCGGCGCGCGCCCGGGGCTGGCGGAGGAGCTCCTGGCGCTCGGTGGCGTTCCGGGCCATGTCGTGATGGTGATCGAGCGCACGTTCTACGCGTCGGGACGCCCGGTCGAGACGGCGGACGTGGTGGTGCCCGCAGACCGTTTCCGGGTCGCCTACCATCTCCCGGTCAGGTGAGCGGCGCGCGGAGGGGGCGGCCCCTCGCCGAGCCACCGGCGAGCCGGGTTCCTTGACCGGCGAGCGGCCTCTGCCGACCTTGATCGTCATGCCCTGGCGACCGGTGGGGGCCGGCCGAGGGGCCGTACGGCCGGTCCGGGTCGTCGGAGGGGCGCATCCGAGGGACGCGCCCCTCTTTCCTTGGCCGGATCGGTACCTCTTTGTGAAATTACGTATCCGTTGAGTAAAGGTCTGGCGTAGGCTCCGGCATATGCGTAGTGCGGTTTCCTGGGGATCCTTAAAGACATGCGAGCCGTTCGCGGGAGGGGCGCGATGTGGGGGAGGGGTGCGATGACCGACAGTGGTGCCGAGCTCCCTTGGCTCGTGATACGGCAGGACGACAACGGCAATCGCTATCGGGTCGGCAGATACGCCACGCGCGGCGAGGCTCAGGAGATGGCCGACAAGCTGGAGATCCACGGCCATGAGCAGCTCTATTGGGTGGAGCGCGCCGGTCGGCGCATCCGTCCGTGACGCGCCGCCGCAAGGCGCCGCTCGACCGTGGTGAAATGCCCCCCCGAGGCGCCGCCCGGCCGCAGTGACGTATCCGCCCGCGATGCCGCCCGGTCGCGGTGAGGGGCCGGCCGCAGCGGGAGGCCGGTGGTGGAGCCCCGGTCGTGGGGCGGGGCGGGGCGGGTCTCGTGCGGGGCCGCCCGTAGGCGCACCTGGCCGCCCGCCGCTCCCGCGCCCGGCGTTACGCTCCGGCTCATGGACGATCGTGTAGTGGTGGCCGGAGCCGTCTTCGACCGGGGCCGCCTGCTGGCCGCGCGCCGCAGCGCCCCGCCCGAGCTGGCCGGCCGCTGGGAGTTGCCGGGAGGGAAGCTGGAGCCGGGGGAGACCGGCGAACAGGCGCTGGTACGGGAACTCCGCGAGGAACTCGGCGTGGAGACACGCCCGCTGGAACGCGTTCCCGGTGAGTGGCCGCTGAAGCCGGGATACGTGCTCCGGGTGTGGACGGCGCGGCTGGTGTCCGGTGAGCCCGCGCCGCTCCAGGACCATGACGAACTGCGCTGGCTCGGGCCCGACGAGATCGACGCGGTCGACTGGCTGGACCAGGACCTGCCCGCCGTCGCGGCGGCGGTGCGATGCCTGCCGGACGGCGCCCCCGCCGACATGTGACATCGTGGCGCTCCCGGCCGCCGGGCCCCGCTGACCGGGAGCGCGGGCCGGCCACGGGGGCGTGCGCCGCTGACGTGGAGTCGGGCGGCGGGTCGGCGCCGGTTCCTGCCGTTCCGGCGCGCGGCGCTCTTCCTGTGCGCCCCTCTCTCTGCGCACATCTGTTCGTGTGCGGGGTCATACACCCGTACGCCCCACGTGTCGATCGCAGCGATAGTTCGCCCCGAATGGCGGGTATGAACTGATTATCCCGCGTAAGCAGGGCGTACCCGATGCTGGTCTTGGGAAGTGATCGGCGTGATCGACACCGAAGGCGACTGCGCGGAGTGGACCTTTCCCGCTGTGCCCGGCGCGGTGCGCACCGCGCGGCACGCCGTCTATGAGGCGTTGCGCCGCTGGGGGCTTGACGCGGTCGTAGGGGATGTGACGCTTCTGCTGGTCAGCGAGTTGGTCACCAACTCCTTGCAGTACACATCGGGTCCCATCGGCGTGCGCTTGCGGCGCTCCCGTCCCAACGGCGATTCCGCCTCCGGCCATCCCGGACTGCTCGTGGAGGTCTCCGATCCGCTTCCGGATCCGCCGACCGAACGTGCGGCGGGGCCCGATGACGAGGGCGGCAGGGGGCTGCAGCTGGTGGCGTGCTCCGCCCGTCGCTGGGGGATCAGGCGCGGAAGGACCGGCAAGACCGTGTGGTTCGAGCTGGCGCTGCCTGGTTAGGAGTGGGGTGGGACGACGCGAACGGCGATCACCGAAGGTCGGGCAGAACCTGTCTGAAATGGACTGAGACCGTGCTGTGATCGTGAACGCCGTGTCGGTCGGGGCCGGAGTGCTGAATACTGCGGTCAGGACCGGTCCGGTGTGTGAGCTGGAGGGGACGGTCGCGTGAGCGAAATACCTGGGACGGCGGGCGGCATCGTGTGGCAGAACAGTCCGCCCGGCTCGATCTATGACTACATCAGAGTCGCCTCTTTCTCGATCGGCGCCGATGGCCTGATCGAGCAGTGGAGCCGACGGGCCGCCGACCTGTTCGGCATCGCCGCGGACGTCGCGGTGGGCATGGACCCGGTCGAGGCGTTCATGCCCGCCGAGCTGCGGCGGGACGGCCACCGCCGGGTCGGCGAGATCCTCGACGGCAGGGAGTGGACGGGTCTCGTCCCCTTCCGGATACCGGGGGAGCGGGGCGTGCGCGGGCTCGCCGAGCTCTACGTGATGCCGAGTGAGACAAAGACCGGGGAACGGGCCGCGGTCTGCATCGTCGTGGACGTCCGCGCCCTGCGCCGTATCGAGACTGACCTTGCCGCGTCACAGGCCATATTCGGCCAATCTCCTTTCGCTTTCGTACTGTTCGGCACGGACCTCGCGGTGGTGCGCGCCAACGAGCGCTTCGCCGCCGTCTTCGGTGGCAGGGCCGAGGACCACCGGGGGCGCACCGTCGACGACTACCTCACCCGCACCGAGGCGGACCGTCTCACCGCCACCCTGAAGCGGGTGTTGGAGACCGGTACGTCCGTCACCGACCTCCAGCTCGTCGGCCATGCCCCCGGAGCCCCGGACCGCCGGTACTGGTCGATGAACCTCTACCGCGTGCACGGTGGTTCGGGCCGGCCGGTCGGGATCGCCGGACTCGCCACGGACGTGACGGCACGTCATTTCGCGGCCCGTGAGGCGGCCAGCGCCCGCCGCAACCTCGCCCTGCTCAACGAGGCCAGCGCCCGCATCGGCAACTCCCTCGACCTGGAGACCACCGCCCGCGAACTCCTCGGCGTCGCCGTGCCGGGTTTCTGCGACCTCGCCTCCGTCGACCTCTACCAGGGCCTGCTGACCGGCGACGACGCACCGCCCGGGAGTTGGGACTCGCTCCGTCAGGAGTCCGTCGGCGGCTCCGCCGAACTGCGCCGCGTCGCCTTCGCCAGCGCCGTGTCGGACGCACTGCCCGCCACGACGGCGGACCGGACCGCACCCGCCCCCGGTGGCGACCCGCCCGCGCTCGGTGCCGTGCACCGGTTCCCGTACCACTCGCCCTGCGCCGTCGCGTTGCGCACCGGGCACGTGGAGGACGTCCCCGGAGACGACCGGGGCTTCGTCCAGTCGACCCTGGCCGTGCCGATGGTCGCCCAGGACACGGTGGTCGGCCTCGTCCAGTTCTCCCGCGCCAAGGGCAGCGAGCCCTTCGGCGAAAGGGACCGGGCGCTGGCCGTCGAACTGGCCGCCCGCGCCGCGGTCTGTATCGACAACGCACGTCTCTACCGGCGCGAGCACGAGCGGGCGTTGATCCTCCAGCGCAGCCTGCTGCCGCCCGGCGACCCCGAGGCCGCCGGTCTCGACATCGCCTGCCGGTACCTCCCCGGCAACACCGCCACCGAGGTGGGCGGCGACTGGTTCGACGTGATCGAACTCCCCGGCCACCGCACCGCCCTCGTCGTCGGCGACGTCATGGGGCGCGGCCTGCGCGCCGCCGTGGCCATGGGCGAACTGCGCACCGCCGTGCGGACCTTGGCCCTGCTGGACCTGGAGCCGGCCGAGGTGCTCGCCGCGCTCGACGAGGTCGCGCGGGGGCTCGGCACTCCCGGCCGCGCGACCGGCGCCTTCCCCGGGGGTTCCGGCGGCGGCGCCCAGTGGCCCTCGCGGGCCGCCCACAAGTCCCGTGAGGCGGACCTCTCCGAGGTGTACCTGGCGACGTGTGTGTACGCGGTCTACGACCCGGTCGCCCGACGGTGCACCTTCGCGAACGCCGGTCACCTCCCCCCGGCCGTGGTCGAGCCGGGCCAACGGGCCGTCATGCTCGACGTGCCGCCGGGGATGCCGCTCGGTGTCGGCGGCGAACCCTTCGAGGAGGTCGAGGTCGAACTGAAGGAGGGCGCCCTGCTCGCCCTCTACACGGACGGTCTCGTGGAGTCCCGGGACCATCCGCTCGACGAGGGGCTCAAGGCCCTGCGCGACGCGCTCGTCGCACCGCAGCGGCCGCTGGAGGACGTCTGCGACCACGTCCTGGCCACTCTCGACACCCGGCACGGCGAGGACGACATCGCCCTGCTCATGGCCCGCGTCCGTGGACTTCCGGTCGACGCCGTCGGCGACTGGCGGCTGCCTCGCGAGCCCCGCTCCGTCGGCCGCGCCCGCGAACTGGCCCGTGAACAACTGCTCTCCTGGGACCTCGCCGAGCTGGTGGACACCACCGAACTGCTGGTCAGCGAACTGGTCACCAACGCCCTGCGGTACGGCGAGGGCGAGATCCGGATCCGGCTGCTGCTCGACCGCACGCTCGTGTGCGAGGTGTGGGACGCGGGCCTGGTCCAGCCGCGACGGCGGCGGGCGCGCGACACCGACGAGGGCGGGCGCGGGCTGCAGTTGGTCGGGATGCTGAGTGCGGGCTGGGGGTCCAGGCGGACGCCGCGCGGCAAGACCGTCTGGTTCGAGTTGGCACTGCCCGACGGGGCACCGGCCGCCGAGCCCACGCTGGAACAACTGCTCAGCATGTACTGAGCCGGGCGCGTGGTGATGCGGCCACGTGGTGAACCGGGCGCGTGGTGATGCGACCACGCGGTGAACCGGGCGTGCACCGAACGGACCGGCCGGCACGGGGACCCGCACGGCGGCCGTTCAGGGGTGGTGCGGGAGCCGCCGGTCACGGCACCGGTGGCGCGGCCCTGCGTCCGGCCGTCGGCCGGACGTCCCGGGGGTGGTGCGGGTGACGGCGCGCCGCCGGCGCAGCACGCGTGCGCGAGCGGCGGTCGCCGCGGTGCCGACGAGGACGGCCAGCGGCACGATCAGGTCCACGGCGCTCGCCCCGCCGTGATCGACGGTCCCGGGGCCCGGGACGGCGGGGGCGGCGGCGTGCGCCGTACGGGGGAGGGCCGGCCCGTACACCGCCGACAGCGCGATGAGCGGGGCTCCGCCCGGTCCGGAGCGTCCGAAGAGCCCGGATATTCGGCTACGGCTCGCGAGTGGCGTCACCTTTGCGAGGCTATGTCCACTCTCTGTCGCCCGCGACCGGGCGAAGGGCCCCGCGACCCGTCGGACGGCGCCCCCGCACCGGGTACGACGGTGCCCCCGCACCGGGCACGGCGGCGCCGTCCGAGGTCCGGACGAGGCCGGACCTGCGGTCAGATGGAGAAGCGCTCCTTGGCGAGCAGCGGACGCACCCGCGACCGGAAACCGCCCGTCCGGAACGGCCTTCGCAGCAGACCCGGACGCAGCGCCTGGGCCAGTGCCGCGGCGGTCATCCCCTGCTCGAGGGCGAGCATGTAGTCGCTGACCCGCCCGGTGCCCACGTTGACGGAGTCCCTGAACCCGTATCCGGGGTGGTAGGCGCCGAAGTCGCGGTCGAGCGCCCGCAGGTTGGCGATCGCCTCGTCCGGCGCGCAGGGCAGGGCGAGGAACGAGGCGTGCGGGGTCACCACACCGTTCGTGAACGCCGCGGGGGCGGCAGCGGGGCGCCGTGGCGCGTACGGCAACCGCGCGGGCGACGCGCGTCGGCGGGGCTGGACACGCGCGTCGCCCGCACGGGCGGGGTCGTACGGGAACCGGGCGGCCGTCAGGTGCCTCCGGGGTCCCGTACGGGCGGGAGCGTCGTCAGTTCGCTCCCGGTCCGGGGCCGACCTCGGTCGGCGGTGCCGAGGTCGGCTGGTGGGGCCGAGAGGGATCGGCGGGGCCGGTGGTCAGTCGGCGATGCGCGGCAGGGCGCGCGTGCGACCCATCTCGCCCAGCCAGCGGGCGGACGGCTTGGGCAGCCGCTCGAAGGTCTCCGGGTCCCAGCCGATCAGGCCGAAGGCCGGCTTGTAGGAGCCCCACTCGTAGTTGTCGAGCGCGCTCCACGCCAGGTAGCCCTTGATGTTCAGGCCGTCCTCCAGGCCACGGGCGACCTCGTTCAGCGCGCCGGTGTAGTAGTCGATCCGGCGGTCGTCGTCCTCGGTCGCGATGCCGTTCTCGGTGACGATCAGCGGCATGTCCTTGCCGATGACCTCGGCGGTGTGGCGCAGCGCGTGGCCGACGGCCGACGGGTAGTACTCCCACTGGGTGAGGGTGCGCTCCGCGTCGTCCGGCGTCGGGATCGGGCCCTCGGGGCCGATCTTGGTCCGGGTGTAGGACTGCACACCGATCCAGTCGTCGCCGCGGGCGGCCTCGATGAAGACGTCCTCGCGGGGGTGCCGGTAGGCCGCGGTGATCTCCTCGGCGCCGGGCAGGGCCTGGTAGACCTGGTTGGCGATGGTCCAGCCGACCTGGATGCCGGGGGCGATGGCCCGGACCTCCTTGACGGCCGCGTGGTGCGCGGCGATGACGACCCGGGTGGTCTCGTCGTCGGGGGTCGGCAGCCCGGCGGGCGGGAAGCTGTTGTCGCCGCGCTTGGCCTGGCCCGCCATGACGGCGATCATGTTCGGTTCGTTGATGGTGCAGACGTGCGTGACGCCCTCGGCGATCACCGGTGCGCAGGCCGCGACGTAACGGGCGAAGAGCTCGACCGCGCCCTCGGCGGTCCAGCCGCCCCGCGCCTCGAACCACTGCGGCACGGTGAAGTGGTGCAGCGTGATCATGGGGCGCAGGCCGCGTTCGAGGGCGCCCTCGACCATGCGGCGGTAGTGGGCGAGTTCGGCGCGGGAGAAGCGGCCCTCGGCGGGCTCGATGCGCGCCCACTCGATGGAGAACCGGTAGTCGGTGAAGCCCAGGGAGGCCAGCGCGTCCATGTCCTCGCGCCAGCGGTGGTAGCTGTCGCAGGCGTCCAGGCTGGGCTCCTGGATGTGGGTGCCCGCGGCGTGTTCCTTGACCCACCAGTCGCAGTTGGTGTTGTTTCCCTCGATCTGGTGGGCGGCGGTGGAGGCGCCCCACAGGAAGCCTTCGGGGAAGGGGACCTGGGTGTGAGTCATCGCGGAATGTCCTTCTGGTGCGTGAAAGGGGTGTGGCCGGCGTGGGGTGTGGTACGCGGCCTCGTACGTTTCGGTGGGGGGCGGCCGGTCTCGTGGACCGGGCCCGTGGGACGGGCTCACGAACCGGCCCCGTGGGGCCGTTGCGCGAACCGGGTCCGGGCGCCCGGAGGAGCCCGTCCGGGCGGCCTCTGCGCAGCGGCTTTCGCCAGAGGCGAGCCCGTGGCGCGGGCCGTTACGACCTGGGGACCGACAGGGAGCGGGCTCCCTATCGCCCCCAGGTCGTTACTTCATGCCTGCCGTGGCGATGCCCTGGGTGAAGTGCCGCTGGAGCGCGATGAAGACGACCAGGACCGGCAGCACGATCAGGAACGAACCGGCCATCAGCACGCCGTTGGAGCCGCCCGCCTTGTTGGGGTCGGTGGCGAAGGTGGCCAGCGCGACCGGCAGGGTGTACTTGTCGGGGTCGTTGGTCGCGATGAGCGGCCAGACGAAGTTGTTCCAGGAGCCCAGGAACGTGAAGATCGAGAGCGTCGCCAGGGCGGGCTTCACCAGCGGCATGACGATCCGCCAGAAGATGTACCACTCCCCGGCGCCGTCCATCCGGGCCGCTTCCAGCAACTCGTCCGGGATCGACTGCATGAACTGCCGCATCAGGAAGACCCCGAACGCCCCGGCCGCGAACGGCAGCACCAGACCGGCGTACGAGTCGATCAGCTGGAGCTTGCTCATCAGCACGAACAGGGGCAGCAGCATCAGGTTGCCCGGCACCATCAGGGCGCCGAGGACCAGCCCGAAGATCTTGTTGCGTCCGGCGAAGTTCAGCTTGGCCAGGGCGTAGCCGAGCATCGAGCAGAACACCAGGTTCGAGACGGTGACCAGCACCGCCACGATCACCGAGTTCATGAAGTACAGCGGCAGATCGAGCTTGTCGAGCAGGTCCCGGAAGTTGTCCAGGGTCCACTCGGTCGGGATCCACACCGGCGGGCTGGCCGTCAGGTCCTGCGGCGTCTTGAAGGCGGAGACCGCCATCCAGAGGAACGGCGCCGACATGACCAGCAGGCCGACGGAGAGCAGGACGTAGACGAGGACGCGCCCAAGGCCGCCCGCCCGGCCCGTACCGGCCGACCGCCGTGAGCCCCCGGACCCCGACGGCAGCGAGCCCCCGGACCTCTTCTCCGGCGCCGTCGCAGCGGCGCCCGGTGCACTGGTGGCGCTCATTTCGTGTTGTCCTTCAGCAGTCGGAGCTGTAGCACCGTGATGCCCATGATCACGACGAAAAGGACATACGCCATGGCACTCGCGTAGCCCATGTGGAAGAAGTTGAAGCCCTCGCGGTACATGTTCAGCGAGACGGTGAGCGTGGAGTCCGAGGGACCGCCCTGGGTCATCACGAACGGCTCCTCGAAGACGTTGAGGTAGCCGATGGTGGTGATCACCGTGGCGTAGAGCAGCGTGGGCCGCAGCAGGGGCACGGTGATGCCCCTGAACTCCTGCCAGACACTTGCCCCGTCCAGTCTCGCCGCCTCCCGCACCTCGGCGGGGATGGCTTGCAGACCGGCGATGAAGAGCACCATGACCGTACCGAGGTTGCGCCAGACCGCCATCGCGATCATCGAGGGCATGGCGAGCTTCTCGGAGCCCAGGAAGTCGGGCGCGGTGAGACCCACCTCGGAGAAGAGGCCCGCGACGAGTCCGTCGACCGGATCGAGCACGAACCGCCAGACCACGGCGACGGCGACGATGGTCGTGACCACCGGGGCGTAGAAGCCGACGCGGAAGAAGGTCCGGGCCCGGTCGATGCCGTTGTTCAGCAGTACGGCGACGACCAGCCCCAGGAAGATCGTCAGGGGGACCCCGATCACCACGAAGTACGCCGTGTTGAACAGCGACGTGAGGAACTTGTCGTCGCTGAACAGCCGGACGTAATTGTCGAAGCCGACGAACTCCGCGTCCCACGGGTGCGTGACGTTGCGCAGCCCGAAGTCGGTGAAGCTCATCGCCAGCGTCGCGAGGATCGGGAACGCCATGAAGACGAGGAACAGGATCAGGAAGGGCGTGGAGAACAGCCAGCCGGCCAGGTTCTGCACGTTCATCGACCGTTTCCTGCCGCCCCGGCGACCCGCGGGCCCGGTGGCCGGGGACCCGGAGGTCCCCGGCCCGGCCTGCACCGTGGCCGACTCCGCGGCCTTTGAGGTCATGGTGCGCATGTCTTCTACTTCACGAGACCTTCGATTTCGGACTGGGCCGTCTTCAGCGCGTCCTCGGCGGACGCCTTGCCCTGGGTGACCTTGGTGATGGCCTGGTCGACCTTGTCGGTGATCTCGGTCCAGTTGGGCAGCGAGGGCGATGCCTTGGCCGTGTCCATCTGCTTCTTGAAGACCTGGAGGGTGGCGTCGCCGGCGAGGTCGCCGGAGGACCAGGCGGAGGTGTTGGCCGGCAGGTCCTTGGTGCGCTTGTACCAGTCGGCCTGGCCCTTGGTGTCGGTCAGGTACTTGATGAACTCCGTGGCGGCGGCCTTGTGCTCGCTGTCCTTGGAGATCACCAGGGAGGAACCGCCGGCCATGGAGACGGAGGACTTGTCGGCGGGCACGTTCGCCACCGCCCACTTGCCCTCGATCTGCGGCTGACCCTCGTTCAGCAGCGTGACGTGCCAGGGGCCGCCGAAGAACATCGGAACGCGGCCGTTGCCGAAGTCCTTCACCACGTCGTAGCCGGGCGGCACGGACTTGTTGGACAGGCCCTTGTCGAAGTAGGAGCCGTACTCCTTCAGCGCCTTGACGGCCTCGGGGCTGTCGATGACGACCTTGCCCTTGTCATCGATGATCTCGCCGCCGGCGGAGTAGAGGAAGGAGTAGAAGTTCTGCACCGTGTCCAGGCCGCTCGGCTGGATGGACAGGCCCCACTTGGTGCCGGCCTTCTTCTGGTAGGCCGTGGCGAGGTCCTGCATCTCCTTCCAGTTGGTCGGGGCCTTGGTGACACCGGCCTTCTCGGCCAGGTCGGTGCGGTAGTAGAGGACGCGGGTGTCGACGTACCACGGCACGCCGTACGCCTGACCGTCCACCTCGCCCTGCTTCCAGCCCGCCGGGAAGAAGTCCTTCTCGTCGAACTTCTTGGTGTCGACCGGCTCCAGGACGCCGAGTTCGGCGAACTCGCCCATGTAACTGCCGCCCATCTGGGCCACGTCCGGCAAGGTGCCGGCGGCAGCGGCGGAGACCAGCTTCTGATGGGCGACGTCCCAGCCGACCGGGGTCACCTTCACGGTCACGTTCGGGTTGGCCTTGGTGTACTCCTTGGCCACATCCGTGAGCTTCTCGCCCTCGGCGCCCATGGCCCACACGGTGATCGTCTGCTTCTCGTCCGCCGCGACGTCGTCGCCACCGGAACTGCCGCACGCGGTGAGGCCGAAGGTGAGCGCGGCGGCGACCGAGATCCCGACCAGGGCGGTTCTGGTGGTGCGGGGCATGGAGGGCTCCTCCTTGAGCAATCCGGATGTATGCGCTGCCTGTAAGCGCATACATCACTCTGCGGCAGGAATTCGGGATTCCGCAAGAGGGTGCTACGTCACACTCCTCCAACGCGCCGGACCTCCGGGCGTTCGACTTGGCACGTTAGATGCACTGTTTGTGAAATTGGTAATCATGTGACCAATTTGGCCGATGAATATGACGGATTGCGTATAACGGGTAACCGGCTGTGGGGGTGGGTGTGATCGTGACTTCGTTAGTGTCGTGACCATGTCTTCGTTCGAACACGACTTTCCCTTCGACCCGACTTACGGGCGCACGCTCGACGACCTGCTCCACGTCCCGGCCCCCGCCGTCGCCCCGGACGACTTCGACGCCTTCTGGCGCGACCGGTACGCGCAGGCGCGCGAGGTCGCCACGGAACCGGAGCTGGGCCCGCTGGAGGAGGAACGCGACGGCGTACGGATCCACGGGGTCACGTTCACGTCGGTCGGCGGGGTGCGGCTCGGCGGCTGGGTCGCGCTGCCCGCCGAGGGGGTGTCGGCCGAGCATGGATTCGTCATCGGGCACGGGTACGGCGGTCGCGCGGAGCCCGGCCCCGACGTGCCGCTGCCGCTGCCCCGGTCGGCGGCGATCCTGCCGTGCGTCCGGGGCCTGACCGCGCGCGGCCTGCAGGAGGGCGTACCGGACACCTCCGCCCGGCACGTCCTGCACGGCATCGCCTCGCGCGACACCTACGTCATCGGCGACTGCGTGGCGGACCTGTGGTGCGCCGCGTCGGCGCTGAACGAACTGGTCCCGGAGACGGACCCCGGGGCGGGCGGTCCGCGGCTCGGCTACCTCGGCGAGAGCTTCGGCGGCGGGCTCGGCGCGCTGGCCCTGCCGTGGGACGACCGGTTCGGGGCCGGGCAGCTGACGGTGCCCACGTTCGGCAACCACCCGCTGCGGCTCACCCTGCCCTGCGCGGGGAGCGGGGAGGCGGTACGCGGGTACCACCGCACGCACCCGGAGGTCATCGAGGTGCTGCGGTACTTCGACGCCGCCACGGCCGCGGCCCGGCTGGAGCTGCCGGTGCTGGTGGCGGCGGCGCTCTTCGACCCGTCGGTGCCGCCGCCGGGGCAGTTCGCCGTGTACAACGCCCTGCCCGGTGAGCGCGAACTTCAGGTGCTGGACGCGGGGCACTTCGACCACCCGGGGCGAGCGGCGGAGACGGAGGAGCTGTACGCGGCCCGGCGGCGGTTCTTCGGGGCGCACCTGAAGGCGTGACGGCGGCGTGACGGCGGCGCCGGTCCGGTGGGGGGCCTCGGCGGGCCGGTCCGGTGGGCGGGTGCCCGGGCCGGTCCGGTGGGATCCTCGGGCCGGTCCGTGGGAGCGCGCCGCATCGGGCGCGGTCGCGGGCTGGTCCGGTGGGTCCTCGGGCTGGTCCGGTGGGAGTGCGCCGCATCGGGCGCGGTCGCGGGCCGTGGGCCGCCGCTCCGGGTGCCCGAGGCCCTCGCGCCGTACCGGTCGGACCGGCCGAGGACCGCGCCTCGCATCGGGGGAATGCTGTCGGTCGCGCGCCTCGTCGGAAGCCGGCGCTCCTGCGCCGTATCAGCCGTGTCAGCCGTATCAGTCGGAAGGCCGTCGGTCGCGCCTCGCCGGAAGCCGACGCTCCCGCGCCGTGTCCCGGGCCGACGCCCGCGCCGTACCGGTGACGGCGGCGGTGGTGGTACCGGTCAGCCGCAGCCGCAGCTCGCGCGGTGGACCACGGAGACCGGCAGCATCAGCGAGACCGGTTCGCGCTCGTTGTCTCCCAGCCGCTGCACCAGCAACTCGACTGCCTGCTCGCCGAGTTGGCGGATCGGCTGGCGTACGGTCGTCAGTGCCGGGCGGACGATCCGGCTCAGCGGAATGCCGTCGAACCCGGTCACCGCGACGTCCTCCGGCACCCGCACCCCGCGCCGCTCCAGCGCCCGCAGCGCACCCACCGCCATCTGGTCGTTGGCGAACAGCATGGCCTCGGGTCGCTCGCCCTCCCGGTCCAGCAGCGCCTCGGCGGTCCGCGCGCCCTCCGCCTGGGTCATCATCTCGGCCCGCAGGTCCGGCGCGTCCGGCACCGGGAGCCCGGCGTCGCGGCACGCCTCCCGGAAACCCCGGAACCTGGCCCCGGCGTCCGGCGACTCGGCCTCGCCACCGACGAAGGCGAGCCTGCGCAGCCCGTGGTCCTCGATCAGGTGACGGGCCAGTTCACGCTCCCCGTCGGCGTTCGCGACGACGATGTGGTCGAGATGGTCGATCTCGCGCGGCCCGGCGAGCATCACCACCGGCACCCGCCGCGAGATCACTTCGAGGTCCTCGGTCGGCACGGTCCGCGCCAGTACGGCGAACCCGTCGACCCGGCCCGCCACCTTCGCGACGCTCTCCCGGCCGCCCTCCATCGACGCGGCGATCAAGAGCGCGTATCCGTGCCGGCGCGCCGCCCGCTCCATGCCGCGGATGATCTGGTCGGAATAGAGCATCACCGCGTCGTCGGCGTCGCTGTCCGCCTCCGCGTCGGCCTCGGCGTCGGGGTCGGCCATGTCGGGGAAGCAGAGACCGAGCACACCGGTGGTCCGGCTGGCCAGGGCCCGGGCGTTCCCACTCGGTACGTAGCCGAGCTGGCGGGCGGCTTCGAGGACCCGCTCACGAGTCTGTGCACGTACCGAATCGGGGGTGCGGTAGACCCGGGAGACCGTGGCAATGGAGACCCCCGACCGCTCGGCCACGTCGTACACCGTTGGGGCGCTCACTCGACCGTCCGTCCGTTCCCTCTTCCGCCCGCACGCGCCTGCCGCCGCACGTACCGTCCCTGGTTGAAAGCGCATTCACCCTAGATCGCGGGCCATGCGAGGGGCAAGGGCATCCCAAGAATCGACAGGGCCGGTCGGGGGCTGACCGCCACAAGGAGTGTTGCGCTGCGCGGGTGAGCTTCGGGGAGTTCCGCGCCGTGTCGGCGCCGCCTCACGCGTGTGTGCGCTTTCAGTGGGTGGGCGGAAACAGTGCGATCAACTGCATATGTCATCAAAAACGCACAATCCGGCCCGTCTCGGTGCGGGGCCGGGCCGGCCCCGGAGGTATCAGCCATGTACCACGTCGGCGTCCCGCGGGGGACGGCCCGTAAGCGCCGTTCGCTCGCGCTCCTCGCGACGGGTGTGCTGACGCTCCCCGTACTGGCCGCGTGCACCACCGACGACAGCGGTTCGGAGACGGCCGCCGTCCCCCAGGACATCGCGGCCGCGGGCCGGGGCGCGGTCGCCGCCGGGGGCACGGTCCACTGGGCGATCGACTCCGTTCCTGCCACTTTCAACGTGTTCCAGGCCGACGCCGACGGCTCCACCACCCGCGTCACCGGCGCCCTGCTGCCGACCCTCTTTCCGCTGGACGCCCGGGGCAGGCCGCAGCCCGACCCGGACTATCTGGAGTCCGCGAAGGTGATCGAGCGCGAGCCCCGGCAGGTGGTGCGCTACAAACTCAACCAGAAGGCGGTGTGGAGCAACGGCCGAAAGATCGGGACACCCGACTTCGTCGCCCAGTGGCAGGCACTGAGCGGCGGGAACACGGCGTATTGGACCGCGCGCAACGCCGGGTACGACCGCATCCGGAAGATCGAGCGCGGCGCCGACGACCTGGAGGTCCGGGTCACCTTCGCCAAGCCGTACGCGGACTGGCGCTCGCTCTTCTCCCCGCTGTACCCGAAGGAGGTGACCGGCGCCCCGAACGCGTTCAACGACGGCGCCCGGACCGCTCTCACGGTCACGGCCGGACCATTCCGGCTGAGCGGTGTGGACACGAAGGCGGGCGAGGTCACGCTCGTCCGTGAACCGCGCTGGTGGGGGAGGCCCGCCAAACTCGAATCACTCGTCTTCCGCGCCGTCGCGCCGAAGGACCGCGTCCAGGCCCTGACCGAGCACAGGGTCGAGGTCGCCGATGTCGACGCCGCCGCCGCGCACCGGGTCGCGCAGGCGGCCGGGGGCAACGGTCCGAACGGACAGCCCCTCGCCCAGGGGCCCGACGCCGCCGACGGCCCGGCCGCCGCGATGCGTTCCTGGGCCATGGCACACGGCTCGGACGAGGCGGAGGCGACCGCCGCACGGGCGGCCAGGGAGAAGGCCCGGGCCGCCGCGGAGGCGTATGCGGCCGAGCAGAACGGGCTGCGCGCGTACGCCGTCCGCAAGTCGCTGGAGCCCGCGTACACGCAGCTCGCCCTCAACGGCGGGTCCGGGCCTCTCTCCGACGAGCGGGTGCGGCGTGCGGTCGCCCGGGCCCTGAACCGGCAGGAGCTCGTCGACACCGTGCTCAAACCGCTCGGTCTGCCCGCCGTACCGCTCGGCAGTCACGTCGCCCTGGCGGGACAGCCCGGCTACAAGGACGGCAGCGCCGCGCTCGGCGGCGAGGACAAGGAGGAGGCGCAGGCCCTGCTGGCCGACGCGGGCTGGACCCGCGAGGGCGCGATCAAGAAGCCGGGCAGCGCGAAGGCGGGCAGCGAGGCCGAGAAGAACCACAAGAACGGCGGCCACGGCGACGGCGGCCGGACCGACGGCAAGACCGGCAATGACGGCGACGAGGGCAGGACCGGCAACGACGGCAAGAACGGTGGCCACGGCGTCGCCGCCGACGGCCCGCACATCGTGGGGGACGACGGCAAACCCGGCGACGCGGACGGAACCGCCACCGGCCTCCGGATCCTCGCCCCCGCCCCCGTCGCCGCGGCCCACAGCGCCGCCCTCCTGCGGCAGGCCGGGCACCTGGCCGCAGCCGGCACCCCCGAGATCGCCACCCAGGACCAGCGGCCCGGCGGCGCGGCCGGTGCCTACGCCCCCGCCGGGACCGCCGCCCCGGCCCCGGAGACCGGACGCGGCCCGCTCGGCAAGGACGGCCAGCCGCTGAACCTGCGCTTCGTCCTGCCGTCCGGGCCCGGGTCGGAGCCGTTGCGCGCGGTCGGCAACAAGATCGCGGCGATGCTCGACTCGATCGGCATCGGCACGTCGATCACCAGGGTCTCCGACGACAGCTACTTCCGGGACCACATCGCCGCGGGCGACTACGACCTGGCGCTCTACTCCTGGCCCGCCACCGCCTACCCGGCGACCGACAACCGTCCGATCTACGCCAAGCCGGTGCCCGCCGGTGATGGTTCGCTGCTGGTCGAGCAGAACTACACCCGCGTCGGCACGGACCACATCGACCAGCTCTTCGAGCAGGCGGTCTCCGAGCTCGACGAGGGGGCCGCCCGGGACCTGATGAACGAGGCGGACGCCAGGATCTGGGCCGCCGCGGGCTCGATCCCCCTCTACCAACGGCCGCAGCTCGTGGCGACCGACAAGAGGCTGGCGAACATCGGAGCCTTCGGCTTCGGGACGCCCCACTACCAGGACATCGGCTTCAAGGGCCCGCAGCCCGCAGGTCCCCCGGCGAACCAGAAGCAGTGACCGCACGCGGTGACCGCGCACGGGCGGCCCGGCCGCGGGAAACGGTCGCGAGACGTACGGGGACAAGGCGTACAAGGAGTGGAGGAGCAGCAGGTCAGAGCCACCCTCCGGAAGCTCAGAACCAGCTCAAGTCCCTTGCCCGCCCGGCTTCCCGGCGGGCAGGGTCGTGATCACCCGCTGACCCGGGTGGCCGCTCGTCCCCCCACCTCCGGGCCTCGTCCCGGAGCCCAGCCGCTTCGGAACCCCACCTCCGGAGTCGCTTCAAGTCCCGTGTCAGACGTCCCCACCGGGGCCGTGGCCGTGTCCTTCGGTGAAATCCGTCGGAAGACATGGCCACGGTGACGCGAACGAGGCCCGCGCCGTACCGCGGAGACCGCTTGCGCCGACGGGGGCGACGGGACCGGGGCGGCCGAGACATGCCAGGGCCGCGGCGGGCGCGGATCCGCCGCGGCCCGGCGGGCGTGACGCCCGGCCGCGGCCCCGTCCGGCGCCCGGTGCGGCCCGTCCCGAGGGCGGCGGGAATTTGCCGGGGAAGCCGCTACGGCGACGGGCCTTTACCATGGTGGGTAGCCGTGGCGCGTACGCCCGGCGGGCGTACGAGGACCCGAGAGCGACTGAGACGCCTGATCCCACGATCCGAGAGAAGCTCAAGCCACACATGCCCACGCGCCATGACATCCGTAACGTAGCCATCGTCGCCCACGTCGACCACGGCAAGACCACCATCGTCGACGGCATGCTCAAGCAGGCCGGTGCCTTCGGCGCGCACCAGCTCGACTCCGTGGACGACCGCGTCATGGACTCGAACGACCTGGAGCGTGAGAAGGGCATCACGATCCTCGCCAAGAACACGGCGGTGAAGTACCACCCCAAGGACGGCGGGGACCCGATCACGATCAACATCATCGACACCCCCGGCCACGCCGACTTCGGTGGCGAGGTCGAGCGCGGCCTGTCGATGGTCGACGGCGTGGTGCTGCTGGTGGACTCCTCCGAGGGCCCGCTCCCGCAGACGCGCTTCGTGCTGCGCAAGGCCCTCCAGGCCCGGCTCCCCGTCATCCTGTGCATCAACAAGACGGACCGTCCCGACTCCCGCATCGACGAGGTCGTGAACGAGGCGTACGACCTCTTCCTCGACCTGGACGCGGACGAGGACCAGATCGAGTTCCCGATCGTCTACGCCTGCGGCCGTGACGGCATCGCCTCGCTGACCAAGCCGCAGGACGGCACCGTCCCGGCCGACTCCACCAGCCTGGAGCCGTTCTTCTCGACGATCCTGGAGCACATCCCGGCCCCGCGCTACGACGAGGACGCCCCGCTCCAGGCCCACGTCACCAACCTGGACGCCGACAACTTCCTCGGCCGCATCGCGCTCTGCCGCGTCGAGCAGGGCGAGCTGCGCAAGGGCCAGACGGTCACCTGGATCAAGCGCGACGGCACGATGGCCAACGTCCGCGTCTCCGAGCTGATGATGACCGAGGCGCTCACCCGCAAGCCGGCCGAGGTGGCGGGCCCCGGTGACATCTGCGCCGTCGCCGGTATTCCCGACATCATGATCGGCGAGACCCTGGCCGACCCGGAGAACCCGATCGCGCTGCCGCTGATCACGGTCGACGAGCCCGCCATCTCGATGACCATCGGCACCAACACCTCGCCGCTGGTCGGCCGCGGCGGCACGGGCAAGGGCGCCGACGCCAAGTCCGCCGTCAAGGACCGCAAGGTCACCGCCCGCCAGGTGAAGGACCGCCTGGACCGCGAGCTGATCGGCAATGTCTCGCTCCGCGTCCTCGACACCGAGCGTCCGGACGCCTGGGAGGTCCAGGGCCGCGGCGAGCTCGCGCTCGCCATCCTGGTCGAGCAGATGCGTCGCGAGGGCTTCGAGCTCACCATCGGCAAGCCTCAGGTCGTCACCAAGGACGTCGACGGCAAGGTCCACGAGCCGGTCGAGCGCATGACCATCGACGTGCCCGAAGAGCACATGGGCGCCGTCACCCAGCTCATGGGTGTCCGCAAGGGCCGCATGGACAACATGTCGAACCACGGCTCCGGCTGGGTCCGCATGGAGTTCGTCGTCCCGTCCCGCGGCCTGATCGGTTTCCGCACGGAGTTCCTGACCCAGACCCGCGGCACGGGCATCGCCCACTCGATCCACGAGGGCCACGAGCCCTGGTTCGGCCCGCTGCAGACCCGTAACAACGGCTCCCTGGTCGCCGACCGCGCCGGTGCGGTCACCGCCTTCGCGATGACCAACCTCCAGGAGCGCGGCGTGCTGTTCACCGAGCCCGGCACCGAGGTGTACGAGGGCATGATCGTCGGCGAGAACTCGCGCTCCGACGACATGGACGTGAACATCACCAAGGAGAAGAAGCTCACGAACATGCGGTCCTCGTCGGCCGACTCGTTCGAGGCGATCGTCCCGCCGCGCAAGCTCTCCCTGGAGCAGTCGCTGGAGTTCTGCCGCGACGACGAGTGCGTCGAGGTGACCCCGGAGGCCGTCCGCATCCGCAAGGTCAACCTGGACGCCCGCGAGCGCGCCCGCGCCGCCTCGCGCGCCAAGCGCTGACAGCCTGTCAGTCCCCTTCGGGCCCGGCCCCTCCGCATATGGTGCGGAGGGGCCGGGCCTTTTACGGTCTGTCCCCGGTGCTCGCACCCTCAGCCGTCACCCTGCTGCCCTCGTTGGCGTCATGTGTGCGATGAGGAACGCGGACCTGACGACATCCGCCTCACTCCGCGAGCCGTCAGTTCGTCGCTGAAGCAAATTGGATCTCTTGAAATAGCTTGTGAACGGCGGGAGTTGAGTGAAAGGATCACCTGTGTCACACCGTCCGGTGCTGGCGCGAGGTTGCGATGTGGATCACAAGTGATTCGCATGTGCAAGCAGATAGGGGTCGCATGTCGTGCGGCCGTGCCGTCTGTGGAATGAAATGGGGGACGACCTTGAGGATGAGCTTCGCTTCGGCGACTGCCGCGATGGCACTGGCCGCTTCGGCGCTGGTGATCGTGCCGACGACCAGCGCGAGCGCGGCACCGCTGATCTGTGATCCCGGCACCCGCTCGGTCACCTGGGTCACTACGAGCCACAGCCGTGTACTCACGCACCAGGTCAAGGGGTACGAGAAGGAGTATTCGTCCGGCAGCCGGACGGTCACCAAGACGCTCTCGCACGAGAAGACGCTCAGCTCCGGCTGGACCATCGGCGGCGGTTCGACCGCAGGTCTGTCGGTGGGCAAGGTACTGGCGAGTCTCGACGTGAACGTCGAGGGGTCCTACAACCACTCGAAGGGCAAGACGACCACCAAGAGCGTCAGCATCACGGACACGCTCACCAAGAAGGGCCGCTACTGGTTCTACGTGGGTCGGCTCCAGGCATCCGGGTACTGGCAGGCGTACCGCTGCGACCGGGGCACGAAGTGGGTCAAGCAGGCCCATGGGCAGGCGAAGAGCTACGGCGCCATGGTCGATGGCGCGACCCGCTGCGGTGAGAAGGTCAGCAAGAAGAGCATCGCCGCCGTGGTGCACAAGAAGTACTGCTGACCCATCGGAAGCGCGGCTGAACCCGCCGGAAGTTCCGTCCGCCCCGGCGACGTGGCGGACCGGGCTTCCGGCGCCTCGCCGTTGGCGTCCGCGCGGCCGGCGGGGCGCAATCCTCTACGAACATTCAACCCGTTTTCATCGATCGGATGTCCGGTTATCGGGCGTCGCTCTCCGGAACATGCATTAACGGTCCGTTTCGGGGGTGTCTGTCTAGGATCGCTTTGTCCGTATTTCGGGTCTACGCGTGCGGTTGATGTTGCCAAAACGAGACCCTTTAGGTGTGGTTTACGGCTCAGCCGTCCTTGATAGTTGGCTCGATGAGCTCGGGTCAATGGGTCACGCACTGTGGGGAGTGCCGACTCACGAGCACACTCGGGGCACTGAACGATCGCCGTCAGGGGTGTCGGTGTATCACTCCAGTGCCCTTCTTGTAGTCAAAAGTGGACTCATGAGGAGGAAACCCATGCGTGGTGCCAAGAGCGCCAAGTGGGTCGCGGGAGCGGCAATCATCGCCCTGTCCGCGACCGCCTGCGGCGGCGGGGACGGCGACAAGAATGAGAGCGCCGGTAAGGGGGGCAATGGCGGCACGTTCCGGCTCGGCATCACCGAGCCCGTTTCCATCGACCCGGTGAACGCCCAGGAATCCGAGGGCATGCTCGTCACCCGGGCCATCTTCACCCAGCTGTACGACGTGGCCACGGACGGCAAGCTCATCCCGAAGCTCGCTGAGTCCGCCACGACCGAGGACGGCAAGACCTGGACGTTCAAGGTCAAGGCCGGCACGAAGTTCACCAACGGTGAGACCGTCGACGCCGAGTCGTTCATCCGCGGCTGGACTCGTGTCGCCGCCAAGGCGTCGGCCTCCGACGTCTCGTACCACATGGCCGGCATCAAGGGCTACGAGGACCTCAAGGGCGGCAAGACGGACAAGTTCGCCGGTCTGTCCGCTCCGGACGCCAACACCATCAAGGTCGAACTGTCCGAGGTCGACTACGAGTTCGACAAGAAGACCGCCCACGCGGCCTTCAGCCCGGTCCCGAAGGTCGCCGGCGCCGGTGACAACAAGAAGTACAACAACTCCCCGATCGGCAACGGCCCCTTCAAGATGGAGGGCAACTGGGAGCACAACAAGTCGATCACCCTCGCCCGTAACGACGACTACGGCCTGAAGAAGGCCAAGCTGGACAAGGTCGAGCTCAAGATCCTCAACCCGAGCAACAGCTCCCAGCTCGAGTACACGGGTTTCCAGTCGGGTCAGTTCGACTTCGCCCGTATGCCCACGCCGCAGCTCTCGGTCGCCAAGGCCAAGTACGAGCCGCAGGGCCAGTGGTACTCGGCCGAGTTCTCCGGCATCAACTACCTGGTCGCGTTCAGCAAGAACAAGCCGCTGAACAACGCCGACGCGCGCAAGGCGATCTCGTACGCGATCGACCGCGAGGCCATCGCCAAGTCCGTCTTCCAGGGCATGCAGAAGCCGGCCACCGCGTTCCTGCCGCCGTCCTTCGCCGACACCTACAAGGCCGATGTCTGCACCTCCTGCATCAAGCAGGACAAGGCGAAGGCCAAGGAGCACGCCAAGAAGGGCGGCCTGAAGCCGGGCAGCACCATCAACTTCGGCTACAACACCGGTGCCGGCCACGAGGAGTGGGTCCAGGCCGTCGCGGCGCAGCTGAAGGAGGTCCTCGGCCTCAACGTCAAGCTGGACGGCAAGCCGTTCAAGGAGGCCCTGGCCGCGCAGCAGGAGAAGTCCGCCAATGGTCTGTGGCGTTCGGCGTGGACCGCCGACTACCCGACCGCGGACAACTTCCTCGCCCCGCTGCTGAGCACCGACGGCATTGGTGAGGACCCGTCGACCGGCAAGGCGCAGGGCGACAACCGCGGCCGCTACTCGAACCCCAAGTTCGACAAGCTGCTCGACCAGGCCCGTTCCGAGAAGGACGCCGCCAAGCGCGCCTCCCTGTACCAGCAGGCCGAGAAGATCGCGCTCGACGAGGACCAGGGCGTCATCCCGCTCTGGCAGCGTTCGCAGTACCGTCTGGTGAACACCAAGAAGTTCGGCAACTTCAAGATGAACTTCTTCGAGGACCCGGACCTCGCGGAGATCACGCTCAAGTAAGAGCCTTCTTCAGCAGGTAGGCGAAGGCCGTGGAGTCGGAGTAACTTCTTCGGCTTCCACGGCCTTCGCCCAGTACCGGGCGTACCCCCCTAGCGGCGCCCGGCAGCGGCCGCTCTCCCGATCGGATGATGCCGCCCATCCCCACGCTCAGTATGTGAAGGAGGCATCGTGGGCAGATATGTGATCCGCCGGCTCGGGCAGATGATCGTCGTCCTCTTCGGTGCGACCGTTGTTCTTTTCTGCTGTCTGTTCGTCCTGCCCGGTGACCCCGTGGGTTCGCTCGGTGGCGACAAGGCCCGCGACCCGGCCGTCGTGGCCGAGCTCCGGGAACGCTACGGACTCAACGACCCGCTGCCCGTCCAGTACGGGCACTTCGTCCAGAACCTGGCCAAGGGCGATCTCGGCGAGGACTACACCCAGCGCCGCCCGGTGACCGAGATCCTGAAGCCGAAGCTCGCGAACACCGCTGAACTGGCCATCGCGGCCATCGTCATCGACATCGCGATCGGGGTCTTCGCGGGTCTGATCGCCGCATTGTTCAGATATTCATTCTGGGACGTGTTGATCACACTGCTGACCACGTTGGCCGTCGGATTCCCATCCTTCATCATCGGTATGGTCCTGCAGAAGTTCTTCGTGGTGGACCTCCAGTGGTTCCCACTGATTTCCGACGGTTCCTTCAACTCCTTGGTCCTGCCCGCCTTCACCCTCGCGATCCTCGACGCGGCGCTGGTGGCGAGACTCATGCGCGGCACCATGCTGGAGGTGCTGCGGGCCGACTACGTGAAGACGGCCGTCGCCAAGGGCCTGCCCCGGCGCACGGTTCTCGTCAAGCACGTGATGCGCAACTCGATCATCCCGGTCGTCACCTACCTGGGCATCTCCTTCGGCAGCCTGCTCGGTGGTGCGCTCATCACCGAGGCGATCTTCAACTGGGACGGCATCGGGCTCGCCCTGGTGCAGGCGGTCCAGCAGCAGAACAACCCGATCATCATCGGCGTGGTGACCTTCGGCGTCGCCGTGTTCGTCCTGCTCAACCTGATCGTCGACCTCTTGTACGCGGTCCTCGACCCGCGCATCCGTCTCGCCTGATCCCAGGCAGCCCGTTCTAGGAGTCACACCCATGACTGAGCTCACCAAGAGCACAGCGGAGGCGGGGACCGCTCAGAAGGCGGCCGCTCCGGCCGAGGCCGAGCCGGCGATCGCCCGCGTCACCCAGTGGGGCGAGATCCGCCACCGCTTCCTGGCCAACAAGCTGGCCGTGGTCGGCCTGGTGCTGGTCGTCCTGCTGTTCACGACCGCCGCGCTGGCGCCGCTGCTGGCGCCGTACGACCCGCTGGCGCAGGACCTCGAAAACACCCTCCAGCCGCCGGGCGGCGATCACCTGCTCGGCACCGACGCGCTCGGCCGCGACCAGTTGTCGCGCATCATCTACGGCGCCCGCATCGCCGTCATCATCGGTCTCGCCTCGATCTTCCTGGCCTGCCTCATCGGCATCATCATCGGTTCCCTCGCCGGGTACTTCGGCAAGGCCACCGACTCGGTGCTCATGCGCATCGCGGACGTCTTCTTCGCCTTCCCGCTGCTGATCGGTGCCATCGTCATCATCATCGCGATGGGCCGCGGCGTCGCCCCGGTGATCATCTCGCTGGCGGTCTTCTCCTGGCCGACCGTCTCCCGACTGCTGCGCAGCTCGATCCTGTCGGTGCGCGAGGCGGACTACGTGCTCGCCGCCCGCGCGCTGGGCGCCAGCACCTCGCGGATCATCATCCGGCACATCATTCCCAACTCCATCGCCGCCGTGATGGCGTACGCCGCCTTCAGCGTCGGCAGCGCGATCGTGGCCGAGGCCGCACTGTCCTTCCTGGGCGTCGGCGTCAGCCCCGAGGTCGCGGAGTGGGGCAACATGCTGTCGGCCGCCAAGGACTTCCTTGGTGTGAAGGACTACCTGTGGGTGTATCCCTCCATCGCGATCGTCCTGACCGTCCTTGGTTTCGTTTTCGTCGGCGACGGGCTGCGCGACGCCCTTGACCCGAAGCTGCGCTGAGAGGGCGGCACCACGACATGACTACTTCACACGTCACCGCACAGACGCCGGACCGGCGCTCCGGCGACGCCGACGCTCCTGTTCTCGAAGTGCGCGACCTGCACGTCGAGTTCAAGACCCGCGAAGGCATCGTCAAGGCCGTCAACGGCGTCAACTACAGCGTCCGTGCCGGTGAGACGCTCGCCGTGCTCGGCGAGTCCGGCTCCGGCAAGTCCGTGACCGCGCAGGCGATCATGGGCATCCTCGACTCGCCCCCCGGACGCGTCGCCAAGGGCGAGATCCTCTTCCAGGGGCAGGACATCCTCCAGCTCCCGGAGAACGAGCGGCGCAAGCTGCGCGGCCCGAAGATGGCGATGATCTTCCAGGACGCGCTCTCCGCGCTGAACCCGGTCTACTCGGTCGGCAACCAGCTCGGCGAGATGTTCCGGGTCCACCAGGGCATGTCCAAGAAGGACGCCAAGGCCAAGGCCATCGAGCTGATGGACCGGGTGAAGATCCCGGCCGCCAAGAGCCGGGTGGGCGACTACCCGCACCAGTTCTCCGGCGGTATGCGCCAGCGCATCATGATCGCCATGGCGCTGTCCCTGGAGCCCGACCTGATCATCGCGGACGAGCCCACCACGGCGCTCGACGTGACGGTGCAGGCGCAGGTCATGGACCTGCTGGCGGAGCTCCAGCGCGAGTACAACATGGGCCTGATCCTGATCACCCACGACCTCGGTGTGGTCGCCGACGTCGCGGACAAGATCGCGGTCATGTACGCGGGCCGGATCGTCGAGCAGTCCCCGATCCACGAGCTGTACAAGCGCCCCGCGCACCCGTACACCCGCGGCCTGCTCGACTCGATCCCGCGCCTGGACCAGAAGGGCCACGAGCTCTTCGCGATCAAGGGCCTGCCGCCCAACCTGCTGAAGGCGCCGTCCGGTTGCGCCTTCAACCCGCGCTGCCCCAAGGCGCAGGACATCTGCCGCACCGATGTCCCGGCCCTGCTGCCGGTGACCGAGGCGGACGGCACCGAGCTGGTCGGCCGCAGCAGCGCCTGCCACTTCTGGAAGGAGCAGATCCATGGCTGAGGACAGCAAGAAGACCGACGCCGTGGACGCCACCCCCAACGTCACCGAGGTGGACACGGCCGACGTCGCCACGGAGGCGGAGGCGGTCGCCGCCCTCGACGCCAAGGTGGACCGGGGCGAGCCCATCCTCCAGGTGCGCAACCTGGTCAAGCACTTCCCGCTGACCCAGGGCATCCTGTTCAAGAAGCAGATCGGCGCGGTCAAGGCGGTCGACGGCATCTCGTTCGACCTGTACCAGGGCGAGACGCTCGGCATCGTGGGCGAGTCCGGCTGCGGAAAGTCCACGGTCGCCAAGCTCCTGATGCTCCTGGAGACCGCCACCTCCGGCGAGATCTTCTACAAGGGCCAGGACATCACCAAGCTGTCCGGCAAGGCGCTCAAGGCCGTCCGCCGGAACATCCAGATGGTGTTCCAGGACCCGTACACCTCGCTGAACCCCCGTATGACGGTGGGCGACATCATCGGCGAGACGTACGAGATCCACCCCGAGGTGGCGCCGAAGGGCGAGCGCCGCCGCAAGGTCCAGGAACTCCTGGACGTGGTGGGCCTGAACCCGGAGTACATCAACCGCTACCCGCACCAGTTCTCCGGCGGTCAGCGCCAGCGCATCGGCATCGCCCGCGGTCTCGCGCTCAACCCGGAGATCATCATCTGCGACGAGCCGGTCTCCGCGCTCGACGTGTCGGTGCAGGCGCAGGTCATCAACCTGATGGAGAAGCTCCAGGACGAGTTCAACCTCTCCTACCTCTTCATCGCGCACGACCTGTCGATCGTCCGGCACATCTCCGACCGCGTCGGTGTGATGTACCTGGGCAGGATGGCCGAGATCGGCACGGACGAGCAGATCTACGACCACCCGACGCACCCGTACACGCAGGCGCTGCTGTCGGCGGTGCCGGTGCCGGACCCGGAGGCCCGCGAGAACCGCGAGCGGATCATCCTCACCGGCGACGTGCCGTCCCCGGCGAACCCGCCGTCCGGCTGCCGCTTCCGCACCCGCTGCTGGAAGGCGCAGGACAAGTGCGCCACGGAGACGCCGCTGCTGGCGGTGCCCGAGCGCTTCAAGACGTCGCAGTCGCCGGCCGCGCACGAGTCGGCCTGCCACTTCGCCGAGGAGAAGGACGTCGTCGGCGCGGCTTCGTGATCCGGCGCGTGCCACGGCACGCATGACACGGCACGTCGTACGACACGGACGGCCCGGAACCCCCGAGGTTCCGGGCCGTCCGTCGTGTCCGGCCCCCTCCCGGCCGTCGGCGCGGGGTCCGGCACGCCGCCCGCCCTGCTCGCCCGACGCGGCGTCAACCCACCCGGCGACCAGCCCACTTGCACCGACGCGCCGTCGGCGGTCGGCCCGCTCTGGCGCACGGAGCGCCGATCGGTGACGCGCCCCGGCCCGCGGGCGCCTCGGCCGGAGGTCTCCCGCCCGGCGTCGGGTCGTCAGATCGCCGTCCAGGGCCGCCCCCAGCCCCGTCGGACAGGTGATGGGTGCACACGTACGGCCGCGGACAAGGTGCGTGAGCCGTGAGGAGGGGTCATATTCGGCTAGAAGTGACACCGGGTGAGACATCGGTGACACGGAGCGATGTGAGTGGGTACGAGGAGGAGGCACTCCATGCGCGGAGCCACACGGGCCGGATGGATCGCCTGCGCGACGGTCGTCGCCCTGACGGCGACGGCGTGCTCAGGCGGCGAGGAGCTCCGCGGTGGTCCCGACGGGATCGTGAGGTCCTCCTGGGGCGACCCGCAGAACCCGCTGGAGCCGGCGAACACCAACGAGGTGCAGGGCGGCAAGGTCCTCGACATGATCTTCCGGGGGCTCAAGCGCTACGACCCGACGACCGGCGCGGCCACGAACATGCTCGCCGAGCGGATCGAGACCAGGGACAACCAGAACTTCACGATCACCGTGAAGGACGGCTGGACGTTCAGCAACGGCGAGAAGGTCACATCGAGGTCCTTCGTCGACGCCTGGAACTACGGCGCCCTGCTGAAGAACAACCAGAAGAACGCCTACTTCTTCGGCTACATCGACGGATACGCCAAGGTCCACCCCGCCGCAGGCCCCGCCACCGCGAAGAAGCTCTCCGGCCTCGGGGTCGTCGACGACCGGACGTTCACGGTCAGGCTGTCGCAGAAGTTCTCCCTCTGGCCCGACACCCTCGGCTACCCCGCCTTCGCCCCGCTGCCCCGGGCCTTCTTCACCGACCACGCCGGCTGGCTGGCCAAGCCCGTCGGCAACGGCCCGTACACGGTCGACTCGTACACCCAGGGCGCCGCCATGAGCCTGCGCAGATGGGACGCGTATCCCGGCCCCGACAGGGCACGCAACGGCGGCATCGACCTCCAGGTCTACACCGACAGCAACACCGCCTACACCGACCTGATGGCCGGGAACCTCGACCTCGTCGACGACGTGCCCGCCGCGCAGCTGAAGAACGTCGAGGCGGACCTCGGCCCCCGCTACATCAACACCCCCGCCGGTATCATCCAGACCCTCGCCTTCCCGTTCTACGACAGGAAGTGGGCGACCCCGGGCGCCGCCAAGGTCCGCCAGGGCCTGTCCATGGCCATCAACCGCGAGCAGATCACCCACCAGATCTTCCGGGGGACCCGCACCCCCGCCTCCGACTGGACCTCCCCGGTCCTCGGCGCGGAGGGCGGCTTCAAGGAGGGGCTGTGCGGCGCGCCCTGCGCGTTCGACGCGGCCCGGGCCAAGAAGCTGATCCAGGAGGGCGGCGGCATCCCCGGAGGCCGGCTCACGATCTCGTACAACGCGGACACCGGGTCCCACAAGGAATGGGTGGACGCCGTCTGCAACAGCATCAACCGGGTGATGGGCGACAACAAGGCGTGCGTCGGCGACCCGGTCGGCACGTTCGCCGACTTCCGCGGTCAGGTGGCCGGGCAGAGGCTCACCGGCGCCTGGCGGGCGGGCTGGCAGATGGACTACCCGCTGATCCAGAACTTCCTCCAGCCGCTGTACTACACCGACGCCTCGTCCAACGACGGCAGGTGGAGCAGCAAGAAGTTCGACGGCCTGGTCGACCGGGCCAACGCCGAGTCCGACCGGGCCAGGGCCGTCTCGACGTTCCAGGACGCCGAGAAGGTCCTGGCCGAGCAGATGCCCGTCATCCCGCTCTGGTACCAGAACGGCAGCGCGGGCTACTCGGACCGGGTGGGCGACGTGTCGCTGAACCAGTTCAGCGTCCCGGTGTACGAGCGGATCCGGGTCAGGTGACCCGCCGCGACCGGCACCCCGCCGAACACCGCCCCCGGCCCACCGGGCCCTGGCAGCCCCGGCCTTCCGGGCCCCGCCGGCCCCGCCGACCCTGCGATCCCGGGGAGCCCGCATGGGGCGTTATGTGATCCGACGGCTGCTGCAGATGGTCCCGGTCTTCTTCGGCACCACGCTGCTGATCTTCCTCATGGTGAACGTGATGGGCGACCCCGTCGCGGGCCTCTGCGGCGAGCGCCGGTGCGACCCGGCGACCGCCGCCCGGCTCCGTTCGGAACTCGGCCTCGACAAACCGGTGTGGCAGCAGTACGCGACGTACATGGGCCATGTCTTCACCGGCGACTTCGGCACCGCGTTCAACGGACAGAAGGTCACCGAGCTGATGGGCAGCGCCTTCCCCGTCACGATCCGGCTCGCCGTCGTCGCGATCGCCTTCGAGATCGTCATCGGCATCGGCCTGGGCGTCGTCACCGGACTGCGCCGCGGACGCCCCGTCGACACCACCTTCCTCGTCCTGACCCTGGTCGTCATCTCCGTCCCGACGTTCGTCACCGGCCTGCTGCTGCAGCTCCTCCTCGGCGTCCAGTGGGGCGTCGTCAAGCCCTCCGTCCCGCCGGGGGCGCCCGTCGACGCGCTCATCGTCCCCGGGCTCGTCCTCGCCTCGGTCTCGCTGGCGTACGTCACCCGGCTCACCCGGACCTCGATCGTGGAGAACGCCCGCGCCGACTACGTCCGTACCGCCGTCGCCAAGGGGCTCCCCGGGCGCCGCGTCGTCGTCCGGCACCTGCTGCGCAACTCGCTGATCCCCGTCGTCACGTTCATCGGCACGGACATCGGCGCCCTCATGGGCGGGGCGATCGTCACCGAGCGGATCTTCAACGTCCACGGCGTCGGCTACCAGCTCTACCAGGGCATCCTGCGCCAGAACTCCCAGACCGTCGTCGGTTTCGTCACCGTCCTGGTCCTCGTCTTCCTGACGGCCAACCTGCTGGTCGACCTGCTGTACGCCGTCCTCGACCCGAGGATCCGCTATGCCTGAGCGAAGGATCCGCCATGCCTGAGCGGCAGACACCGGACGAGGCGATCTCACCGGGCGGGGCGGGCGGTGCGACGGGTCTCGCCCTGGAGGAGGGCGCGACCCTCGAAAAGGCACCCGGCGGCCCCCGGGGCAGGGGCCCCGCCGGGAAACCGCGCAGCCTGTGGTCCGACGCCCGGCGGGACCTGTGCCGCAACCCGCTCTTCCTCGTCTCCGCCCTGATCATCCTCTTCCTGGTGGTCATCTCCGTGTGGCCGTCCCTGATCACCGGCCAGGACCCCCTCGACTGCGACCTCGCCAGGGCCCAGGACGGCCCCCGCCCCGGGCACCCCTTCGGCTTCGACGGACAGGGCTGCGACGTCTACACCCGTACCGTTCACGGAGCCAGGAACTCGGTGACCGTCGGCATCTGCGCCACCCTCGGCGTCGCCCTGCTCGGCGGGCTCCTCGGCGGTCTGGCCGGATACTTCGGAGGCTGGGGCGACGCCGTCCTCTCCCGCGTCACCGACGTCTTCTTCGGCATCCCGGTGGTCCTCGGCGGCCTGGTCCTCCTCTCCGTCGTCACCAGCTCCACCGTCTGGCCGGTGATCGGCTTCATCGTGCTGCTGGGCTGGCCGCAGATCGCCCGCATCGCCCGGGGCGCCGTGATCACCACCAAGCAGAACGACTACGTGCAGGCGGCCCGGGCGCTCGGCGCCTCCCACGCCCGCATGCTGCTGCGCCACATCGCCCCCAACGCCGTCGCCCCGGTGATCGTCGTCGCGACCATCGCGCTCGGCACGTACATCGCGCTGGAGGCGACCCTGTCGTTCCTCGGCGTCGGGCTCAGACCGCCCGCCGTCTCCTGGGGCATCGACCTCTCCGCCGCCTCCCCGTACATCCGCAACGCCCCGCACATGCTGCTCTGGCCCGCCGGGGCCCTCGCGGTCACGGTGCTCGCCTTCATCATGCTCGGCGACGCGGTACGCGACGCCCTCGACCCCAGGCTGCGCTGAGGAGCCCCGCCATGCTGCTCGAAGTGCGCGACCTGTACGTGGAGTTCCACACCCGCGACGGCGTCGCCAAAGCCGTCAACGGAGTCAGCTACGCCGTGGACGAGGGCGAGACACTGGCCGTCCTCGGCGAGTCCGGTTCCGGCAAGTCCGTCACCGCACAGGCCGTCATGGGCATCCTCGACACGCCCCCGGGACGGATCGGCGGCGGCGAGATCCTCTTCAAGGGCCGCGACCTGCTGAGGATGGGCAAGGAGGAGCGCAGGAGGATCCGCGGCCAGGAGATGGCGATGATCTTCCAGGACGCGCTCTCCTCCCTCAACCCCGTGCTCAGCGTGGGGGAACAGCTCGGTGAGATGTTCGTCGTCCACCGGGGGATGTCCCGCAAGGACGCCCGGGCGAAGGCCGTCGAGCTGATGGACCGGGTCCGCATCCCGGCGGCGCGGCAGCGCGTCCGCGACTATCCGCACCAGTTCTCCGGCGGCATGCGCCAGCGCATCATGATCGCCATGGCGCTGTCCCTGGAGCCCGACCTGATCATCGCGGACGAGCCCACCACGGCGCTCGACGTGACGGTGCAGGCGCAGGTCATGGACCTGCTGGCGGAGCTCCAGCGCGAGTACGACATGGGCCTGATCCTGATCACCCACGACCTCGGTGTGGTCGCCGACGTCGCGGACAGCATCGCCGTGATGTACGCGGGCCGGATCGTCGAATCGGCCCCCGTGCACGACATCTACCGGGCCCCGGCCCACCCGTACACCAAGGGCCTGCTCAGGTCGATCCCGCGCCTGGACCGCAAGGGCCGGGAACTGTACGCGATCAAGGGCCTGCCGCCCAGCCTGCTGCGCGTCCCGCCCGGCTGCGCCTTCCACCCGCGCTGCCCGCTGGCCAGGGACGTCTGCCGGGGCGAGGTGCCACCGCTGTTCGAGGTGGCCGAGCACCGTGCGAGCGCCTGCTACTTCTGGCGGGAGGCGCTCGATGAGCGGTGAACGCCCGGCACGCGCCGACCGGGGCGGCACCGGCGAATCCGGAGGCACCCGCGGTGAACCGATCCTTCAGGTCCGTGGCCTGGTCAAGCACTATCCGCTGACCCGGGGCGTCCTGTTCAAGAAGCAGATCGGCGCGGTCAAGGCGGTCGACGGGGTCTCCTTCGACCTGGCGGCGGGCGAGACGCTCGGCATCGTGGGGGAGTCGGGCTGCGGCAAGTCGACCGTGGCCCGGATGCTGGTCCACCTGGAGCGGCCGACGGCCGGTGCGATCAGGTACAAGGGCGAGGACATCACCAGACTGTCGGGGCGTGCCCTGAAGGCGGTGCGCCGGAACATCCAGATGGTGTTCCAGGACCCGTACACCTCGCTGAACCCGCGCATGACCGTGGGCGACATCATCGGGGAGCCGTACGAGATCCACCCCGAGGTGGCGCCGAAGGGCGAGCGCCGCCGCAGGGTGCGCGAGCTGCTGGACGTCGTCGGCCTGAATCCGGAGTACGTCAACCGCTACCCGCACCAGTTCTCCGGCGGTCAGCGCCAGCGCATCGGCATCGCCCGCGCTCTGGCCCTGAACCCGGAGATCATCGTCGCCGACGAGCCCGTCTCCGCCCTCGACGTCTCCGTCCAGGCACAGGTCGTCAACCTGCTGGACCGGCTCCAGAGGGAGTTCGCGCTGAGCTACGTCTTCATCGCGCACGACCTGTCGGTCGTCCGGCACATCTCCGACCGGGTGGGCGTGATGTACCTGGGCCGGATCGTGGAGAGCGGCACCGACGCGCAGATCTACGACCACCCCACGCACCCGTACACCCAGGCGCTGCTGTCCGCCGTGCCGGTGCCCGACCCGACGGTGCGCGCGCACCGCGAGCGGATCATCCTGCACGGCGACGTTCCCTCGCCCGCCGATCCGCCTTCCGGCTGCCCTTTTCGGACCCGATGCTGGAAGGCGCGGGAGCGGTGCGCGCGGGAGGTGCCGCCGCTGGCGGTCCCGGAGGTCTTCCGGGGGACCGGCGGCCCGGCGGAGCACGATTCGGCCTGCCACTTCGCGGAGGAGAAGCGGGTGGTGGAGCCGGGCGGACCGGGCGGAGGGGGCGGGGCGCCGCCTTCCGGGAGCGGCCGGACGCGCTGACCGCGAGACGACCGGCCGGGAACGGGGGCGGTGGCCGGGGGCGGTGGCCGGGGGCGGTGGCCGGGGCCCTGCCCCTTCGGGCCACCCCCCCGCCCGACCAGCCGCCTGCGCATCAGCCGCCGCCACCGCCGTCCCAGCCGCCGCCGGGCTGGTGACGATCCGGTGCAACGTCGAAGGACGCCCGGTGAGGCGCCGGTGAAATATCGGAGGTGGGCCGGTGAAGTGTCGAAGGTCGTCCGGTGAGGGCCCGGTGAAGAGCGGAACGGCCGCCGGGCACCCCGCCGGGGTGCCCCGGCCCGGCTCAGCCCCGCAGCCCCAACGACCGCTTCAGGAAGTCCACCTGGAGCAGGAGCAGGTTCTCCGCCACCTGCTCCTGCGGCGTCATGTGCGTCACCCCGCTGAGCGGCAGCACCTCGTGCGGGCGCCCCGCCGCCAGCAGTGCCGACGACAGCCTGAGCGAGTGCGCGACCACCACGTTGTCGTCCGCCAGACCGTGGACGATCATCATCGGACGCGCCTGCTCCGCCGCCTCCGAGAGCCCGTCGTCCGTCAGCAGCGAGGTGTGCGCGTACACCTCCGGCTGCTCGGCGGGGTCACCGAGGTAACGCTCGGTGTAGTGGGTGTCGTACAGCCGCAGGTCGGTCACGGGCGCGCCCACCACCGCCGCGTGGAAGACGTCCGGCCGCCGCAGCACCGCGAGCGCCGACAGATATCCGCCGAACGACCAGCCGCGGATCGCCACCTTGTCGAGGTCCAGGGGGTGATTTTCGGCCAATGCGTGCAGCGCCTCGACCTGGTCGTCCAGGGCGAGGGCGAGGTTGTCCTTGACGGCCTTCTCCCAGGCCGGTGAACGGCCGGGGGTGCCCCTGCCGTCCGCGACGACCACGGCAAAGCCCTGGTCGGCGAACCACTGCGAGGTCAGATGGGGATGGTGCGCGGCGAGCACCCGGCGGGCGTGCGGTCCGCCGTACGGATCCATCAGTACTGGAAGCGGACCATCCGATTCCTTGTAGTCCCGGGGGAGCAGCACGGCGCACGGAATCCGCCGTGCGCCCCCCTCGGTGAGCCGCACCCGCGGCGAAAGCACCGGTTCCTGGGCGAAGTTCGCGATGGTGGCGATCCGCTTGCCGTCGCGGAGCACCTCGGTGCGCACCCCCGACCACTGGAGCGACTGCGAGGCCAGGACCGTCACCTCGCCCGCGCGGACGGCCGAATGGACCCCGGCCTCTTCGGAGATCCGCTCGACGCCCAGCTCGTTGACCCGGTACACGTGGGTCTCGCCGATCTCCGGTTCCGCGGCCTCCTCGCCCGCCGACGCCGACACCAGAATGTCCGAATCGCCGATGTCCAGGATCGCCCGGAGCTGCAACTGGGGTCCGGTCAGCAGTCGGTCGCCGACCGCGAGCGCGCGCGCCCCGCCCTCGTCCGCGATCCGCACCAGCCGCCCGTCCGGCGCCCAGGCGGGCACTCCGGGAAAGATTTCCAGCCAAATCGGATCCTCGTCGACGTGCACCGTCCGCGTGGCGCCGGTCTCCGTGTCCACCGCGAGATGGAGCTGGCTGCGCTGGTCGCGGGCCTGCACCAGGAGCAGCGGAGCCCCCGCCGAGGACCAGTGCACCTGGGCGAGGTACGGGTACCGCGCGCGGTCCCAGGTCACTTCCGTACGGCCGCCGTCCAGGCCGGTCAAGAAGAGCCGTACCTCGGCGTTGGGCGTCCCCGCCGCCGGGTAGGCGACCTCGGCGGGCGTCCGGTCCGGGTGCGCGGGATCGGCGATCCACCACCGCCGCACGGGGCTGTCGTCGACCCGGGCGACCAGCAGCCGGTCCGAGTCCGGCGCCCACCAAAAGCCCCGCGAACGCTGCATCTCCTCGGCGGCGACGAACTCCGCCAGGCCGTACGTGACGTTCTCCGTCTCCGGTTCGGCCAGCGCCCGGTCCCCGTCGCCCTCGGCGCCCACGACGCGCAGCGCGCCCTTGGCCACGTACGCGATGTGCCGCCCGTCCGGCGAGGGCCGCGGGTCGATCACCGGACCCGGCACCGGCAGTGCGCGCGCCGTGCCGGCCCGCAACTCCGCGACGTACACCTTCCCGGAGAGGGCGAAGGCGGCCAACTCGGCCGCAGCGTCGACCGCGTAGCCGACGATCCCCGAGGAGCCCTCGCGGCTCCGCTCGCGCCGGGCGCGCTCCTGGGCCGACAGCCGCTCCGCCGAACCCCCCAGCAGGGCCTCGGGGTCGGCGACGACCCGTTCCGTCGGAGTGCCGCTCTCGGGCAGGTCCAGCACCCACAGCCGGCCCGACCGGTCCGTGCCGGAACCTGACCGAAGAAAGACCACCCGCCTCCCGTCGGGTGAGATGGTGAACGCGCGCGGAACGCCCAGGCTGAAGCGCATGGTCCTGGCGTGCTGGCGAGGAAATGAGATCTGCTGCGAAGTCATGGCCCGAACCTAGTCCCCGATCCACTGCCCAGTCCCCGACCCAGTCCCGATCCAATCCCCGATCCAGTCCCCGATCCAGTCATGGATCCACCAGCCGTGCGCCCCTCGTGCTGCCGTGCCCCGATCAATGCGGTGGCACGGATAGTTATGATCCGTAGCGCTCGGTGGGTATGAACCTGCTGGCTCCATGTGTGCTGCCCGTCCCGACCGTACTGATGGAGGTGAACCGCCGTGGCACTCTCGATTTCGGCGGTGGTGCTGCTGGCGATCGTCGTCTTCCTGCTGATCCGGAAATCCGGACTGAAGGCCGGACATGCGGTGGTCTGCGCGCTGCTCGGTTTCTATCTCGCCAGCTCGTCGATCGCGCCCAGCATCGCGAACCTGACCACGAACGTGGCAGGGATGATCGGCAGTCTCAAGTTCTGAGGCACGGCCTCCGGAGCACTGCTTCCGGGGCACGGCATCCGATTCCGAGACACGACTTCTGAGGCACGGTTCCGAGACAGCGGCTTCCGAGTACGGCCCGTGAGGCACGGTTCGGCGGCGCGTCCCGGTTCGGCGGCACGGTGGTCCGACGACACAGCGGTCCGACGGTCATGCACAGGCGCGGTCGGCTCTCCAGGCGCTCGGCTCGTAGGGTGGTCCCCATGACGGACCACCCCGCCCGGCGCCTGCTTCTGGTGCACGCGCACCCCGACGACGAGTCGATCAACAACGGCGCCACCATGGCCAAGTACGTGGCCGAGGGCGCCCTGGTCACCCTGGTGACTTGCACACTCGGCGAGGAGGGCGAGATCATCCCGCCCGCTCTCGCTCATCTCGCGGCGGACCGGGACGACACCCTCGGTCCCCACCGCCGGGGCGAACTCGCCGCGGCCATGAAGGAGCTCGGCGTCACCGACCACCGCTTCCTCGGCGGCCCCGGCCGCTACCGCGACTCCGGGATGATGGGCGCCGAGCAGAACGACCGCCCCGGCTCCTTCTGGTCCGCGGACGTGGACGAGGCCGCGGCCCACCTCGTGGCGGTGATCCGCTCGGTGCGCCCGCAGGTCCTGGTCGCCTACGACCCCGAAGGCGGCTACGGGCACCCCGACCACATCCAGGCGCACCGTGTCGCGATGCGCGCGGCGGAGCTGGCCGCCGACCCCGCCCACGACCCCGCGACCGCCCCGCACACCCTCGCGAAGATCTACTGGAACCGGGTGCCGCGCCCGGTCATCGAGGAGGGCTTCGCGCGCCTGCGGGAGACGGCGCCGGACCTCTTCCCGGGCATCGCCGCCGTGGAGGACGTGCCGGGCGTGGTCGACGACGTCAGGATCACCGCGCGGATCGACGGCTCGGCCCACGCGGAAGCCAAACGCGCGGCGATGCGCGCCCACGCCACGCAGATCGTCGTGGACGGCGACTTCTTCGCTCTCTCCAACGATCTCGGTCAGCCCGTTCTCACCACCGAGTACTACGAGTTGGTGCGCGGCGTCTCCGGAGCCCCTCGGGGCGAGCGCGAGGACGACCTGTTCGCCGGCGTACCGGACGCGGAGACGGACGTACGCGCGGGAGCGGAATCGGACGCACGCGCGGACGCGGAATCGGACGTATACGCGGGCGTACGCGCCGAAGCGGGTGCGGGCGAGGGCGCGGAAACGGGAGCGGGACGATGAGCGACGGCAGGCAGCGCGCCGCACGCTCCGGGACTTCCCGGGACGTCCCGGCCACCGGACTGGCCGCGCCCCTCAACCCCGGCCGGATCGCCGTCTACGCGGGCCTCGCCGTCCTCGGCGCGCTTGTCGGGATCGCCGGTTCACTCGTCCAGGCGGCCTGGTTCCCCGGCGGGCTGCTGCTCGCTCTGGCGGCCTGTGCCGGGCTGTTCCACGGCGGGCGGCGCGTCTACGAGACCCAGCTCGGCGCCCTGGTACCCGCGGCGGGTTGGCTGGTTTCTATCGTGATTCTGCTCGGGGGGCGGCCGGAGGGCGACTATGTCTTCGGCGACGCGGTGGGGCTCGCCCTCTTCCTGCTGGGCGGGATGGTCATCGCCGTGATCTGTGCCACCATGTCGCGGTCGCCCCATCCGGGAGCCGACAGCGGCCGACCTGGCAAGTAATGTGCCACGGCCGACCCCGTAATGCCCTTGGCCCGTCAGGGGGCCATACGTCGTTTCCCCCGGTCGCGGGGGGTCTGTCGGCGTCGGCCAGTAAGGTGGTTCGCGCGCCGAGCCGTCCCCTGGCCCGCGGCAGGGGGGAAGTACGGGCGGCGGAGCCAATCGGGAGAACCTGCTTTGAGTCGTGAAACTGACAGTTCGTCCTCCGGGTCCCAGGGGCGCGGAGGAGCCGCGTACCCCTCGGGGACACCGCCGTACGGATCCCGCCAGTATCCGTCGCCGCACCCCTCGCAGGACGCCCAGGACGGGGCCCCGGAGCCCGCGGACCGGAAGCGGGCGGAGGAGCCGCGGACGGAGACCACGCTGACGACGCGTATCCGGATCAACATTCCGGGCTCGCGCCCCATCCCGCCCGTCGTGATGCGCACGCCCGTGAACGACGGCGACGCCGCCGACATGGAGCGCACGAGCAGCATCCCGCGCCCCGCTTCGCCCACGCCGGACGCCGTGCCCGACACGGACGCGACGTCCGCCACCGCGCCCTCGGAACCGGCAACCGAGAAGCCGGCCAGGGAGAAGAGCGGCAGCGACTGGTTCGCCCCGCGCAAGCCGCCCACGAACACCTCCGTCACCGGCCCGAAGCCCCCGGTCGCCGGTGGCGCGCCCGGCGCCCCGACGGGTGGCGCGGACGCCCGCGAGGCGGCAGCGCCCGACCTGCCCCGTGTCGATCCGCCGTACTTCTCGGACGGTCCGCAGCACACGGCCACCCCGGAGGGCCCCCGCCCGGGCGGCAGCGCCCTCGACGAGTTCGGTGTCCGGGCTCCCCAAGGCCCGGCGGCGGGCCCGGTCGGCCTCACCGTAAGCCCGGTCGGCGGCGCCACGCCCCTGACCCCGAACATCGGCACGGGCGGCGGCGAGGTACCGCGGCTGTCCGACGACACGGCGGAGCTGACGCCGCAGTTCGCCGCCGCGGCGCGTACCGGCTCCGACGGCAACGTCTCTGGTGACACGCTCACCAGCGGCATCCCGGTCATCACGCCGGAGCCGCGTCCGGCCTCCCCGTTCCCGACCGCGGGCGGCCTCGCCGCCCGGCGCGCCGACGCGGCGCCCCGGGTCGAGGACGGGGCGATGGGCACAGGGCCGCTGGGCTCGGACGGCCCCGCCGCCCCGACGCCCGTTCCCGCCGCCGTTCCCGCCCCGGCGTCCGGGCCCGCGAAGAAGAAGGGCCGTTCCAAGCTGGTGCTGCTCGGCGCGGGCGTCGTCGGTCTGGCCGCCGTCGCCTACGGCGCGGGGCTGCTGATGAACCACTCCGACGTCCCGAAGGGCACCACCGTCCTCGGTGTGGACATCGGCGGCGGCACGAAGGAGGAGGCCGTCGCGAAGCTGGACGCCGCCCTCGGCAAGCGCGCCGTGGCGCCCCTCCAGCTGTCCGTGGACGGCAAGAAGACCGAGCTCGTGCCGGACAAGGCCGGACTCGCCCTGGACAGCCAGGAGACCGTGCGCGCCGCCGCCGGCAGCGACTACAACCCGATGTCCGTCATCGGTTCCCTCTTCGGCCAGAAGCGCGTCGTCGACCCGGTGATCCCGGTCGACGAGGAGAAGCTGGGCGTCGCGCTGACCGACCTGGCGGGCGTCTCCGGCTCCGCGAGCGACGGCACGATCAAGTTCGAGCCCAACAAGGCCATCGCCGTACCCGGCAAGGCGGGCAAGGCACTGGACGTCAACCAGTCGATGATCTCGGTGCGCGACGCGTACCGGACGCAGGTGCAGACCGGCAAGGCGTCCACGGTCCAACTGCCTGTCACCACCCGCGAACCCACCATCACCAAGGCCGAACTGGACCGGGCGATGAAGGAGTTCGCGGAGCCCGCGATGTCCGGCCTGATCACGATCAAGGCAGGTCCGAAGCAGATCCAGTTCGGTCCCGCCAGGTCGCTGCCGCAGATCCTCTCGATGGTGCCGGTCGAAGGGAAACTGGTCCAGCACTACGACAAGAAGGCCATCGACACCCTGTGCGACGGCGTCTTCGACGGCATCATGATCACCAAGGGCGACGGGAAGAAGCACCAGTTGAACGCCGACGACGTGGCGGCGGCCATGCAGGGCGCGCTGCTCGGCAAGACCCCTGCCGAGCGGACCGCCACGATCAGCCTCGACGGCAACGGCTGACCGTCCGTCACCGGCAACCGTCCCGCAGGGGGAAGCCGCAAGGCCCAGTCGTAGGTAGGACGTCACGTCCTACCTGCACTGCTGGATCAACGCCGAGCCGTGACGCCAAGCCTCGCAGCGTGCTGTTCCGGCGATGCTCGGCCTCCAGCATGTACGGCGTCGGCTTCCTCGGCCGTCACGCTCCCTCCGTGGGCGTTCTGCCTGGGGGTGTTGTGGTACACGCCGTCATTCATCTGATTCCTCCGTGGATACTCCGCCCTTCAGGGCGGAGAGGAAACGGACTCCTGTGGAGCAGGGCAAGGGCTGCGATTCGCCGCCAGGGG
>NZ_JBIDBS010000025.1:0-110662 GCF_043204165.1 Streptomyces sp. NPDC047982 | reverse complement strand
GTTGTAGACCTTCCGCACACATCCGAACGTGCGCGACAGCTCAGCTGCCTGCGCATCGGTCGGACAGAAGCGGTACTTGAACGCCCGCTTCACACGGCTCACGGTCATGCTCACAAACTAATGCGCCCACACGTGAAGATCAAATCTGCTGGTCAGAGCACTACGATCCGCCCTGGCGGCGAATCGCAGCCCTTGCCCTGCTCCACAGGAGTCCGTTTCCTCTCCGCCCTGAAGGGCGGAGTATCCACGGAGGAATCAGATGAATTCGGCGACCGGGCTGCCGTCGGGAAACGTCATGGTGAGCGCACTGCGGATCTGGGTGTAGCAGGCATCGGCCTGTGCCCAGTCCTCTTCGTCGACAGCCCGCTCCTGCGCGGCGAAGAGGGGACGGAACTCTTCGAAGCCGGGAAGCGTCTCGACTTCGGCGTGGGTCCAGGGCATGTCGGTGCCGGTCACGGTCAGCCGGGCGATCTCCTGGTCGCTGTGGTGGAGTCGCCAGACAATGCCGGTGGTCAGGTTCGGGTTGGCCATGTCCCCATGATGGCGATCACCAGCCGGACACCTTCCTGCGGGCGCCGATCCCGACCGCCGACCGCGCCGCACGCGCCGTCACCCGGCGCCACGGCGGCACCTCTCCCCGGCTTCCCCTTGACTTCCCGGGTCCGCGATATATCGTGACTACACAGAGACGCGATATGTTGCGTCATTCCGCGTTACCCGGGAGGCCAGATCCATGCCCGTGTCGACATGGGCCATCGCCGAGCCCCAGAAACTGACCTTCGAGGCCCCCGTCACCTCGCTCGACGTGCGGATCGTCGGGGGCGCCGTCAACGTCGTCGGCACCGACGAGCCGACCGCCCGGCTGGAGATCTCCGAGATCGAGGGCCCGCCACTGATCGTGACGCATGAAGACGGCGCCCTCACGGTCGCGTACGAGGGCCTGCCGTGGAACGACTTCCTCAAGCTGTTCGACCGCACCAGCTGGAACCGCAGCGCGGTCGTGTCCCTCGCCGTGCCGGCCGGGACGGCGGTGGCGGTCGGCGTGGTCGGCGCCGGGGCGGTGCTGTCCGGGATCGGTGGGCGTACGGAGCTACGGGGAGTCAGCGGTGACACGACGCTCGTCGGGCTCTCGGGCCCGGTCCGGGCCGAGACGGTGTCCGGCAGCGTGGAGGCCCAGTCGGTCACCGGCGCGCTGCGCTTCCACACGGTGTCGGGCGATCTGACGGTCGTCGAGGGGTCCGGGGCCTCGGTCCGTGCGGAGTCGGTCAGCGGCAACATGGTGCTGGACCTGGATCCGTCGGGGGAACCCACGGACGTCCGGATGACCACGGTGTCCGGCGAGATCGCGATCCGGCTGCCGCATCCGGCGGACGCCACGGTCGAGGCGAACACCGCGAGCGGCACCGTGTCCAACGGCTTCGAGGACCTGCGGGTCAGCGGCCAGTGGGGCGCGAAGAAGATCACCGGCACCCTCGGCGCCGGGACCGGGAAGCTGCGGGCGACGACGGTCTCGGGCTCGATCGCCCTGCTGCGCCGCCCGGCGCCCGAGGACGATCCGTACGGAGCCGGCCCGGCCGCGTCCGATCCTCCGGCCACAGAGCCTCCCGCCCCCGAGCCTCCCGCCACAGAGCCTCCCGCCTCCGGGCCGACCGCCACCGAGCCGACCGGAAAGGTGCTCTGACATGCCGCCCGTATTCGCCCACGGCCGCCTCCGCCTCTATCTGCTGAAGCTGCTCGACGAGGCCCCGCGCCACGGTTACGAGGTGATCCGCCTCCTGGAGGAGCGTTTCGAGGGCCTGTACGCGCCGTCGGCGGGCACGGTCTATCCGCGGCTCGCCAAACTGGAGGCCGAGGGGCTCGTCACGCATGCCACCGAGGGCGGGCGCAAGGTCTATTCGATCACCGACGCGGGCCGCGCCGAGTTGGCGGGCCGTACCGGTGAACTGGCCGACCTGGAGGAGGAGATCAGGGACTCCGTCTGCGAACTGGCCGCCGAGATAAGGGACGACGTACGCGGCGCGGCCGGCAAGCTGCGCAGCGAGATGCGCGCCGCGGCGCAGGAGACCAGACAGGGCCGGACCGCTTCCGCCGGCCGCAAGGGTGACCGGGATTTCCCGTTCGGCGACTTCGCGGACCTCGGCGACAAGGAGTCGTGGGGGGCCGTGAAGGAGGAGCTGCGCAGGGCCAAGCAGGAGTGGAAGGAGCAGGCCCGCCGGGCGAAGGACGAATCACGCCGGGCGCGCGAGGAGGCTCAGCAGGCCCGCCGCCAGGCCAAGGAGGCCCAGGACAGGGCACGCGAGCAGATGCAGAACGCCGCCCGCCACGTCCAGGAGCACTTCGCGCGGGGCGACTGGCCCTCCGGGGTACGGGAAGGGCTGGCCGAGATCACCGGCCAGCTCGGCACCTTCGCCAGGACGGGCACCTGGCCCCCGTACACCAAGCCGGAACCCGCCGGCGCCGAACCCGAGTGGGGACGGGACGCCGTGGGCTCCGGCGATCCGGCCCGCGATCTGGAGCGGCTGCTGGACCGCTTCCGCGACGACGTCCGCGACGCCGCCCGCGACCACGGCGTCACCGAGGACCAGCTGACGGAGGCCCGCCGCCATCTGTCGACGGCCGCGGCCCACATCGGGGCGCTGCTGCGCAAGAACGACGGCAAGGAGGGGTGAACCGCCGGGGCCGCGGGAGGAGTCCCGCCGCAGCGGCGAACCGGCGGGCAAGGGCGGGCCGGACGGACGGACGGACGAGGAGAGGCCGAAACGCAGGTGGGCGCAACCCTGCGTCAACGTGGTTGACGCAGGGGCTCGAAGAATGCTCAGCCGTGCTCCGCCGGGGCCAGCGTGACCGTGACGCGAGCGCCCGGCCGGGCCCGGACCAGGACGTTGCCCCCGTCCCTGCGGGCCCTTGCCTCACCGGTCACCGAGATCCGCCACGCCCCGGTCGCCGACGGCAGGGAGACCTCCGTGACGCCGCGTCGGCCCGCCGTATAGGTGAGCCGGTAGATGCCGGTGGTGTCGTCGTACGTGTCGCAGTGGACGGTCCCGGCGACGGCGGGCGCGTACGGCGTGGCGGTGCGCTCCTTGTTCTTCGCGAAGGCGCCGGAGGCGTCCAGGGCGCAGTATCCGCCGCCGTAGCACCACACCCACCCGGCCCAGCCGGAGCTGTAGCGGCTCAGCGAGGACATCGCGTCCCGGTAGAAGCGGCCCATGTTCGGGAGCGTGTTGTTGAGCGGGCCCCATTCGCCGACGAAGACCGGGACGCGGTACCGCGCCGGATACTGGGTGACGGCGGCCTCGTACGCCTCGACCCAGCCGGCCGACGGGTCGTAGTCGCCCCCCGCCTCCATCGCGGCGTTGTAGAAGTGCGGCGCGTAGACGGTCCGCCGGTCCGCCACGGCCCCCAGCCCGGTGGGGACGCCCTCGCCGACGATGGGGGTGGGTTCGACGAACAGCCAGGTGGAGCGGTCGACCGAACGGATCGCGCGGGCCAGCCTGTTGTACATCGGGGTGATCTGCTGGGCCTCGATGCGGCGGGCGGCCGTCGCCAGGTCCTCCCCCTCCCGCATCTCCCCCATCGGCTCGTTGATCAGGTCGTAGCCGAGGACGGCGGGGTGGTGCGCGTAGCGGGCGGCGAGCACCTGCCACATCCGCGCCTGGGCGCGCTGGAGGTCGGGGTCCTCGTAGAGATGGGTGAAGGCGCGCTGCACGGCGGGCTCGAAGTACTCGGAGAACCAGTCGTCGGGGTGCGGGGTGAAGGGCAGCCCGTCGGTGCGGGTCGCCCACGCCGGGATGCCGCGGCTTCCGAACGCCGGGCCGAAGACGTCCTGGTGGGCGTCGATGAGCACCTGGATGTCGTACTTCCGCGCCCAGTCCAGGATCCGGTCGATCCGGCGCAGATACGCGGCGCTGTAGTGGCCCCGGCGCGGCTCCAGGTCGTCCCAGAAGATGAGCAGGCGGGCGAGGTTGAAGCCCTTGGCACGCAGGTCGCGGAAGTGCTTCTCGGTGATGCCCATCAGGGCCTGGTCGCCGCTGTTCGCCTTGTCCGCGAAGCTCCAGCCGCGCAGGGTGAGGACACGCCCCTGGTCGTCGGTGAGGCGGGGGATGCCGTCGGCGGACCGGTGCGTACCGGAACGGTCCGGTGACGCGGGGCGCGCCTCGGCGGCGGGCGCGAGTGACCCCGCCGCGAGCACGAACGAGGCGACCACCGAAGTGACGGCCGGGACGAGGGCACGCGCCCTCCACGCCCGCGCCCTCCTCGGCACCGGTGTCCGGGCCGACCCCCGCCCCGGTCCCGGTCCGCGCAGCGATTCCGCTCGCGGCCCTGGTTCGCACGTCGACTCCGGCCCCGTCCGCAGCGCGGGCGCCGCGGCCCGCCCCCGCGCCCGCCACAGCCTCCTTGCCCGGTCGCGTAAGCCCGACGCCCGGTTCCGTAAGTGCGACGCCCGGTCACGTACGCCCGACCGTCCTGGTGTTACCGCAGGTATCATTTTTGGCATGCCCAGATGAGAGCAGGTCACCCCGTACACCTCAAGAGCAAGTGAGCACGATCTTTCCGAACTGGTCGCCCGACGCCAGGCGTTCGAACCCCTCGCGGGCCCGGTCCAGCGGCAGCACCTCGTCGATGACCGGCCGCACACCGGTGGTCGCGCAGAACGCCAGAAGGTCCTCCAGCTCGTCCTTGGAACCCATGGTCGAGCCGACGATCTTCAGCTCCAGGAAGAAGATCCGGGTCAGCTCGGCGTGCGAGGGCCGGTCGCCGCTGGTCGCGCCCGAAATCACCAATGTGCCACCGGGGCGCAGCGACTTCACCGAGTGGGACCAGGTGGCGGCGCCGACGGTCTCGATGACCGCGTCGACGCGCTCGGGCAGCCGCGCGCCGGGCTCGTACGCCGCGACCGCGCCGAGTTCGACGGCGCGCTCGCGCTTGGCCGCGTCGCGGCTGGTGGCGTGAATCCGCAGCCCTGCTGCCCGGCCGAGCACGATCGCGGCGGTGGCGACGCCACCGCCCGCGCCCTGGACGAGAACCGAATCGCCGGGGCGCACCCCGGCGTTGGTGAAGAGCATCCGGTACGCGGTGAGCCAGGCGGTCGGCAGACAGGCGGCCTGTTCGAAGGTCAGCTCCTTCGGCTTGGGCAGCACGTTCCAGCTGGGGACGGAGACCTGCTCGGCGAAGGTGCCCTGGTAGCGCTCGGTGAGGATGGAGCGGGGCTCCTTCGGGCCGACGCCATGCCCGGTCTGGCCGATGACGGAGTGCAGGACGACCTCGTTGCCGTCCTCGTCGGTCCCGGCCGCGTCACAGCCGAGGATCATCGGCAGCTTGTCCTCGGCGAGGCCGACCCCGCGCAGGGACCAGAGGTCGTGGTGGTTGAGCGAGGCGGCCTTCACCTTGACGGTGGTCCAGCCGGGGCGCGCCTCGGGGGCGGGGCGTTCACCCAGTTCGAGGCCGTCGAGGGGGCGGTCGCGGTCGATGCGGGATGCGTAGGCGGCGAACATGGCCCCGACGATAGGCCGGGGCGCGGGGCTGCGTAACCGGCCGCCGGTGTGACGCGCGCCGCGCCGCCCGGCACAACTGCGCACACCCGGAGGAACGCGGGAAAGGGGGCGGGCGGGGAGCAGGCCCGCCCAAGACGCACCCCGCATCCGGGAACCCGCATCAGCCCGCCCTGCCCTACCAGAGCCTCGGCGCCGGCCCCCGACCCGGCGCCGCGACCACCGCTACAGCCACGGGGTCACAGCCCCCGGACCACGGCTCGGCTCCCGGCCCTGAACGGGGCCCGATCCCGGCTGGGGCCCGCGCCCCCGAACGGACCCCGGCCCCGGCTCAGACCCCGGCCCTCAAGGGACCCCTGCCCCGGCTCAGGCCCGGCCCGAGCGAGGCCCGTCCCGAACGGCCCCAGGCCGCGAAAAGGCCCCGCTCCGCCCCGCCCCGGCACCGCACTCAGCGCCGGGCCACACCCTCCGCGCGCGCCGCGGCGGCCACGGCGGCCGTCACCGCGGGTGCCACGCGCTCGTCGAACGGCGACGGGATCACGTAGTCCGCCGCGAGCTCGTCACCCACGACGTCCGCCAGCGCGTTCGCCGCGGCGATCTTCATGCCCTCGGTGATCCGGGAGGCCCGCACCTGGAGGGCGCCCGCGAAGATGCCCGGGAAGGCCAGCACGTTGTTGATCTGGTTCGGGTAGTCCGAACGCCCGGTCGCCACGACGGACGCGTACTTGTGCGCGATGTCGGGGTGGACCTCGGGGTTCGGGTTGGCCATGGCGAAGACGAATGCGCCGGGCGCCATCGACGCGACGGCCGCCTCGGGCACCGTACCGCCGGAGACGCCGATGAACACGTCCGCACCGGCCAGCGCGCTCTCCAGCGTGCCGGAGATCCCGGCCCGGTTGGTGATCTCGGCCAGCTCCCGCTTGACGGCCGTCAGGTCCTCGCGGTCCCGGCTGACCACGCCCTTGCGGTCGGCCACGGCGACGTCGCCGAGCCCCGCCCCCAGCAGGAACTTCGCGATGGCCACCCCGGCCGCGCCGGCGCCGGAGATGACGGCGCGCAGGTCGCCGAGGTCGCGGCCGGACAGCTTCGCCGCGTTGCGCAGGGCCGCGAGGGTGACCACCGCGGTGCCGTGCTGGTCGTCGTGGAAGACCGGGATGTCGAGCCGCTCCTGGAGCTTGCGCTCGATCTCGAAGCAGCGCGGTGCCGAGATGTCCTCCAGGTTCACGCCGCCGAAGGACGGGGCGAGCCGGACGACGGTCTCGACGATCTCGTCCGCGTCGGTGGTCCCGAGCGCGATCGGCACCGCGTCGACGCCGCCGAACTGCTTGAAGAGGATCGCCTTGCCCTCCATCACGGGCAGGGACGCCTCGGGTCCGATGTCGCCGAGGCCGAGGACCGCGGTGCCGTCCGTCACGACAGCCACGACCTGCGACTTCCAGGTGTAGTCGTGGACCAGCTCCGGGTTCTTCGCGATGGCGCTGCACACCTTGGCGACGCCCGGCGTGTACGCGAGGGAGAGGTCGTCCTTGTCGCGGACGGGAACGGTGGCCCGCACGGCCATCTTGCCGCCGCGGTGCAGGGCGAAGGCCGGATCGAACGGCTCATCGGTGGCGCTGTTGCCGGTACTGCTGTCGGTGGTGCTGTCGCTGCGAGGATTCACGATCTCCGCTGCCATGGTGTTGACCCCTTAAGTCTTTCATCGTTTGAGGGTGGCCACTCCTGGTTGAGGAGGGGTGGGCGGGCACCGCGTACGCACCCTGCGCCCGGCGGTTGGCCCGCCCCGGCAGGGGGGAGATACATACGCGCGGGGCGCGCCGCACACGCGCCCTGAGCCCCGGATGAGGGGTGTAAAGGTCTTTCTTACCGGACGGACCGCATTACGGACGAGTTCATGACCACGCGGTGACACGACTCATAGTCAGAAACCGGGACAAACTCAGCCGATCGACGCACGACAGCCACTGGCCGGGACACACCGGGGATCCTCCGGCACGCGAGGGGGAATCTTTGCGGAAGGTCCGGCCCCGAGGGTCCGGTGCCACGAGATCCGGGGATCACCCGTTATCTGATTTTGACATGCGCGGGCCGCTGAATGCACTGGTCAGAGTGGCAAGATGCCCTCACCGTTCAGAGCGACGACACCTGGGGACAGGTGTCGTTCATCGCTCGGCACTGCCCCCTTCATCCGCTGGAGGATTCCGATCATGACCGCAAGCACCTTTGGCCGTACGGCCACGAAGTCCCGAATGGCGGCGGTCGGCACCATCGCGCTCGCCGGAGTCATGCTGCTGACCGCGTGCGGCGACCAGACCAAGGGCGGATCCAACAGTTCCGGCTCGACCAGGGCCGGCGGCACGGACTCCGCGGCCGCCGCGCTCCTGCCGCCGGAGATCAAGGCCAAGGGCGTCATCAGGGTGGGTTCGGACATCGCGTACCCGCCGGTCGAGTTCAAGGACAAGTCGGGCAGGACGGTCGGTATAGACCCCGACATCGCCGCCGCGCTCGGCAAGGCGCTCGGCGTGACGTTCCAGTTCGAGAACGGCACGTTCGACACGCTGATCACGGGCCTGCGCTCCAAGCGCTACGACGTGGCGATGTCGTCGATGACCGACACCAAGGACCGCCAGAACGGTGTCGACTCCGAGACCGGGAAGAAGGTCGGCGAAGGTGTCGACTTCGTCGACTACTTCACCGCCGGGGTCTCGATCTACACCAGGAAGGGCGACGACCAGGGCATCAGGACCTGGGCGGACCTGTGCGGCAAGAAGATCGCCGTGCAGCGCGGCACCGTCTCGCACGACCTGGCCAAGACCGAGTCGGAGAAGTGCGCGGACGGCAAGAAGATCGCCATGGAGACCTTCGACAACGACCTGGAGGCCCAGACCCGGCTGCGCAGCGGCGGCGCCGACGCCGGCTCGTCGGACTTCCCGGTGGCCGCGTACGCGGTGAAGACCTCGGGCGGCGGCAAGGACTTCCAGGTCGTCGGCGAACAGGTCGAGGCGGCGCCGTACGGCATCGCCGTCGCCAAGGGCAACGACCAGCTGACCAAGGCGATCCAGGCGGCCCTGGACGCGATCATCAAGAACGGCGAGTACGGCCGGATCCTGGCCAAGTGGGGCGTGGAGGCCGGTGCGGTGACCGCGGCCGAGGTGAACGGCGGATCCTGACCGGTTCGGCGCTGAAAGGTATCTTCCGTGACTGACATCAAGAAGACGGATCCGGCCGGCCGGCCCCCCGTCCCCTCCGCCTCGTCGGCCGCGCCGCAGTCGATCAAGGCCATTCCGGTCCGGCATTACGGCCGGTACGTCTCGGCCGTCGTCGCCATCGGGGCACTCGTCGCGATCGTCTACGCCTTCGGCCAGGGCAAGATCAACTGGGGGGCGGTGCCGGAGTACTTCTTCGACGACCGCATCATGACGGGCGTCGGCAAGACCCTGCTGCTGACCGCCCTGTCGATGGTGATCGGCATCGTCGGCGGTGTCCTGCTGGCCGTCATGCGGCTGTCGAGGAACCCGGTGACCTCGTCGATCGCCTGGTTCTACATCTGGTTCTTCCGCGGCACCCCGGTCCTGGTCCAGTTGTTCGTCTGGTTCAACCTGGGACTGGTCTTCGAGTACATCAACCTCGGGCCGATCTACAAGGACTACTGGTCGAGCTTCATGACGCCGCTGCTGACGGCGCTGCTCGGCCTGGGGCTCAACGAGGCCGCCTACATGGCGGAGATCTGCCGGGCGGGCCTGCTCTCGGTCGACGAGGGCCAGACGGAGGCGGCGCACGCGCTGGGCATGAGCCACGGCAGGACCCTGTGGCGGGTCGTGATCCCGCAGGCGATGCGGGTGATCGTGCCGCCGACGGGCAACGAGGTCATCAACATGCTCAAGACGACGTCCCTGGTGGCCGCCGTCCAGTTCTACGAGTTGTTCAAGTTCGCCCAGGACATCGGGCAGTCGTCCGGCGCCCCGGTCGAGATGTACTTCCTGGCCGCGGCCTGGTACCTGATCATGACCTCGGTGCTGAGCGTCGGCCAGTTCTACCTGGAGCGGTACTACGCCCGCGGTTCGACCCGCAGCCTGCCGCCCACCCCGATGCAGAAGGTCAGGGCCGTCCTGCTGACCCTGGGCCGTCCGAAGGGAGTTGTGGCATGAAGGCCACGGCCATGGTGAAGGCCGAGGGCGTCCACAAGTCCTTCGGCGCCGCTCACATCCTCAAGGGCATCGACCTGGAGGTCGCCCCGCGCGAGGTCTTCTGCCTGATCGGCCCGTCCGGTTCCGGCAAGTCGACGTTCCTGCGGTGCATCAACCACCTGGAGAAGGTCAACGCCGGCCGTCTGTACGTCGACGGCGAGCTGGTCGGCTACCGCCAGAAGGGTGACAAGCTCTACGAACTGAGGGACAGCGAGGTCGCCCTGAAGCGCCGGGACATCGGGATGGTCTTCCAGCGTTTCAACCTCTTCCCGCACATGACGGCGATCGAGAACGTCATGGAGGCCCCGGTCCAGGTCAGGCGCGAGTCGAAGGCCGTGGCGCGAGCCCGCGCCGAACGACTGCTGGACCGGGTGGGCCTGGCCGGCAAGGCGGGGAACTACCCCTCCCAGCTCTCCGGCGGCCAGCAGCAGCGGGTGGCCATCGCCCGCGCCCTGGCCATGGAGCCGAAGCTGATGCTCTTCGACGAGCCGACGTCGGCGCTGGACCCGGAACTGGTGGGCGACGTCCTGGACGTCATGCGCTCGCTTGCGGAGGACGGCATGACCATGGTCGTCGTCACCCATGAGATGGGTTTCGCCCGCGAGGTGGGTGACGCACTGGTCTTCATGGACGACGGCGTGGTGGTCGAGTCGGGACACCCGCGCGAGGTCCTGACCAACCCGCGGCACGAGCGGACCAAGTCGTTCCTGTCGAAGGTACTCTGACCGGCCGAGGGCACCTGAGAACACGGAGGGAGGGGGGGGGGGGGGGGGGGGGGGGGGGGGGCGGGGGGCGGGGGGGGGGGGGGGCGGGGGGGGCGGGGGGGGGCGCGCCCCGCCCCCGCCCCCCGCCCCCCCCCCCCCCCCCGCGCCGCCGCCGGCCCCCCCCCCCCCCCCGCGCCGCCCGCCCCCCCCCCCCCGCCCCCCCCCCCCCCCCCCCGCCCCCCCCCCCCCCCCCCCCCCCCCGCCCGCCCCGCCCGCCCCCCCCCCCCCCCCCCCCCCCCCCTCCCTCACGTCATCACGGACGGAGCCGTGACAGCCTCCTCACCACCCGCGCCACCCGCGCCACCCGCCTCACTTCACGGCGAGCACCAAGGTGTCCGACGGCGACGCCCAGACGGCGCGCGCCTCGGCGAACCCCGCCTCGCGCAGGGTGTCGGCGTGCCACCGCACCGGCGGCATGTCGCCGTCCGCGTGCTCGCCGTAGATCCTGAACCGCTCGGCGGTCGGCTCGGCGAGCACCGGGTCCTTGGCCGCGAGGGCCCACCAGTCGGCCCAGTCCAGGGCGCCCCCGGCCCTGGCCCGGTCCATCCCCGCGTGCCGGTACGCGCTCTCGGCCGCGTTGATCCGGGGTGTGCCGGTGTCGATCATGCGGTCCGCGTTCATGAACACCCCGCCGTCCCTGACGAGCCCGCCGATCCGCCGGTAGAGCGCGGCGAGCGGTTCGACGTGCAGCCAGTGCAGGGCGGTGGCGGTGAGGACGGCGTCGTACGAGTCGCACGGCAGCCTCTCGGCCCAGTCGGGGTCCTTGAGGTCGGCGGTGACGAACGTGACGCGCCCGTCGCCGTCGAAGTACCCGCGGGCGATGGCGAGCAGCGCGGGGTCGAGGTCGACGCCCGTACTGGTCGCCTCCGGGAACCGCTTGAGCAGCCGGTCCGTGATACTTCCCGTACCGCAAGCGAGATCGAGGACGCGCGGCCGGGGCCCCACGAATGCCTCGACCATGTCCAGCATCACGCGGAACCGCTCCTCCCGGTCGGGCATGTACCACTCCTGCTGCCGGTCCCAGCTCTCCTGCCAGGCCGTCCAGTCGGTGTGTGCGGCCGTCTCCGCCACGAGGACCTCCTTTGTAATACCCTGGTACCGAAAAAGCCCGTTACATCGTTCGCGTACGACTTTAGACCGACTCCGTAAGGACTACAAGTGGAACTGGCCTATTACTCGGACTATGCCGTGAAACTGGTCAACACCGAGGAGCCGGCCCGCAGCAAGGACTCCCTCACCTCCGTCGAGGCGGTCCGCGAACTCTTCGGCGCCAACCAGCAGGCGGGTCGGCGCGCCACCGACGCGGACGTGACCCGCTTCCGGTCCGTACGGGCGCGCCTGCGCGCGGTCTTCGAAGCGGCCGACGGCGGCGACGAGACGCTCGCCGTCGACCTGCTGAACTCCCTGCTGCTGGAGTTCCCGGTCAGCCCGCAGATCTCCGGGCACGACCTGCGCGACGTGGACGGCAAGCCGGACTGGCACATGCACCTGGCGGACCATCCGTCGAACGCGACGGCCGGGTACGCGGCCATCGCGGCGATGGGGCTCGCGTTCCACCTCACCTCGTACGGCGCGGACCGGCTCGGGCTGTGCCAGTCGGCGCCGTGCCGCAACGCCTATCTGGACACCTCGACCAACCGTTCCCGCCGCTACTGCTCGGACCGCTGCGCGACCCGCGCCAACGTGGCCGCCTACCGGGCCCGCAAACGCCTGGAGACGGAACGCGCCGCCGAGACCGGCCGCACCGCAAAGACCGCCCAGGCGAGCACCCCGCGCAGCGTCCGCTGATCCTTTTTCAGCGGCCGGTAGCGCATCCGCGCCCTGGCCAGCACGAACTCCTCGGGCACGGTCCCGTAGTCCGTGCTGTCGCCGCCCGCGAACGTGTTGTCGGCCAGCACCCACCAGCCACCCCGGCGCCGCTCGGCGGCCCGCTTGACGATCAGCAGGTCCTGCTGGAACGGATGGCGCAGAATCACCACGTCCCCGGGGCGCACCGTCGCCCCGTAGTGCACGAGCAGCCAGTCACCGTGATGGAGCGTGGGCACCATCGACGGCCCCGTCACCTCCACCACCTGGAAGGGCACGCGCCCCGTCGGCCCCCGCCCGGACCGCTCCGGCGTCAGCTCAGGCACGTCCGGCACCTCCCTCATCTCTCCGGCCCCCCGCTCCGTCCAGCACCAGGATCCACTACACCCTCACCCACGGCGTTCCGTGCATTCGGCCACCGGGCCCACCCTCGCCCCGGACTTTTGGCCTAAGCCCTCGGGGCCACCCACGAAAACCGGCCTCCCACGGAGTAATGTCCCACCTGAGAAGACGATCACGAGGAAGGACAGCTCCATGCTTTCCCGCCTGTTTGCCCCCAAGGTGAAGGTCAGCGCCCACTGCGACCTGCCCTGCGGTGTGTACGACCCGGCCCAGGCCCGCATCGAGGCGGAGTCCGTCAAGGCCGTCCAGGAGAAGTACCAGGCCAACGAGGACCCGCACTTCCGGGCCCGTGCCACGGTCATCAAGGAGCAGCGCGCCGAGCTGGCCAAGCATCACATCTCGGTGCTGTGGAGCGACTACTTCAAGCCCCCGCACTTCGAGAAGTACCCGCAGCTGCACCAGCTGGTCAACGACGCCCTGAAGGCCCTGTCGGCCGCGAAGGCGTCCACGGACCCGGCGACGGGCCAGAAGGCGCTGGACTACATCGCCGAGATCGACAAGATCTTCTGGGAGACCAAGAAGGCGTGACCCGCCTTCCGTTCAGCCTCGGGCTGGACAGCAGGTCAGAGCAGGAATGAGAGCGGCCCGACCGCTTCGAGGCGGTTTCTAGGGGTCGTTGCACCACGTGGTCGTGTCGATCAGGCCGCGAGCAGTTTGTGCAGGCGCTCGGCTGGGGTTTCCCAGCCGAGCGTTTGGCGTCGCGGCCGTTGAGTTCGGCGGCGACGGCGGCCAGGTGCTCGCGGGTGTGGACGGACAGGTCCGTGCTCTTGGGGAAGCACTGGCGCAGGAGACCGTTGGTGTTTTCGTTCGAGCCGCGCTGCCAGGGGCCGGCCGGATCGCAGAAGCAGACCGGGATGTCGGTGGCGACGGTGGCGGCGCCGTGAGCGCCATCTCGCTTCCCCCGGCGGCGCGGCTTGCGTCGGGCGCGGCCGGTGCGCAGGGCTCGGGCGGCCGGCGCGGCCCGCACTTTCTCGGGCGGGTGGCGCGGGTCGCGGGGCGGGAGTGCGGCCGTACACACGAAACACCCCCGGACGGAAGAAGTCCGCCCGAGGGTGTTTCAGCGCGACCCGCATGCACGCGGGCTTGGAGGCCGCGCGGACAGGCGTGGGGTCATGGTCGCCGGGTGGGGCGATCGTCCCAGCGGTGGTTGATCCAGGCACGAGGGATGAGCTGTGCACGGTGATCGCAGAGTGTCGCAACTCCGTGACCACCGGACCTGTCCGTTCTGCTACTGGGGTACTCCCTCGCGCTTGTCCGCGCGAGTCCTCAGTCGGCCATGATGAAGACCGCGCTGAAGGGACTGTTCTCCAGGTGCGCTACGGGGCATGACGTCTCCTGCGCGGTGTACTGGGTGTTGATCTGGAGTCCGCAGAAGGGCGAGTCTTCCCAGTCGAGGTGGTTGAATTTGCTGAGCACGGGGATGTTGTCCCCGTCGCCGGGAGCAGCGCTGGCCCCGCCGACGCCGGCGAAGAGGATTCCGCAGGTGGCCGCGGCCACCACTGCGATCTTCTTGACGTTCCTCATGTTTCTTTTCTCCTTCGCTGTTCTGCCCTCAGACAGGGCAGACACCGCAAGGAACGATCCGCAAGATCGACACGTAACGTCATCCCGCCGTTGACCACTCGCACGGCCGTACACATGACGACACTCCCGGAGGAATGGAGCCCGATCCGCCGGCTGACGCATGTGGATACCTGCCGGATCGGCGGCCACGACATCCCGCCCGGCGGGTGGCAAGGCCCTCGTGGCGAAGCTCTCGGGTCCGACGCCCCGACTCCCGCTCGTGGGCGCACCGTTCCGGCACGAGCGCGTCGCCCTCCTCCGCGAGACCCGAACCCGGCCTGGTGTGGCACCAGTTGTCACCCCGATGGTGCACGTGATTCGGACAGCCGGTACCTTCTCGATCAACGCCGGGAGGGCACCGCGTCGTCATCCGGCGGCGCGGAGAATCGGCGTCGCCTCGGTGCGGTGACGAGGCACGGCTCATGAACCACCGAAGCCCGCCCCGGACACCCCGACAGGAGCGACGCGACCCGCTTGGTCGCGGCGAACACCTGGGCGAAGAACGGAAGATGTGACCAGCGGCTCGACGGGGCGCTCGGCGCGTTGACCGCTTTCTCGAACGCGTTGCCGGTGATGATGACCGTGCCGACGTGAATTCCGATGCCTCCCGTGCGTGACCGACAAGTCCCTGGGCGGGATCGGTCGATATGAGTGGACATGCGCATCCGGCGGGTATGCGCTCACGACAGGAGACAGGGATGACCACCCAGGGCTTCACCACGTGCCTGTGGTTCGACGGGCAGGCCGAGGAGGCGGCGGAGTACTACCTCTCGGTGTTCAGGAACTCCCGCCGCGGCAGGACCGTGCGATACACGGAAGCCGGGCCCGGGCCCGCGGGGTCGGTCATGACGGTCGAGTTCGAGATCAACGGCCAGAGGTTCGTCGGGGTGAACGGCGGGCCGGAATTCACGTTCAACGAGGCCGTCTCGTTCCAGATCGGCTGCGCGGACCAGGACGAGGTGGACTACTACTGGAGCCGGCTCGCCGACGGGGGCGAAGAAGGCCCCTGCGGCTGGCTGAAGGACCGTTACGGCGTCTCCTGGCAGGTCACCCCCGAGGTGCTGATCGACCTGCTCGCCGACCAGGACGCCGCGCGAGCGGCGCGTACCACCGCGGCGATGATGACCATGAAGAAGCTGGACATCGCCGCGCTGCGCGAGGCGCACGACGCGGGCTGAGGCGCGGAGGGGAACGGGCCGACGGCCACGTCGACGGGCGGCGTCAATCCGCGTCACGGGTCCCCAGACGCGTCACCCATGGGTGGTCGGCGCCCTCGGTCAGGGTCATCGCCTCGGCCGGCCAGGCGCGCGGCCGCCCGGTGGGCCGCCTCGCCACCAGGGGGTGCGCAGCGGGGAGAACAGGCGGGCGGCCTCGGCGAGCGGGAGCGGGTCCCAGGGGCCCCACGGTGTTTCCGTACGCATCGCTCGTGGTCCCTCCGCCCCGTTCCGGCTTCCGCGCAGTGCGGTCAGTCCGACAGCAGCAAGTGCCGGTAGCTTTCCGGATGTTCCCTCAGATAGGTCGCCAGGTCCATCGCCGGGTGGCCGGTGAGGGCCGGCACGGCGTCCGAGACCGCGGACATCTCGCCTGCCGCGATGGCCTCGTACGACGTCACCCAGCCGGTCACCTCCCAGTCCTCGGCGCCGTACCGCGCCCGTGAGGCGTACGCCTCCTCGCGGGTCTCCGGCACGTAGGTGATGGTCCGGCCGGTGGCCCGGCCGAGTTGTTCGGCGGCCTCGGCGAGGGTGAACGCCTCGGGACCGGTGAGGTCGTAGGCGGCGCCGTCGTGGCGGGTCCCGTCGCTCTCGGTGTCGGCGAGCAGTACGGCGGCCGCGGCGTCCGCGACGTCCTCGTGCGCCACCGCCGCCACCCGGCCGTCGCCGCCCGGACCGCGCAGGACGCCGTCGGGGCCGGTCATCGCGGGGAGCGCGGCCAGGTACAGGCTGTCGCGCAGAAAGGTGTGGCGGACGTCGGCGACCCGGATGTGCGCCTCGGTGTGCCAGTGGTCCCGGGCGAACGTGAACGTGGCGTCCGGTGCGGCGCCGAGGAAGGAGACGTACACGATCCGTTCGACGCCGACGGCCACCGCCGCGTCCACGGCCGTGGTGTGCTCGCGGACCCGGTCGGGGCTCTCGTGCGCCGAGACGAGGAGCAGGGTGTGCGCCCCGGCCAGGGCGAGACGCATGGCCTCCCCGTCCCCGTAGGCGGCGGGCGGCGCGGCCACGGCGCCGGGCAGGTCGGGCAGCCGCGACAGATCGCGGCTGAGCAGGCGTTGAGGCACTCCGGCGCGCGCGAGGCGTCGCGCGACGCGCCCGCCGACCGCACCGCTCGCGCCGGTGACGGCGATGACGGGCGCGGCGGGGGCGGAGGAACGCGGGGCGGTGGTGCCGGTGCGGTCCGAGGGGTTCACGCGTGCTCGCCCTCCTCGCGCGGCCAGGGGCGCACCTCCACGACGGCGTCCACGGGGACCGGTCCGTAGATGTGCGGGAAGTCCTCACCGCCGGGCACGGCGGGCTCGTACCGTACGGGGACCGGAAGCCGGTCCGGGTCGATGACGAGGACCACCAGGTCCTGGTCACTGGCCCCGGCCCGGCTTCCGGCGCCGTACAGCATCTCGGCCACCCCGTCGAGCTGGTGCGGCAGCGAGCAGTGGATGAAGCCCTCTTCGTGCAGGGTGCGGCCACGGGTGGACATCTCGTACGTCCCGATCCCGCGGGCCGCCTCCCACAAGGGGCCTTCGGTGAGGTGCAGCAGCAGTTCGGCCATGGGCCAACGCTAAGGGCTGTCCCGTGGTCCGTGGTGGATCAGCGCGCGGCGTCGGACGTGCTGCGTCGCAAGGCGGGGGCACCCGCATACCGGATGCACGCGTGCGTTCCGACGACGCGGCGAGGGGCCGCGGCCGTCTTCGGGCGCCCGCGGTGGGGCCGGCGTGTTCGTGGGCTCCCCACCGCAGGTGGGCAGGGGTTCGCTGCCGCGTTCCGACCCCGGCGGACTCGGCCGCGGACGCTCAGGGCGCGCGGACGAGCGGGCTGCGGTTGCGCAGCAGCCACTGGCGGTACCCGGCCGCCCGGTGGGCCGCCTCGCGGTAGGCCGCCTCCAGCTCCGCGTACACCGTCTCCGTGTCGGCGCCGGGCCGGGACACCAGCAGCAGCCGCACGGCGAGGGGGTCGTCGCGCAGGGGGCGGATCGCCATGTCGTCGCGCGGCCCGGACGTGGGCTGGCACGGGGCGACCGCCTCGCCGAGCACGACCAGCGACGCGGCGGTGAGGTAGTCGCCGTGCAGGATGGTCGGCGCGAGGCCCGCATCGTCGAGCACCCGGCGCAGCCCGTCCCACTCGCCGTCCACCGTGGGGTCGACCATCCACCGGTCCGCGGCCAGGTCCCCGAGGTCGACGACGGACCGGGCGGCGGCGGGGTGGTCCCGGGCCATGCAGACGAACTGCGGTTCGCGGTCCAGGAGTACGCGTTGCGTCAGACCGTCGGGAACGGTCAGCGGGCAGCCCTCGACCTCGTGCACGAAGGCGACATCGAGCCCACCGGCCTCGACCGTGCGCAGCAGGGCGCCGGCCGACACGTCGACCCGCAGCGAGATGTCCGTGTCGGGCAGCCGGAGCCGCAGTCTGCGCAGCCAGCCACCGACGACCCGGCTCGCGGTGCTGCCGATACGCAGCCGGGGGCCGGACGCCCGTACCGCGTCGGCCTCCGCCTTCGCGTCGCTGACCAGGGCGGTCATGCCGTCGACCAGGGGGCGGGCCCGGCTGAGGACGGCGCGGCCGAGCAACGTCGGGCGGCAGCCGGTCCGTTCGCGGCAGAACAGTTCGGCACCCAGCGTCTTCTCGATCCGCCGCAGCTGGGTGGTCAGGGAGGGCTGGCTCACGCCCAGCCTGCGGGCTGCTTGGTGCAGGCTGCCCGCGTCCGCTATGGCGCACAGCGCCCTGAGGTGTCTCACCTCAAGCTCCATGCCGTCGAGCGTAGGGCGGCGGGCCGCTGTCGCACCAGACGCCGGTACACCTCCACATCCCATGATTCCCGCGGGAGTTGGAGGACGGCCGGGGCCGGGGCGGAGCCGGTGACAGGGGCGGGACCGGAGGCGGTGATAGGGCCGGGCTATCGCCGGTTGACATCATCCGCCGAGGCTTGCGCTCCCGGAGACTCTCTGCGTACCGCCACCGTCCGAGTCCGTTCATCGGACGGATTTCCCTGCATCGGCAACCGGTAGGAGACCCCCCATGAGACACCCCAGGACCGTCATGTCGGCCGTGGTCGGCCTCGGCTTCGGGCTCGCGGCCGCGCTGGGCACCGCACCCGCCATCGCCTCGTCCCCCGCCCCCGCCGCACCGGCGGCCCAGGCCGGCTACACCGCACAGGCCGGTTCGCACGAGGACGCCGCGGCCAACAGGGCGTTCTTCGAGGCCGTCGTCAAGTCCGTCGCCGAGAAGCGGGCCGCGAACCCGGGCGCCGAGGCGGTCACGGTCGTCTACAGCGCGGCGAGCGCGCCGAGCTTCCGCACCCAGATAGCCAACAGCGCGCAGATATGGAACGGCTCGGTGTCCAACGTGCGGCTCCAGGAAGGTTCGAACCCCGACTTCACGTACCACGAGGGCAACGACCCGCGCGGCTCCTACGCCAGCACCGACGGGCACGGGAACGGGTACATCTTCCTCGACTACGCGCAGAACCAGCAGTACAACTCGACCCGCGTGACCGCCCACGAGACCGGTCACGTGCTCGGGCTCCCGGACCACTACTCCGGCCCGTGCAGCGAGCTGATGTCCGGCGGCGGGCCCGGCACGTCCTGCACCAACGCGTACCCCAACGCGAACGAGCGCAGCCAGGTGAACTCCCTGTGGCAGTACGGCTTCGCAGCCGCCCTGGCGCGCCATTCCTCGTGACGGACGCCCGGCCCGGCCGAGGCGAGCGGTCCGCCCGGGACGTCCGTTCCGGCTGAGCCGTCCGGTCCGGCCGACCGGTGACGAGCGGGGCCACCCCGCAAGGCGAGGTGGCCCCGCCCGCCTCACCACCCGGACGACACGGACACGAGACGGCCCAGCGGCACGACCGCGGAGCAGCCCGCAGGCACGGGCGCAGGACGGGCCGGCACGACCGCGAAAGGGCCGGTCGCGCACGGAGTCGGGACGGATGGCCGGCCTACTGATTGTTGAGCGCGGCACGGACCAGGGCCAGCAGCTCGTCCTCCGTCATCCCCAACTCCCGTGCGTCGCGGACCACTTCGCGTACGCGTTCCAGCAGCCGGGCGTGGTGCGGGGACGCGCCGCCGGTGACGACCGCGCCGCGGCCCCGGCGTAGTTCGATCAGTCCCTCCTCGCGAAGCCGCTGGTAACCACGCAGCACGGTATGGACGTTGACCCCGAGGGACTCGGCGAGGACCCGGGCGGCGGGCAGCCGCTCGCCCGAGGTCACCGTGCCGTCGGCGACCGCCCGGCGGACGGAGGCGGCGATCTGGTCGCCGAGTGGCACGGTGGACGTGGGATCGACCCGAAAGAGCATGGTCAGCGTTCCGCCCGTCGCTGGTCGATGAGAGCGTTGAGGAGCGCGGCGGCGGTCGCCGAGTCGTCGACGGTCACCGCGAATTCCCGGCCACCGGCCAGGGCCGCCACGACACCCTCGCCCGAGCGGATCACGAGCCCGCTCCGCGCCGGCCGGACGCGGTAGCCCCATCCGCCGTACTCCGCAAGGGGGTTGATGTCCCGGCTGACGGCGGACTCGATCCGGTCGAGCGGCACTCTCAGCCGCGGCCAGGGCAGCATCCCCGAGATCGTGATGCCGCGCCGGTCGACCACGACGTACGGCCGGGCGAAGACGGCCATCAGCACACCGAGGACCAGCAGCGGAATCGCGGCCGTCCAGCCCGAGGTGAGCAGCAGCACGACCCCGACGGCCACGAGCGCGAGCGCGACCATCGGCGTCCACCAGCTCCCCGCGCTGCGGGCCCATCCGGCGATCTCGCCGTCGGCGAGCGTGATCCGCGGACCGTCCTGCGCCCGGACCACCGCGGGGGGCTCCGGTACGGGCACGAGCGCGGCCGCCGCCAGCCCCAGTCCGCCGGCGACCACGGCGACCGCCAGGGCCACCGCGAGCTGCCCCATCGGAAGCGACACGCCCTGCGCCTCCCCCTGGGCATTCGCACCGGCGTCCACGTTGACGAGCAGCGTGGCGGACATCAGCCAGCCCAGGAACCCGGCGAAGGCGTATCCGGTGGCGACCATCAGGTGGTGGGCCCGCCCGTAGAGCTTCCCCCGCACGAACGTCAGGGTCCACAGCGCGCCCATCACCACGAACAGCGCGGAACCGGCCACGACGTGCCATTCCCCTCCGATGTACCGATCCGCCCGGCCGTCGGGGCGGAAGTGCACGGCGATCTGCTCGGGAAGCCGGTCACGGAGGACCGCGAACAGCACCAGTTCGACCACGAGCGCCAGCAGGAACGGCAGCGCGACGACGGTCGCGCCGCCCAGGTTCTTACGCTTCATGAAAACCTCCATTGTTCGCATGATAGTAGAACAATGGAGCGGCAAGGGGGAAGCCCCGGAGGCAGCAGCCCCCGGAGGCGGGGAACGATTCGACCGCAGACCGCCGGGCACGGACGCGGGGCCCGGAACGGGCATGAGCGCGGGAACGCGGCCGGGACCCTCACCGGGACGCGCGATCCGATCGCGTTCAGCATCGATCGCGATCAGCCTCGCACCCCGGACGTCCCCCTCGCCGGCCACCTCGCGGTAGGCGTCCTTGACGCCCCGGAAGCAGGCGAGCCCGCCGGACGGGCCCCGGCCGCCGCCTCCCCCCTCGGTCCGGCCCGTCGTACCCCGTCGCCCGTCCCCCGCCTTCCACCGCCCCCCGTTCCCCCCGTTCGCCGTGCGGTTCTTCAGTGCGTACGACGGGTGACGAACTCCGCCAGGGTCAGCAGGTCACCGCCCCGGTCCGGATCGGGCACCGCCCGCGACAGGTGGTGGACCGCGCGTGCCATGCGGTCCGCCGCGCACGCCTGGGCCCAGTCCCGGCCGCCGGCCCGTTCGATGGCATCGGCGGCGCGGTCCACCTCGGCCGTCGTGCTCATGGATCCCCGGTAGAGCGACGCGAGTTCGGCCGCTGCGGGGGTACCGGAGGTCAGCGCGGCGACCACCGGCAGGGACTTCTTGTGGGCGGCCAGATCCGCCCCTACGGGCTTTCCGGTCCGCTCCGGATCCCCCCAGATGCCGATCAGGTCGTCGATCATCTGGAAGGCGAGTCCCGTCTCCCGGCCGAATCCGTCCATCGCTCCGACGACCCGCTCCCCGGCACCCGCGTACAACGCCCCCAGCGCGCACGCGCAGCCCAGCAGGGCGCCGGTCTTGGCCGTGGCCATGGTCAGGCACTCGTCCAGCGAGACCTCGTCCGGACCGCAGTCCTCGAAGGAGCAGTCGGCCTGCTGCCCGGCGCAGAGTTCGACGACGCAGGCGGACAGACGTGCCGAGGCACGGACCCCGACCGGACCTTCGTCCTCCGCGAGCAGCCGCTGGGCGAGCGCGAGCATCGCGTCACCGGCGATGATCGCGGCCGGGATGCCGAAGACCGTCCACGCCGTGGGACGGTGACGGCGCGTCCGGTCCTCGTCGATGACGTCGTCGTGCAGCAGGGTGAAGTTGTGGACCAGTTCCACGGCGACGGCCGCCCGCACCGCACGCCGCGGGTCGCCGCCCAGTGCCCGGGCGGCGGCGAGCACGAGCGCGGGCCTGATCGCCTTGCCCGCCCCTGCGGCGACGGGGGTGCCGTCGGCGCGCTGCCAGCCGAAGTGGTACATCGCGACGCGACGGATCGACCCCGGCAAGGAGTCGACGGCGGCACGCAGCGGCGGATCGACGAGGCTCCGGGTCCGTTCCAAAAGAGCCTCGGCCTCCAGGCCCGGCGTCACGGAAAGGGCATCCGGAAGCGGGGCGGCGGAAACGGCCGGGGCCCCGCCGCCCCAGGGCACGGCAGCGGCCGGGGTGCTGCCGCCCGGGTCCATGGAGACCGCGGAGACCGCCGGACCCGCGCCGTCCAGGCCCGCGAGAACGGCCGAACCGTCGTCGCCCGGGGTCCGGGGGGTGGGTGAGGGGATTGCGTGGTGCGTCTTCACTGAGGCGTCGTCCTCCCGATGCCGCCCCGGGCCCGACGGCACGGGGCGGAGGTTGTCCGGTGCCGGGCTCCACCGCCCGGTCCCCTGCGGGCTGTCCCGTATTCCCTGGCGGGCGCCCCACGACAGTCGCGGTCCCTCGCCGCGTTGCGGAGCCTGCGCATACATCCGGATATGCCAACGCTCCTGCGCCCTGCGATGCGCCACATCCGACGCCGCGCGGCGATCCACCACGGATCACGGGACAGCCCTCGGGCCCTGTCCCCGAACGGCCACCTGCCGGACAACGGCGGTTCGAAGGCAGGGCCGAGCGGCTACCGCCAGCGGCTGACCTCGACGTTCTCCAGGACGCCGAGCGCGTCCGGCACGAGCACGGCCGCGGAGTAGTAGGCCGTCACCAGGTAGGAGATGATGGCCTGCTCGTCGATGCCCATGAAGCGGACCGACAGACTGGGCTCGATCTCGTCGGGGATGCCGGACTGCTGGAGCCCGATGACGCCCTGCTCCGACTCACCCGTCCTCATGCAGATGATCGACGTGGTCCGGGCCTCGGTGATCGGGATCTTGTTGCACGGGAGGATGGGCACGCCCCGCCAGGCCGGTACGTGGTGTCCGCCGATGTCCACGCTCTCGGGCACCAGGCCGCGCTTGTTGCATTCACGGCCGAACGCCGCGATGGCCCGCGGGTGGGCGAGGAAGAGCTTCGAACCGCGGCGGCGCGAGAGCAGTTCGTCCATGTCGTCCGGGCCGGGTGCGCCGTCGTGCGGCTGGATCCGCTGCCCGTAGTCGCAGTTGTGGAGCAGGCCGAACTCGCGGTTGTTGACCAGTTCGTGCTCCTGGCGCTCGCGCAGCGCCTCCACCGTGAGCCGCAACTGCTGCTCGGTCTGGTTCATCGGCTGGTTGTAGAGGTCGGCGACCCGGCTGTGCACCTTCAGCACGGTCTGCGCGACGCTCAGTTCGTACTCGCGCGGCGACACCTCGTAGTCCACGTACGTGTGCGGGACCACGGCCTCGCCGACATGGCCGGCGGACAGGTCGATCGCCGCCTCGCCGTACTTGTTGGTGCGCTGCTGCGGAACGTTGACGAGCCCGGTGAGGTGCGCACGGAGCGAATCGGCGCGCTCGGCGAGATTGAGGACGTCCGCGCGGCTCAGCGTCAGCAGCGTGCACGCGGTGAGCGCACGGGCCGTGTACTCCCAGACGGCCTCGCCGTCGACCAGACAGCGGTCCCCGAAGTAGGCCCCGTCGGCGTGGACCCCGAGCGCCGTCTCGCCCCCGTACTGGCCGGTGCCGACCTTCTCGACCTTCCCGTGCGCCAGCAGGTAGACGCGGTCCGCCGGGTCCCCCGCACCGGCCAGCACCTGCCCCGCGGCGATGTCCTGCTGCTCGCACCGGCGGGCCAGTTCGGCGAGCACGTCCTCGTCACCGAAGCCCCTCAGGGCGGGGAGCTCTCCGAGTTCGGCGGGGACGACCGCGACCCGGTCACCGGTCTGGACGAAGGTCACCCGGCCGTCCCCCACCGCGTAGCTCAGCCTCCGGTTCACCCGGTAGGTGCCGCCCTGCACCTGTACCCACGGCAGCATCTTCAGCAGCCACCGCGAGGTGATCTCCTGCATCTGCGGGGCGGACTTGGTGGTCGTCGCGAGGTTCCGCGCCGCTGCCGTGCCCAGACTCTGCTGCGGCGGCGACGTCACGTGCTGAACCTCTTCACGAACGGACATCTGTCGTCCTCTCGAATGACTCTCGAATGATCGGCTGACCTGCGCGAAGAAGCCTTTCAGCACCCGAGGGCGCGCACCATTACACAAAAGGGTGTGACTAATCGGCGTGTGGACTGGGCACGACGTCCGGCGGCTCCGGTGGGCGTCGGCGGACGCCCTTAAGTTGCATCCCGGATGCAACTTATCTACCGTGACGGTCATGCGGCTGACGAAGTTCACCGACGTGGCGCTTCGCGTACTGATGCGCCTCGCGGTCGTCGAGAACGAGGACGACCCACCGACCACCCGGGAGGTGGCGGCGACCATGCAGGTGCCGTACACGCACACCGCGAAGGTCGTCGCACGGCTCCAGCACCTCGGTCTCGTCGAGGCACGCCGGGGCCGTGGCGGCGGGCTCAGCCTCACCGGAGCCGGCCGGTCCGCCTCGATCGGCGGGCTCGTCCGGGAGCTGGAGGGTCCGGGCGACGTCGTGGAGTGCGAGGGCGCCACCCCGTGCCCCCTGCGCTCGGCCTGCCGGCTGCGCGGCGCCCTGCGCCAGGCGGAGGAAGCCTTCTACGCCTCGCTCGACCCGATCACCGTCGACCAACTCGTCGCCTCACCCACCGGGCCCGTACTGATCGGCATCAGCGGCATCGGCCCGGCCCCCGGCTGAGCCGACCGGAGCACCGCGGCACGCCCGCACGCACCCCCGTCCCGCACCCCAGATCTCCAGGCACCACCTGCCTGGTTCCCCCCTGCCCAAAAATACGAATCTGAGATACCAATTCAGATTCTCGCCGAGGTCGCTCCGACCGAGGAGACGAAGGAGTCATCGATGCTGTCCGAGACGTCGACCGCCACCGTCCGCGCCACCCTCCCCGCCGTGGGAGCGGCCATCGGGGACATCGCCGACCTCTTCTACCGCAAGATGTTCAGCGCCCACCCGGAGCTGCTGCGCGATCTCTTCAACCGCGGCAACCAGGCGTCCGGCGCCCAGCGCCAGGCCCTCGCGGGCTCCATAGCCGCCTTCGCGACCCACCTGGTCGCGCACCCGGACACCCGCCCCGACGTGATGCTCGGCCGGATCGCCCACAAGCACGCCTCGCTCGGCGTCACCGCCGACCAGTACGACATCGTGCACAGGCACCTGTTCGCCGCCATCGCCGAGGTGCTCGGCGACGCGGTCACTCCCGAGGTCGCCGCCGCCTGGGACGAGGTCTACTGGCTCATGGCGAACGCGCTGATCTCGCGCGAGGCCCGGCTGTACGCGGAGCAGGGCGTGGTCGACGGTGACGTGTGGCGCGAGTGGGAGGTGGTCGGCCGGACCGAGGAGACGACCGACGTCGCCACCTTCCGGCTCCGCCCGGCCGACGGGGAGCCCGCGCCCGACTTCCGTCCCGGACAGTACGTCTCCGTGCAGGTGGAACTCCCGGACGGGGCGCGGCAGATACGCCAGTACAGCCTCTCCAGCGCCCCGGGGTCGCCGCTGCGCTCGATCACCGTCAAGCGGGTGCACGGCGGCGGCTCCCCGGACGGCGAGGTCTCCTGCCACCTGCACGCCGAGGTCCGGGTCGGCGACCGGCTGCGGGTCTCCGCCCCGTACGGCGACCTCGTGCTGGACGACTCCGACGCCCCGCTCCTGCTCGCCTCCGCCGGTATCGGCTGCACCCCGATGCTGTCCATGCTGGAGCACCTGGCCGCGACCGGCCACAGCGCCCCGGTCACCGTCGTGCACGGCGACCGCTCCCCCGCGGAGCACGCGCTGCGCGACGACCACGTGACGCTCGCCGGCAAGCTCCCCGACGCCACCACCCACTTCTGGTACGAGCACCCGGAGCCCGGCCACAGCGCCGACCGCACCGGCCTGGTGGACCTGGGCGACTTCGCGGTCGCGCCCGGCACCCACGCCTACCTGTGCGGCCCACTGCCCTTCATGCGCGCCGTGCGCACCCAGTTGCTGGCCAAGGGTGTCCCGGCCGCCGACATCCACTACGAGGTGTTCGGCCCCGACCTCTGGATCGCCCAGGACTGAACGGGGTGCGCCTCAAGTGCCGCGCCGAAGCGGCCTCGTGAGGCGCCCGGCCCGGGAGCGTGCCGCCACCGCGGCGGCGGAGCGACGTCCGCCGCCGCGGTCGGGTGCACGCGGCGCCTCGCGTGGGCCCTCGGCCCGGTCCGGGAACGCCCCGCGGCGGCCGTCGGCCCGGCCTGGTCAAATGGACGGGTGAACCGCCCCACGGACCCCGAAGCACTCCTGCGGCCCCGGCTGCCCTCCCCCCTGGAGGAGGCCCACGACGACCGGTTCGCCCGCCGGGGCGTGCGGCTGCTGCTCAAGCGGGACGATCTGATCCACCCCGATCTGCCGGGCAACAAATGGCGAAAGCTCGCCCCCAGCCTGCGGGCCGCCGCCGGGCGCACCGTCCTGACGTTCGGCGGGGCGTACTCCAACCACCTGCGCGCCACCGCCGCCGCCGGGCGGCTGCTCGGCTTCCCCACCATCGGGGTGGTACGCGGCGACGAACTGGCCGACCGCCCCCTCAACCCCTCGCTCGCCCGGTGCGCCGCGGACGGGATGACGCTGCGGTTCGTGGACCGCGCGACCTATCGCGCGAAGAGCGACCCGGAGGTCCTGGCCGGGCTGCGCCGCTCCTTCGGGGAGTGCTTCGTCGTCCCGGAGGGCGGCAGCAACGCCCTGGCCGTGCGAGGTTGCGCCGTGCTGGGGCGCGAGCTGCGCGGGCGGGCCGACGTGGTCGCGGTGGCCTGCGGCACCGGAGGCACCCTCGCCGGTCTCGCCGCGGGTCTGGCGCCGGGACAACGGGCGCTCGGGGTCCCGGTGCTGCGCGGGGGCTTCCTCGGCGACGCGGTGCGGGAGCTGCAACGAGAGGCGTTCGGCGGGCCCTCGGGGGCGTGGTCGCTGGACGGGCGCTTCCACTTCGGGGGCTACGCCCGTACGACCTCGGAGCTGCACGCGTTCGCGGACGACTTCGAGCAGCGGCACGGACTGCCCGTCGAACGGCTCTACGTCGCCAAGCTGCTGTTCGCGCTCACCACGCTGGCCGAGGAGGGCGCGTTGCCGGCGGGGGCGACGGTCGTGGCCGTCGTCACGGGCCGCCCCTGACGGCCGCTCCGGCCGGGCGGGCGCGGGTCTCCCCTCAGGCCCTCCCCGTCCGCTCACGCCGTGCCCGACTCCTCGCGGTAGGCCGCCGCCTCCTCCAGGTCGAGCCGTCGCAGCAGGGTGCGGAGCATCTCGTCGTCGATCCGCCGCTCGTCCCTGAGCCGCACGAAGACCGCGCGCTCGGCGTCGAGCGTCTGCCCCGCCAGGCGCCGGTACGTGTCGTCCACCGATTCCCCGGTCACCGGGTTGGTCGCGCCCAGCCGCTCCCACACGGCGTTGCGACGCCGTTCCAGGACGGCGCGCAGACGGTCGGTGAGCGGCCCCGGCAGCGCGTTGCGGGGGTCGCCGAGCAGGGCGTCCAGCCGGGCCTCGGCGGCGGCGGACGCCTCGCTCTGCGCCTGGGCCTCGGCCAGGGTCTCGGCGGTCGCGTCCCGGGCCGGGAGCCTCAGCGCACGCACCAGCAGCGGCAGGGTGAGCCCCTGGACGACCAGGGTGCCGATGACCGTGGTGAAGGTCAGGAACAGCACCAGGTTCCGGGCCGGGAACGCCTGCCCCTCGGCCGTCAGCAGGGGGATGGAGAACGCGATGGCAAGTGAGACGACCCCGCGCATCCCGGCCCAGCCGACGATCGTGGGCGCCTTCCAGTCGGTGTCCGGTTCGCGCTCGCGGATCCGTTTCGACAGCCACCGGGGCAGGTACGTGGCCGGGAAGACCCAGACGTAGCGGACCACGACGACGGCCGCGAACACCGCCACCGCGTACAGCAGCGCGTCCGTCACGGCGTACGCGCCGAGACCCTTCAGGACGAAGGGCAGCTGGAGCCCGATCAGCGCGAAGACGGCGGACTCCAGGACGAACGCGACCATCCTCCAGACGGCCGCCTCCTGGAGCCGGGTCGCGAAGTCGACCTGCCAGGCGCGGTGACCCAGGTAGAGCGCGACGACGACGACGGCGAGCACCCCCGAGGCGTGCACGCGCTCGGCCACCGCGTACGCCACGAAGGGAATCAGCAGCGACAGCGTGTTCTGCAGCAGGGCTTCCTTGAGGTGCGTACGGAGCCAGTGCAGCGGCACCATCAGCGCCAGGCCGACCACGACCCCGCCGATCGCGGCCACCAGGAACTCGCCGATCCCCGCGCCCCAGCTCATGCCCTCGCCGACGGCGGCGGCCAGGGCCACCTTGTACGCGGTGATCGCGGTGGCGTCGTTCACCAGGGACTCGCCCTGGAGGATCGTCGTGACCCTGCTGGGCAGGCCGACCCGCCGGGCGATCGCGGCGGCCGTGACCGCGTCCGGCGGGGCGACGACCGCGCCGAGCACCAACGCGGCGGTGAGCGGCAGGCCGGGCACCACGAGGTACGCGAGCCAGCCGACCGCCACGGTCGCGAAGAGGACGTAGCCGACGGAGAGCAGCGCGACCGGCCGCACGTTGGCCCGCAGATCGAGGTACGAGCTGTCGACGGCCGCCGTGTAGAGCAGGGGCGGCAGCAGCAGCGGCAGCACGATGTCCGCGTCCAGGGTGTACGACGGCACCCCCGGCACGTACGAGGCGATGAGCCCCACCGTCACCAGCAGCAGGGGGGCCGGCACGGGGGTGCGGCGGGCCGCCCCCGCGACGGCGGCACTCGCCGCGACCAGCGGCAGTACATCCATGTCCACGGTCCTCGCATCCGACGTAACCTGACCATCATGAGTGACTGCTCGCATGTGCTCGCGCTGCCGCACCCCGAGCCGGAGCCTCTGAGCGAGACCTGCCCGGAGTGCGTCGTGGCGGGCACGCAACCGGTGCATCTGCGGCTGTGTCTGGTCTGCGGCCACATCGGCTGCTGCGACTCGTCCCCGCTGCGGCATGCCACGGGGCATTTCGAGGAGACCGGGCATCCGGTGATGCGGAGCTTCGAACCGGGCGAGAGCTGGCGCTGGTGCTACGCGGACGGTTCGATCGTCTGACGCCCGGGTACGTCAAAGCGGCGCCGGTTGTCCGTAATCGATCGCCACAGACCCCTAGGCACCGCGTGTGGCCATTGACTTACTATGAGTGACGGCCATGAGCCGGGTCCTGTCCGATCGTGATCCGTCGCCAGAGCCCGGGGGTTCGACGACACGGCATCATGGATCGCGATAGCGTCGCCGGGCCAGAACCGAAGACGTACGACATGGCTCCGGGGTGCCCTTCCCGGATCCTCGGAAGAGTTTGTGCCACCTTGGAGGTGAGGGTGTCCCAGATCGCAGGCGAGCCCGGGAATCAGGACTTCGTAGAGGTCCGGCTGCCGGCTGCGGGTGCCTACCTGTCGGTGCTGCGTACGGCCACGGCCGGCCTCGCTGCACGCTTGGACTTCACGCTCGACGAGATCGAGGATCTTCGCATCGCGGTCGACGAGGCCTGCGCGATCCTGCTCCAGCAGGCCGTGCCGGGCTCCGTCCTCAGCTGCGTCTTCCGGCTCATCGAGGATTCCTTGGAGGTGACGGTGTCGGCACCGACCACGGACGGCCGGGCGCCGGAGCGAGACACCTTCGCCTGGACGGTGCTCTCCGCATTGGCCGGGAAGGTCGACTCCTCGGTGGAGGACGACCGTACGGTCAGCATCAGCCTCTACAAACAGCGCGGCGCGGGACCCGGGCCGGCGTGAGCAACGGAAACGGGGACGGTCCGGTGCGGGACGAGACGATCCGACCAGGGGTGGTGCGTGCGGCAGGCATCCCGGAACAGCAGGCCCTTCCCCATCCGGAGGACGGGGCGGACGGGCCCGCGGGCCGTACGGCCGCGGTGGAGCAGTCGCAGGCGGAGCGGGCAGGCCAGATGAGCGAGCACGGGCACCACGATCCACAGGACCGCAGCGGGGCGCGGGCGCTCTTCGTCGAACTGCGCGCTCTTCCCGACGGTTCGCCCGAGCGGGCGGAGCTGCGCAATCAGCTGGTGCGGATGCATCTGCCGCTCGTGGAGCACCTGGCCCGCCGGTTCCGCAACCGCGGCGAGCCGCTCGACGATCTGACACAGGTCGCCACGATCGGCCTGATCAAGTCGGTGGACCGGTTCGATCCGGACCGCGGCGTCGAGTTCTCGACGTACGCGACCCCCACGGTCGTCGGCGAGATCAAGCGCCACTTCCGTGACAAGGGCTGGGCGGTCCGGGTGCCGCGTCGGCTCCAGGAGCTGCGGCTGTCGCTCACCACGGCGACCGCCGAGCTCTCCCAGCTGCACGGCCGCTCGCCGACGGTGCACGAACTGGCCGAGCGCCTGGGCATCTCCGAGGAAGAGGTGCTGGAGGGCCTGGAATCGGCCAACGCGTACAGCACGCTCTCGCTGGACGTGCCGGACACGGACGACGAGTCGCCCGCCGTCGCGGACACGCTCGGGTCCGAGGACGAGGCGCTGGAGGGCGTCGAGTACCGGGAGTCGCTCAAGCCGCTGCTGGAGGACCTCCCGCCGCGCGAGAAGCGGATCCTGCTGCTGCGTTTCTTCGGCAACATGACCCAGTCGCAGATCGCCCAGGAGGTCGGCATCTCCCAGATGCACGTCTCGCGGCTGCTGGCCCGCACCCTGGCCCAACTGCGCGAACGCCTGCTCGTCGAGGAGTGACGGTCCTCCGCCCCGCGCTCGAAGCCGCATGACGACGGGCCCGATCCGCCCCCCTTATCGCCCCGGGCCGTAAGGGCGTACGGCCGGGCCCGGTGTCCGCCGGCCTCCGTCCCCCTGCGGGACCCGTCCCCGGATCCCGCTCAGGCGTCCGGGGACGTGGTGCCCGGGCGGCGGATGCCGAGCTCGTCGATCGTCGTGGGGCGAAGGAGCTGGTAGAGCGAGGTCACCACCACCGCGGCGAGCACGATCCCGGTCGGGATCAGCGCCCCGTGGGACCTCAGCAGCGTCCAGGCCACCGGGAGCCCCATGACCTGCGTGATCAGTGCGGGGCCCCGGCTCCAGCTGCGGCGCAGCAGCAGTCCGCGCGCCGCGATCAGCGGAATCAGACCCAGCGCGATCAGCGTGAGGCCGCCCATCTCCGCCTGCTGCGAGCTCTCGGGGTCTCCGAGCAGCCCCATCACCAGCATGTAGATCCCGCCGAGGACGAGCGCCACCCCCTCCAGGCCGGTGAGTGCCGCCACGAGCGTGATCCTGCTCGGCTTCGCCGACGCGGCCGACGGCGAGAGCGACGACGAGGGCGACGAGTCGGGCGCGTTCTGCTGAGTACTCACCCTTGCAGATTGGCATCCCGACCCCGCGAAGGCGAAGCCGGGGTGGCGAACGACACGGGAACACGGGCGCCGCTCCGCCCACCGCGCGCGGCCCGTCACCGAGCGTAAGGCCATGGGTTGGGGCTTCAGGGCCATACCGCCAGGTGGGTACTCTGGCCGTCATGCGCGCACTTCTCGTGGTCAACCCAGCTGCTACCACCACCAGTGCGCGGACCCGTGACGTGCTCATCCACGCCCTGGCCAGCGAGATGAAGCTGGAGGCCGTGACCACGGAGTACCGGGGGCACGCCCGGGACCTCGGCCGGGAGGCCGCGGACTGCGGGGAGATCGACCTCGTGGTCTCGCTGGGCGGCGACGGAACGGTCAACGAGATCGTCAACGGCCTGCTCCACAACGGCCCCGACCTGGACGTCCTGCCCCGGCTCGCGGTGGTCCCCGGCGGCTCCACCAACGTCTTCGCGCGCGCCCTGGGCCTGCCGAACGACGCGGTCGAGGCGACCGGCGCGATCCTGGACGCGCTCGCCAACCGCACCGAACGCACCGTCGGCCTCGGACTCGCGGCCGGCACCCCGGGCACCGAGGACGAATCCGCCCCTGAACGCTGGTTCACTTTCTGTGCCGGGCTCGGATTCGACGCGAGCGTGGTCGGCCGGGTCGAACAAAAACGCGAACTCGGGAAACGATCGACGCACGCGTTGTACGTGCGCCAGGTGGTCCGGCAATTCCTGCAGGAACCGCACCGTCGGCACGGAACGATCACACTGGAGGCCCCCGGCCTGGAGCCGGTCGGCGATCTCGCGCTGTCCATAATCTCGAACGCGTCCCCCTGGACCTACCTGGGGAACCGCCCCATATACGCCTCGCCCGCAGCCTCCTTCGACACCGGTCTGGACGTGCTCGGACTCAAGCGGCTCTCCACCTCGGCGGTCGCCCGTTACGCCACCCAGTTGCTCACATCGAGCCCCGAGAAGGGCCCTCGCGGCAAGCACGCCGTCGCCCTCCACGACCTCACGGACTTCACCTTGCATTCAAAGGCACCCCTCCCTTTCCAGATGGACGGAGACCATCTGGGGGTGCGCACGAGTGTGACGTTCACAGGCGTACGCCGTGCACTGCGTGTGATTGTGTGAGTGGAAGGGCTCAAAGTCCTTTAAGTCGAACGTTTGGGCTGGACTCCACCCCATAGAAGTACGGCTGTGACCTAGTCGACACCGAGGAATCAAAAAAAACTTTCCAGAAGGGGTTGTATCCGTCGCCGAGGTTTGCGAATCTCTACATGGCGATCGGGACGGCCCGCAACAACAGCCTCCGCTGAGAGCCAGAACCCCTCCTCATTCCACAGACCACAACCAGTTCATCTGGGCGTCGGACCGTTGCCTGCGGGGGGATTCGTGAAAGCGTTCACATTCACAAGCACTGTATGCAATACCAAGGAGAGGTAGCAGCCATGGACTGGCGTCACCACGCCGTTTGTCGTGAGGAAGACCCCGAGCTGTTCTTCCCCATCGGCAACACCGGTCCTGCGCTGCTGCAGATCGAGGAAGCCAAGGCCGTCTGCCGTCGCTGCCCCGTCATGGAGCAGTGCCTGCAGTGGGCGCTCGAGTCCGGCCAGGACTCCGGTGTCTGGGGTGGCCTCAGCGAGGACGAGCGCCGCGCGATGAAGCGCCGTGCCGCTCGCAACCGGGCGCGTAACGCCAGCGCCTGAGCCGACGCCACCGCTACGAGCCTCAGCCCGGCGGCGCGTACAGCGCGTACGCACAACCCCGCCCCCGAGTCGCAGCGCGCAGTACCCCCCAAAGCGCATGCATGAACAGCGAGCCCGGACCGTGCCCCACGGTCCGGGCTCGCTGCCGTATCACCGCGGCCCTGACCGCGGCGGCGGGTCTACTTGTGGGACCGGACCGGGATGTCGAGGACGACCTGCGTGCCACGCTCGGGAGCCGGGACCATGCCGAACGTCCCGCCCAGCTCCCCCTCCACCAGCGTCCGCACGATCTGCAGGCCCAGATTGCCGGCGCTCTGCGGGTCGAACCCCTCGGGCAGACCGCATCCGTCGTCCTGAACCGTGATCAGCAGCCGCTGTTCGACGGAGGTGCCGCCACGCACCGCGGACACGTCCACCGTGCCGTGCTCCGCGAGCGTGAAGGCGTGCTCCAGCGCGTTCTGCAGAACCTCCGTGAGCACCATCGCCAGTGGGGTGGCCACCTCGGCGTCGAGGATGCCGAAGCGCCCCGTGCGGCGGCAGGTGACCTTGCCCGGAGAGATCTCCGCGACCATCGCGATGACCCGGTCGGCGATCTCGTCGAACTCCACCCGCTCATCCAGATTCTGAGACAGCGTCTCATGGACGATGGCGATCGAACCGACGCGTCGCACCGCCTCGTTGAGGGCCTCGCGCCCGCGGACCGAGTCCATCCGGCGGGCCTGGAGCCGCAGCAGGGCCGCGACGGTCTGGAGGTTGTTCTTCACCCGGTGGTGGATCTCCCGGATGGTGGCGTCCTTGGTGATCAGCTCCCGCTCGCGGCGGCGCAGTTCGGTGACGTCCCTCAGAAGGACCAGGGAACCGATCCGGACGCCCTTGGGCTTGAGCGGGATGGCGCGGAGCTGGATCACCCCGCCCGCGCCCTCGACCTCGAACTCACGGGGCGCGTAGCCACTGGCCAGTTTGACCAGGGCCTCGTCCACCGGCCCCCGGGACGGGGCGAGTTCGGCGGTGATCGAGCCCAGGTGCTGGCCGACCAGGTCGGAGGCGAGACCGAGGCGGTGGTACGCGGAGAGGCCGTTGGGGCTGGCGTACTGGACGAACCCGTCGGCGTCGAGCCGGAGCAGCCCGTCGCCGACGCGGGGCGAGGCGTCCATGTCGACCTGCTGGTCGGGGAACGGGAAGGTCCCGGCGGCGATCATCTGGGCCAGGTCGGAGGCCGACTGGAGGTAGGTGAGCTCCAGCCGGGACGGCGTGCGCACGGTGAGCAGGTTGGTGTTGCGGGCGATCACTCCGAGGACCCGGCCCTCCCGGCGCACGGGGATGGACTCCACCCGTACCGGGACCTCCTCGCGCCACTCCGGGTCGCCCTCGCGCACGATCCGGCCCTCGTCCAGCGCCACGTCCAGCATCGGCCGGCGACCACGCGGCACGAGGTGGCCCACCATGTCGTTCTGGTAGGAGGTCGGTCCGGTGTTGGGCCGCATCTGGGCCACGGACACGTACCGGGTGCCGTCACGGGTGGGGACCCACAGCACGAGGTCGGCGAAGGACAGGTCGGAGAGCAACTGCCACTCCGAGACCAGCAGATGCAGCCACTCCAGGTCGGTGTCACCGAGGGCTGTGTGCTGGCGGACGAGGTCGTTCATGGAGGGCACGTGTGCGAGCGTACCCGCGCATCGGACATGGGTCCGAACCGGACGACCCCGTCGTACGTGGAAGAAAACGGGCCCGTCGAATTGCGGTCCTCCGATGGATGGACACGGCGAATGGTCTAGTCCACAATGCTGAGGACAGGACTTCCGCTCTCCCCGCACAGGAGGGCGGACCGAGGCATCCGCGCTCTCTGCCCTGACCGCGCGGGCGCCTCTCCCGGCCGACGGCACCGCACACCGCCGGCCGAGCGGACCGTCCGCCGGGCGGTCACATTCCGGGCTGCGGTGCCGGACGGGCCGAGGGTCCCGTCCCGGCGCCGCGGCCCGCGGGTGTTTCCGGGGCCCTGGTGGCGCAGGTGTTCCCCGGCGCGGCACCCGGTGGGACGTGTCAGCGGTTTCGGTGATCTTGGCCAGTGCGCGGGGCGCGTCCGGGTCCTGGCCGCGCGCGATCGCCACCTCGTACGCCGGCCTCTGCAGCGTCAGGATCTCCAGCACCGGCTGGACCTCCTCGACGACTCCGGCCGTCGGCAGCACGAATCCCGCGGACGCCTCCGCCACCCGCGCCTCGGGGCCGACCACGACGAGGTCCGCGCCACGGGCCCGCAGCCGGTCCAGGACCGGGCGCAGCGCCTCGCCGCCCCGGCCGCCGGGGACGACGGCGATCAGCGGGGAGACGTTGGCGACCATGGCGAGCGGGCCGTGCTGCAGGTCGGCACCGGAGCAGGAGAGAGCGGGGGCGCGGAGCCCCGCCGACGGGGTGCGGCCGGGAGGGCGCGGCCGCCGTGTCCACGCCTTGTTCCGGCCGTGTCCGCGTCGCCCGCTTCTGCTAGATTGGAAGCTTGATTGGTCTACACCACTTGTACGGCTCTTCAGATCGGCAGGCCCAGCGTGGAAGTTGTCATCGTCCCGGACGGCACGGCAGGCGGCGAACTCATCGCGGAGGCCATCGGCGCCCTGCTGAGCCGCAAGCCCGACGCCCTTCTCGGCGTTGCCACCGGCTCCACCCCGCTGCCCATCTACCGCGCGCTGGCAAAGAAGGTCCGCTCCGGCGCCGTGGACGTCTCGCGCGCCCGCATCTGCCAGCTCGACGAGTACGTCGGACTGCCCGCGGGCCACCCGGAGTCCTACCGCTCCGTGGTGCTGCGCGAGGTGGTCGAACCGCTCGGCCTGTCCGAGGAGTCCTTCATGGGCCCCGACGGCTCCGCCGAGGACATCCCGGCCGCCTGCGAGGCGTACGACAAGGCGCTCGCCGAGGCCGGCGGGGTCGACATCCAGCTCCTCGGTATCGGCACCGACGGCCACATCGGCTTCAACGAGCCGTGCTCCTCGCTCGCGTCCCGCACCCGGATCAAGACGCTCACCGAGCAGACCCGGATCGACAACGCGCGCTTCTTCGACGACGACGTCTCCCAGGTGCCGCACCACGTGATCACCCAGGGCATCGGCACCATCCTGGAGGCCCGCCACGCGATCCTGCTCGCCACCGGCGAGGGCAAGGCGGACGCCGTGGCGCAGACGGTGGAGGGGCCGGTGGCCTCGATCGTGCCGGCCTCGGCACTGCAGCTGCATCCGCACGCGACGGTGGTGGTCGACGAGGCCGCCGCGTCCAAGCTGAAGCTGGCGGACTACTTCCGTACCACGTACGCGACCAAGCCGTCCTGGCAGGGGCTGTAGTCACCTCGCGGCGGCGCCGGTCGTCAGGAGGCCCGGAGCACCCGCGATGGCTGCTCCGGGCCTCCTGACATGTGGACCGGCACGGCACGCGCGCACGGGCAGCCCGTGCGCGCGGACGTCGTACGGGTCCAGGGGTGCGGCGCACCTCTTCGCCCCGCACCACGCCTCGGCCTCAGCCCTCCGCGCCGCCCCGCGCGATGATCTCCGCGGCCGCCTGGCCGCAGACGCGGGCGGCGCCGTGCGTGGCGATGTGCAGGGCGCCCCTGGGGGGTGCCTGCGGAACGCCCATCTCGACCACGACCGTGTCGGGGCGCTGCGCGACCAGGGTGTCCAGGGCCTCCCCCATCCAGGCGTGGCGGTGGGCGTCGCGGACCACCACGACGATGCGCCGCTCCCCCGCCGCCCGCACCACGGCGTCCACGGGCTCCTCGGTGTCGCGGCCGTACGTGCCGGTCCGCGTGCCGGGCACCAGCCGGTCCAGCTCGACCGCCACGCCCCAGGGCGTCTCGTCGCCGACCGCGATGTTCGACGCGGGGGTGAACGAGGCGACGTGGGCGGGCCCGGTCAGCGGCTGGGCACAGCCGGTCACGCGCACCGCGCGGCGGGCGGCGACCAGGCCGATGCCGCAACCGGCCCCGGTGCCGGACGCGCTCCCCTCCTGCGCTGCCGCACCCGATTCCGAACCGGCCTCCTTCGCGTTCCGGGTCCAGGACGCGAGGGCGCGCACCCGTGCGGCCGCGTCCGCGAGCCGCTCCTCGGGGAGTTCACCGCTGCGCACCGCCGTGACCAGCGCGTCGCGCAGCAGCAGCACGGTGCGGTCGTCCTCCAGGCCGCCGCCGACGCACAGCGCGTCGGCCCCGGCGGCGATGGCGAGGACGGAGCCGCGCTCGATGCCGTAGGTCCCGGCGATGGCCCGCATCTCGACGGCGTCGGTGACGATCAGGCCGTCGTAGCCGAGTTCCTCGCGCAGCAGGCCGGTGAGGATCCGCCGGCTGACCGTCGCGGGGCGGTCCGGGTCGAGCGCGGGCAGCAGGATGTGCGCACTCATCACGCACTTGGAGCCGGCCTCGATGGCGGCGCGGAAGGGCACCAGCTCCCGGGCGTGCAGGGTCTCCAGGTCCACGTCGATGCGGGGCATCGCGTGGTGCGAGTCGATCGCGGTGTCGCCGTGTCCGGGGAAGTGCTTGGTGCAGGCGGCGACTCCGGACGCCTGGAGGCCCTCGATGTAGGCGGCGGTGTGCCGGGCGACGAGCCGGGTGTCGGCGCCGAAGGCGCGTACGCCGATGACCGGGTTGTCCGGGTTGGAGTTGACGTCGGCGGACGGGGCCCAGTTGAGGTTGACGCCGCACGCCGCGAGCCGGCGGCCCAGCTCCTGGGCGACCGCGCGGGTGAGGTCCACGTCGTCGACGTACCCGAGCGCGAGGTTGCCGGGGAAGGAAGAGCCGATGCGGACCTCCAGCCGGGTGACGTCACCGCCCTCCTCGTCGATCGCCACGAGGAGGTCCTCGCGCTCGGCCCTGAGCCGGGCGGTGAGCGCGGTGACCTGTTCGGGCGTCCGGACGTTGCGGCCGAACAGCGCGACGGAGGCCAGCCCTTCGTCGACCCTGCGCAGCACCCAGTCCGGGGCGGTGGTGCCGGTGAATCCGGGCTGGAGAACGGCGAGGGCGTCACGGGTGAGGGCGTCCGTGGCGGAGGTCGGGGTGTTCATGAGGCAGCGTCATCCCTTCACGGCGCCGTCGGTGAGGCCGCTGACGTGCCCTTGTCGCCGTCCGCCCCGGCCTTCTCGCCGCCCTTGCCGCCCTCGTCCGACCCGCACGCCGCGAGGCCGATCATGCCCGCGACGCCTGTCGCCGCGATGAGCTCGCGCTTCACGCCAAACCCTCCTCAGGGACACCGCAACCCCGCCCACCACCGCGAAGACGTGCGACGGGTACAGCGGGGCTGGACCTGGTCTTTAATGGTTTAGACCAGCACCGGGAGCTTGGCCTAGACCTTTAAGGGTGTCAAGGGTGTACAAGAAGTGCACTCGCGTCCGTTACAGGACCGACATCTCACCAAGGACGACGACCCGTGACCGGACCGTGCCACCATGTGAGCCGCGACAGACGGAGGAACCGGTGACGGCAGCAGCGCAGCAGTCGGGAAGGCGAGCCATGGGCGCCGACGGGGGCAGTACGGAGAACGAGACGGGCGCGGCCACACGGACGGCGCGCGTCCCGAAGTACTACCGACTGAAGCGGCATCTCCTCGACATGACGGACACCATGCCCCCCGGCACCCCCGTCCCGCCGGAGCGGACCCTGGCCGCCGAGTTCGACACCTCGCGCACGACCGTGCGTCAGGCGCTCCAGGAACTGGTCGTCGAGGGCCGACTGGAGCGCATCCAGGGCAAGGGCACCTTCGTGGCCAAGCCGAAGGTCTCGCAGGCCCTCCAGCTCACCTCGTACACCGAGGACATGCGCGCCCAGGGACTGGAACCGACGTCCCAACTATTGGACATCGGCTATGTCACGGCCGACGACACGCTCGCCGGGCTGCTCGACATCACGACCGGCGGCCGGGTGCTGCGGATCGAGCGGCTGCGGCTCGCCAGCGGAGAGCCGATGGCGATCGAGACCACCCACCTTTCGGCCAAACGCTTCCCGGCGCTGCGCCGTTCGCTGGTGAAGTACACATCGCTCTACACCGCGCTCTCCGAGGTGTACGACGTCAGGCTGGCCGAGGCCGAGGAGACCATCGAGACCTCGCTCGCCACGCCGCGCGAGGCGGGGCTGCTCGGTACGGACGTGGGCCTGCCGATGCTGATGCTGTCCCGGCATTCGCTGGACGGGCGGGGCGAACCGGTGGAATGGGTGCGCTCGGTCTACCGGGGCGACCGGTACAAGTTCGTGGCGCGCCTGAAGCGACCGATGGACTGACCGTCCCGTTCGCCCCCTGCGTCCCGTTCGCCCCCCTGCGGCCCGTTGCTCCTCGCGGCCCGTCCGACACCTGCGGCCGGTGCGGCTCTCACGGTCCTCCCGATCCGCCCGACGCTCCCGACCGCCCCTGTGGAACGCGCCTCCCCACAGGGGCGGTTCGCATGCCGCGCGCTCCCCGACTCCCGCACGTCTGACCATATTCCGAATATGTGCACCCGGCCGGGGAACCGTTTCCGGGCGGAAATGCGATGAGGGGGTGACGGTGACCGAATCCCTCCCCTAGATTTCCTGCGCGTCACGGCAGGTGATCAGCGAGGGACGGAGTCGCCGCATGACAGCAAGTCCGAAGGACGTGTCCGCGAGCCCGGGCGGACGGCCGCCCGCGATCACACCGGTGCGGGTGGTCATCGCCCTCTGTCTCGTCGCGCCGTTCGTCGCGATGCTCTGGGTGGGTTCGTACGCGAAGGTGGATCCCGCCTTCATCGGCATTCCGTTCTTCTACTGGTACCAGATGCTCTGGGTGCTGATCTCCACCGCGCTCACGGCGATCGCCCACAAGCTGTGGCAGCGCGACCAGCGCGCCCGCAAGGGGGGTGGGCAGGCGTGAAGGACGGTGTGAACGGCGTCGCGCTCGGCGTCTTCGTCTTCTTCTTCGCGGCCGTCACGGTCATGGGCTTCCTGGCTGCACGCTGGCGCAGGGCCGAGAACGAGGCCAGCCTCGACGAATGGGGCCTGGGCGGACGGTCGTTCGGCACCTGGGTCACCTGGTTCCTGCTCGGCGGCGACCTGTACACCGCCTACACCTTCGTCGCCGTTCCCGCGGCGATCTACGCGGCGGGCGCGGCGGGCTTCTTCGCCGTGCCGTACACGATCCTGGTGTACCCGCTGATCTTCACCTTCCTGCCCCGCCTGTGGTCGGTCTCGCACCGGCACGGCTACGTGACCACCTCCGACTTCGTCCGCGGGCGCTTCGGCTCGAAGGGGCTGTCGCTGGCGGTCGCCGTCACCGGCATCCTCGCCACGATGCCGTACATCGCGCTGCAGCTCGTCGGCATCCAGGCGGTGCTGGACGTGATGGGCGTCGGCGGCGGCGAGAACACGCACTGGTTCGTCAAGGACCTGCCGCTGCTGCTCGCGTTCGCGGTGCTCGCCGCGTACACCTACTCGTCCGGCCTGCGGGCCCCCGCGCTGATCGCGTTCGTCAAGGACGGCCTGATCTACCTGGTCATCGTGGTGGCGATCATCTACATCCCGATCAAGCTGGGCGGATTCCACGACATCTTCGCCGCCGCCGAGGAGAAGTTCGCCGGCCCGCCCGGCGGGAAGCCGACCGGCGCCCTGGCGCCCGGCGAGGCGGGCCAATGGGCTTACGCCACCCTGGCGTTGGGCTCGGCTCTGGCCCTCTTCATGTATCCGCACTCGATCACGGCGACGCTCTCCAGCCGCAGCCGCGACGTGATCCGGCGCAACACCACGATCCTGCCGATCTATTCACTGATGCTGGGCATGCTGGCGCTCCTCGGCTTCATGGCGATCGCCGCCGGGATCGAGGTGGAGAACGGGCAGTTGGCCATTCCGCAGCTGTTCGAGAACATGTTCCCCGACTGGTTCGCGGGCGTCGCGTTCGCCGCCATCGGCATCGGCGCGCTGGTGCCCGCCGCGATCATGTCGATCGCCGCGGCGAACCTCTTCACCCGCAACATCTACAAGGACTTCCTGAAGCCGGACGCGACCCCCGAGGAGGAGACCAGGGTCTCCAAGCTGGTGTCGCTGCTGGTGAAGGTCGGGGCACTGGCCTTCGTCCTCACCATGGACAAGACGGTCGCGATCAACTTCCAGCTTCTGGGCGGGATCTGGATCCTCCAGACCATGCCGGCCCTGGTCGGCGGCCTGTTCACCCGTTGGTTCCACCGCTGGGCGCTGCTCGTGGGCTGGGCGGTCGGCATGGTGTACGGGACGGTCGCCGCGTACGAGGTCGCCGGCCCGACCCAGGCGCACTTCGGCGGATCGTCCACGAAGATCCCCGGCATCGGCGAGATCGGTTACATCGGTCTGACGGCGTTCGTGCTGAACGTGGTGGTGACGGTGGTGCTGACGTTCGTCCTGAACGCCGCGAAGGCACCCGCCGGCGTCGACGAGACCTCCCCGGCCGACTACACGGCGGACGCGGGCGACCCGGGTGTCCGGGTGGAGCTGCCGCCGGCCGTGCCCGAGTCCCCGAGTTCGGCGGCGACGCAGGGTGGCGGCCGCTAGGACGTGTTTTCGAAAGTCCCGTCCGGCCCGCGACGCCTGGCACGGCGCCTCGCCACGTTGTCAGGATCGTCCACGTACGCCGCGGGCCCCGCCCTTCGGGCGGACGACGCCACTTTCGAAACACGCCCTGGAACGACCGCTCGGACGGCCCGGGACAGCCCGCCGCACCCCCTTCCCGAGGGGCGCGGCGGGGCACGTCCGCCTTCTTCCCACGAGGGCCGCAGGACGCGCCCTACGGCCTCGACGTGAGTCGGCCGACACAACATCTGGGGGCTGCCTCACCGAGCGGCCCCCACATGTATGCTCGTGCTCGCTGTCGCCGCAGGGGAATCCGGCGCGAATCCGGAACTGTCCCGCAACGGTGTGCTCGGTGCGCTTTTGCGCATGCCCGAGCAAGTCCGAGGACCTGCCGACAGCGCATCCGGTTCGACCGACCCGGATGCCAGACGTCCGGGCCTCGCGGATGGGCCGGTGGACGCCGTACGCAGTGCTGCCCCCTGTCCGGGCCCGGTGCTGCCCGGCCACCCCCGCTCCCCCGCCGGCCCCGAGCCGAGCGAGGGAGAGCACCGCGTGACCATCGCGCCAGCCGATCCGGCCCCGGTCGCCGTGTCCGAAGCGACCGTGTCCGAGGCGGCCGAGTCCGGGGGAGCCGCACACGACGGCCCCGGTACCGCACACGACGAGCCGGGAACCGCGCTGCTGCGGACCCTGACCGCGCTCACCGCCGACCTGCCCGACACCGACCCCGGCCGGGTGGCCGCCGCCGCGCTGCGCGGGCGCAGCGCCCGAGCCGACGAGGCCGAGCTGCACTCGCTGGCCACCGAGGCCGCCGCGGGGCTGATCTCCGAGGACCCCGCCTACTCCCGGCTCGCCGCCCGGCTGCTGACCCGTGCCGTCGCGGACGAGGCGGCGGGGCAGGGCGCGGTCTCCTTCTCCGCGTCCGTCGCCGTCGGCCACCGCGAGGGCCTGATCGCGGACCGCACCGCCGCGTTCGTCCAGGCGCACGCCGCCACCCTGGACGCCCTGGTCGAACGCTCCCTCGCCGACGGCGCCGACGACCGGTTCGGCTACTTCGGGCTGCGGACCCTGCACAGCCGCTACCTGCTGCGCCACCCGCACACCCGCCAGGTCATCGAGACCCCGCAGCACTTCATGCTGCGGGTCGCGTCCGGGCTCGCCGAGGACGACTCCCCGCGTGCCGTGGACGAGGTCGCGGCGCTGTACGGGCTGATGAGCCGGCTCGACTACCTTCCCTCCTCCCCCACGCTGTTCAACTCCGGTACCCGGCACCCGCAGATGTCGTCCTGCTACCTGCTGGACTCCCCGCTCGACGAACTCGACTCGATCTACGACCGCTACCACCAGGTGGCGCGCCTCTCGAAGCACGCGGGCGGCATCGGCCTGCCGTACTCCCGCATCCGGGCCCGCGGTTCGCTGATCCGGGGCACCAACGGGCACTCCAACGGGATCGTGCCGTTCCTGAAGACGCTCGACGCCTCCGTGGCCGCGGTCAACCAGGGCGGGCGCCGCAAGGGTGCCGCCGCCGTCTATCTGGAGACCTGGCACGCGGACATCGAGGAGTTCCTGGAGCTGCGCGACAACACCGGTGAGGACGCCCGCCGTACGCACAACCTGAACCTGGCGCACTGGATCCCGGACGAGTTCATGCGCCGGGTCGACGCGGACGGCGAGTGGTCGCTGTTCTCCCCCTCGGACGTGCCCGGGCTGGTCGACCTGTGGGGCGACGAGTTCGACGCCGCGTACCGGGCCGCCGAGGCGCAGGGGCTGGCCCGCAAGACCCTGCCGGCCCGTGAGCTGTACGGCCGGATGATGCGCACCCTCGCGCAGACCGGCCAGGGCTGGATGACGTTCAAGGACGCCGCCAACCGGACCGCGAACCAGACCGCCGAGCCGGGCCGCGTCGTCCACTCCTCGAACCTGTGCACCGAGATTCTCGAGGTCACCGACGACGGTGAGACGGCCGTCTGCAACCTGGGCTCGGTCAACCTCGGCGCGTTCGTCTCGGGCGGGGACATCGACTGGGAGCGGCTGGACGCCACCGTCCGCACCGCCGTGACCTTCCTGGACCGGGTCGTCGACATCAACTTCTACCCGACCGGGCAGGCCGCCCGCTCCAACGCCAAGTGGCGCCCGGTGGGCCTGGGCGCCATGGGCCTCCAGGACGTCTTCTTCCAGTTGCGGCTGCCGTTCGACTCCGCCGAGGCCCGCGCGCTCTCCACGAGGATCTCCGAGCGGATCATGCTCGCCGCGTACGAGGCGTCCTGCGATCTCGCGGAACGCTCCGGTCCGCTGCCCGCCTGGGAGGAGACGCGTGCCGCGCGCGGGGTGCTGCACCCCGACCACTACGCCGTCGAGCCGGCCTGGCCGGAACGCTGGGAGGCGCTGCGCGCCCGGGTCGCGAGGACCGGGATGCGCAACTCGCTGCTGCTCGCCATCGCGCCGACGGCGACGATCGCCTCGATCGCGGGTGTGTACGAGTGCATCGAGCCGCAGGTCTCCAACCTCTTCAAGCGCGAGACGCTCAGCGGGGAGTTCCTCCAGGTCAACGCATACCTGGTGGACGACCTGAAGCGGCTGGGCGTCTGGGACGCCCGGACCCGCGAGGCGCTGCGCGAGGCGAGCGGCTCCGTACAGGGCTTCGCCTGGATCCCCGAGGACGTGCGGGCGCTGTACCGCACGGCGTGGGAGATCCCGCAGCGCGGCCTGATCGACATGGCGGCGGCCCGTACGCCGTTCCTCGACCAGAGCCAGTCGCTGAACCTCTTCATGGAGACGCCGACCATCGGCAAGCTCTCCTCGATGTACGCGTACGCCTGGAAGAAGGGGCTGAAGACGACGTACTACCTGCGGTCCCGTCCCGCCACCCGGATCGCCCGCGCGGCCGCCGGCCCTACGTCGGCCACCGCCCCCGTTCCCGCCCAGCAGACACCGGTGCCCGACGCGGACGCGATCGCCTGTTCCCTGGAAAACCCCGAGTCCTGCGAGGCCTGCCAGTAATGACCGACACCACCTCCGAGAAGAACCTCCTCGACCCGGGCTTCGAACTGACCCTGCGCCCCATGCGCTACCCGGACTTCTACGAGCGCTACCGGGACGCGATCAAGAACACCTGGACCGTCGAGGAGGTCGACCTCCACTCGGACGTCGCCGACCTCGCGAAGCTCTCGCCGGGCGAGCAGCACATGATCGGCCGGCTGGTCGCGTTCTTCGCGACGGGTGACTCGATCGTCGCGAACAATCTCGTCCTCACGCTCTACAAGCACATCAACTCCCCCGAGGCGCGGCTGTACTTGAGCCGTCAGCTGTTCGAGGAGGCCGTGCACGTCCAGTTCTATCTGACGCTGCTGGACACGTACCTGCCCGACCCGGACGACCGGGCGGCGGCCTTCGCGGCGGTCGAGAACATCCCGTCCATCCGTGAGAAGGCCGAGTTCTGCTTCACGTGGATGGACTCGGTCGAGAAGATCGACCGGCTGGAGACGAAGGCGGACCGCCGCCGCTTCCTGCTGAACCTGATCTGCTTCGCGGCATGCATCGAGGGGCTGTTCTTCTACGGCGCGTTCGCGTACGTCTACTGGTTCCGTTCGCGAGGACTGCTGCACGGTCTCGCCACGGGCACCAACTGGGTGTTCCGCGACGAGACGATGCACATGAGCTTCGCGTTCGACGTCGTGGACACCGTTCGCAAGGAGGAGCCGGACCTCTTCGACGACGAGCTCCGGCGGCAGGTGACCGACATGCTGAAGGAGGCCGTGGCGGCGGAGCTGCAGTTCGGCCGCGACCTGTGCGGTGACGGCCTGCCCGGCATGAACACGGAGTCGATGCGGCAGTACCTGGAGTGCGTGGCCGACCAGCGGCTGGCCCGGCTGGGCTTCCCCGCGGTCTACGGCTCCGAGAACCCGTTCTCGTTCATGGAGCTCCAGGGCGTGCAGGAGCTGACGAACTTCTTCGAGCGCCGGGCTTCCGCGTACCAGGTGGCCGTGGAGGGCTCCGTCGACCTCGACGAGGACTTCTAGGACGAGGACTTCCGGTGTCCCCTCCCGGCAATGTTGCCGGGAGGGGCGCCAGTGCCGTGAGGGGCAATACAACTAGTGCCGTGACCGGCAAGGTTTGCCCGGAAGGAGCGGCGTCCGGTGCGTGCGATCGCAAGGCGGCCGAATGCCCTCGTAGCGGGCTACGTGGGCTTTCGGCCAACGCCGCGAGCGTGCGTGCCGGGCGGTGCGACGGGGCAAACGTTGCCTGATGCGGCACTAGATCCGGGCCCAGCTCCTGAGGTGGGGACGCCGTGCGGCCGTGACGGGCCGCACGGCGTCCGCCGTTTCCGGCGGCGCCTGCGCGCCTGCCCGTTCCGCCTCCTGCAGGTCGTGCTCGATGCGGCGTTCCCGGGCGAGTCCGAACAGGGTGAGCAGCAGAAAGAGGCCGATGAGAGCCGAGATGCCCATGATGTTCAGGAACGTGTTCATGGCTCCACTCTCGTCCGCGCGCCCGCGCTCCGGCAGTGGCAGGACTGTCATGCACCATCGATTTACTGCCACACTGGTCCGGTGCTGAACAATGTCGCCGCTCTGCTGCTGGACGAGGTCCACCCCTTCGAACTGGGGGTGCTGTGCGAGGTCTTCGGGCTCGACCGCAGCGCCGAGGGCCTGCCGGTCCACGATTTCGCCGTGGTGTCCGCCGAGGGCCCGGTCCTGCGGACGCACGCCGGGTTCATGGTCAGCACCCCGTACGGCCTCGACCGGCTGGAGGAGGCGGATCTCATCGCCGTGCCGGCTTCCGGCCGCGCCGACGAGCAGGACTGTCCGGAGGAGGTCCTCGACGCCCTGCGCCGGGCCGTGGACCGGGGCGCGCGGGTGCTGAGCATCTGCTCCGGCGCGTTCGTCCTCGGCGCGGCCGGGCTGCTGGACGGCCGCCGCTGCACCACCCACTGGCGCCACACCGACGAGTTGGCCCGACGCTGTCCGCGTGCCGTCGTCGAGCCCGATGTGCTGTACGTGGACGACGGCCCGGTCATCACCTCGGCAGGCACGGCGGCCGGGATCGACGCCTGTCTGCATCTGGTCCGGCAGGCGTACGGCTCCGACACCGCCAACGCGGTCGCCCGCCGCATGGTGGTGCCGCCGCACCGGGACGGCGGCCAGGCGCAGTACATAGAGCGCCCGCTGCCGCGCACCCGGTGCGACACGGTCGGGGAGACGATGGTGTGGATGGAGCGCCACCTCGACCAGGAGATGACGGTCGACCAACTGGCCGCGCAGGCCCACATGTCGCCGCGCACCTTCGCCCGCCGCTTCCAGCAGGAGACCGGCACGACGCCGTACCGCTGGCTGCTGCGTCAGCGGGTACTGCTGGCCCAGCATCTGCTGGAGACGTCCGACGAGACGGTGGACGCGATCGCCGGGCACACCGGCTTCGGGACGGCGGCGGCGCTGCGCCATCAGTTCGTCCGGTCGCTGGGCACCACCCCGCACGCGTATCGCCGCACCTTCCGCGGCCCGGCCGCCTGACCCGGACGGCCGGTGCGGTCGCGGTTGGGGCCCTGGTCGACGTGGACGTGGTCGCCGGGTCCCGGGTGGTCCGGGCCCAGGACCCCGTGGAAACCGTGGCTGCGCCTGCTTGGCGGGGGTGCACGGGAAGTGCGGGCCCGCGCCGGGATCGGCCGCGTCCGGTGAGCGCGCAAAACGGCGGGCCCGGCGCCTTCCGTGAACGGGAGGGGCCGGGCCCACCGGTGGAGCGTGGTGCGTGCTCAGTCGTTCGGCACGGTCTCGTAGCGCGGCGTGCCCTCCGCCATCTGCCGCAGTGCGTCCTTGCGATCGCGCTTGGAGAGCCGGTCGATGTACAGGTACCCGTACAGGTGGTCCGTCTCGTGCTGGAGGCAACGGGCGAAGTAGCCGTGGCCCCGCACCTTGATCGGGTTGCCCTTGGCGTCCTGTCCCCGGACCACCGCGTAGTCGGGGCGGGCCAACGGGGCGTACGCCGTGGGGACGGAGAGGCAGCCCTCGTTGGAGTCGTCCAGCACCCGGTCCTCGGGCGCCAGCTCCTCCAGCACCGGGTTGCAGACGGCGCCCACGTGCCGCACGCCCTCGTCGTCCGGGCAGTCGTAGACGAAGACCTTCAGGTCGACACCGATCTGGTTCGCGGCCAGGCCCACGCCCTCCGCGGTCCGCTGGCTGGCGAACATGTCGTCGATCAGCCGGGCCAGGTCGTCGTCGAACTCGGTGACGTCCTTGCACTCCTTGTGCAGCACCGGGTTGCCCACGACCGTGATCGGACGGGAGGTGCCGCGCTCGCGATGCGCCGTCTCGCGCGCCTCGCAGTCCTCGGTGTCCACGACGAAACCCTCGTCGTCGACGCTGATCCGCTCGTCCGTCTCCTGCTGCGACATGTCCGCCGTACGCCTTCCTCAAAAACTGAAACCCGGGCATGAACCTGAACCCGGGCATCCGAAACCGTCCGAACCATCCGTGGCGTCCGGACCCCGAGCGCCCGGGCACCGCGACGGTGCCCCTACAGCCTACGGGCACCGGTCAGCAGACTTCTTCGAGATCCCGCCACTCGCGGCTGTCCGGGCTGTCCGCGACCCAACCGTCCAGCAGCCCGCGCACCAGTCCGGCCGGGGCCGCTATCCCACACTCCCGCTCCGGCAGCCACAGCTCACCGGCCGTGCGGTGCCCCAGCGGGCCCGGGTGCCCCGGCTCGCTGTGGTCGTGCGGGTCCAGGTGCTCGCCCTCGCCCTCGTCGCTCTCCATCCGGCTCTCCGAGCAGGCCCGGCAGAGCAGTCGCACGGACGACGACCAGTCCTCCGCGGCGAACCCGGCATCGGACGCCAGCCGCTCCAGCGCGTCCCGGTCCGCCTCCGAGGCCGCCTCCAGCAGCACCACCCAGGTGGGAACGGGCGACGGCGCCCACAGCTCGATCTCGTCGAAGACCGGGTACGCGGGCCCGGCGGCGGTCACCCGCTCGCCGTTGGGCACGCCGTCGTGGAGGACGACCTCGCCCCAGCGGCGGCCGGACGACGGCAGCGGGATGGAGAGCACCTCCATCCTGGCCGGGTCGAGCCTGCGCCCCCACACCACCTCGGCCTCGCCCTCCGGCGACAGCCGCACCGCGGCGCTGCCCAGTTCCATGCCGACGGGCTCACTGCCCGCCACCGAGGCGTGCTGGCCGACACCCGGCACCTTCAGCCCGTACGCCTGCCAGGCACGGCGGGCCAGCGGCCAGTCCTGCAGCGCGGTGGCGGCGATCCCGACGTTCCACCAGTCGGGAGCGCCACAGCCCTTGTCGAGCAGCGCGACGGCCCTCAGGCCGGCCGCTCTCGCCTGTTCCCAGTCGTGCCGGAACTTGTGCAGCAGCGCCAGGTTGAACCACGACTCGGAGAGCCACGGTTCCAGGTCCGCCGCGCGTGTCAGCAGCGCGCCCGCGTCCTCGTACCGGCCGTCGCCGATCAGCGTGAACGCGCGGTCCGTGGCCTGCCGCCAAGAGGCGGAGGGCCGATGCCGTACCTTCCCGAAGATCCTCACGATTCCCGCCCGTCCCGACTAGGAGCGCCCGGCAGGGGTCTGCGCGGCGTCGCAGGCCCGGGGCATGCGCCTCGCGGCGTCGTCACCGATCACCGACGCTCCGCGTTGCCTCGATCCTCCGCCTTGCGATGCACGCACCCCAGCCCCGCTCCTTCACCCGCGCCGCCTACTGCTGGGCGCTTCGGACACCCTCGATTTCCGCTCTCTCTTCGCATCCAACCATGCCGGGCCGGACGCCCGCTCATTACCCATGGGTTACCCGGACGGGACGGGAACCAGACCGCCCCGGGCCAGAACGCGGGCGAGCGACTCCACCACCTCGGGCTGGTAGTCGTGACCGGTACCGAGCCTGAGCCGTTCCAGCGCGCCGAGCGGCCCGATGGGACCTTCCCCCGACAGGTCCTCGTATGCGTTGACCGCCCGGACGATCCTGGCGGACAACGGCTGCTCGCGGTACGGGTCGGCCTGCCGTTCCACCACGACCGCGACCTCGCCGTCCACCCCGGTCTGCCGGACGACCGCCCCGCCGAGCAGCGCGATGCGGCGCTGCTCGGCGGCGGGCAGGGTGGCCGTGGCCCCGTCCGGGAGCGGATCGACGAGGGAGAGCTGGCCGATGTCGTGCATCAGGGCCGCGTACTCCAGCACCAGCAGCCGCTTCCCGGACAGGCCCAGCTCGCGGCCTACGGCGACACAGAGCGCCGCGACCCTGCGGGCGTGCCCCTGCCGGGTGTATCCGGCGATCTCGGTGGAGCGGGCGAGCGAGGCGATCGTCTGCCGGTAGGTGGCGCGCACCACGACGAACCTGCGGAACGCGACCTGGGTCAGCAGCAGCGGCACGCACAGGACGGGCAGCGCCCACAGCCCGGCGACCGCGACCCCGAGGGCCACCACGGCACCGGTCGCGCAGACCGCCGAGCCGATGCCGATGAGCCCCCGCAGCTCGGCACGGAGAAGCGGCCCGTACGGGGCGGGGGCGGCGCGCGGGCCCCGGCGGCCGTACGGGACGGACCGCGAGCGTGCCAGCAGGGCGGCGAGCACGGCGTCGCACAGCCCGGTCAGGACGAGGAGCAGCAGCGGGAGGAGTACGTGGTACGGCCCCTCGCCGAGCCGTCCGTCGGTGCGCGCCGAGCCGTCCAGCGGCTGGAAGCACACGGCGGCGAAGGCGACGGTCAGGACGCGGCGGGCGACCCGGTCGGGCGTCGGCGCGCTGCCGCGCGCCAGATGTGGCACACAGGCGACGAGCTGCGCCGCGAGGAGCACGGCGATCACCTGGAGGACGTCGTGGCCGGCGGGTTCGCCGCCGACCTGGCCGAGGAGGGCGTACGCGAGCGCACCCGCGGCCCCGAGGGGCGCGGGCTCGCGCTCGCCGGGCAGAGCGCCCCAGCGGGCCAGTTCACCGACGGCGATCAGCAGACCGAAGGCGAGGGCGGTGCCGGGGTCGTGGACTCCGGCCCAGAACGTGTGGGCGAGCCCGCTGAGGGCGAGGAGAACGGCGACGGCGCGGACGGCGAGCACGGCGGGCGGCACCCCGCCGGGCCGGGCGCGGGTGCGGACGCGGATCACCGCGTACGGTCCGCGGTCCGTGGCGGACCGGGGACGGCGGGCGCCTCTCCGCACGGCGCGCCCGGCCGTTCCGGCGGACGCGGCTTGCCCGGCCCGTCCGGCCCGTTCGGCGGGGAGGGCGCACGCGGCGTCCGGACGGCTCCCGCGCCGGGGGCGTCCGTTCCCGCCCTCCGGGGTTGCGGAACGGTCTCGTCCGCCGTCACCACGGTGGCCACCGGCCAGCCGTGCCGGTCAAGCGCACGTGCCAGCGCCCGCACCATCTGCGGATCGAACTGTGTGCCGGCGCACCGCTTCAGCTCCGCGAGCGCCGCGTGCACCGGCCGCCCGCGCCGGTAGGACCGGGTCGATGTCATCGCGTCGAAGGCATCGGCCACCGCGACGACCCGGGCGAACTCGGGGATCTCCCGCCCGCGCAGGCCGTACGGATAGCCGCTGCCGTCGAGCCGTTCGTGGTGGTGCAGGATCGCGGCCCTGGCCTCGCCGAGGAAGCCGATGCCGCGGACGATCTCGTGCCCGTACTCCGGGTGCAGTTCGATCACCCGTCGCTCCTCCAAGGTGAGCGGTCCGTCCTTGCGGAGCACCCGGGTCGGCACACCGAGCTTGCCGACGTCGTGCAGGATGCCGGCGAACCGCAGGACCTCCAGGCGGCCCGGGTCCATGCCCAGTTCGCGGGCGATGAGGACGGACGCATGGCCCACGCGTTCGCTGTGGCCCCGGGTGTACGTGTCCTTGATGTCGACGGCCTGCACCAGTGCCCGGATGGTGGCGCGGTGGGCGGCGTGCTCGCGGTGGGACTGGGCGAAGACCCAGCACGAGATGTACATCGGCAGCAGCACAATGAGCGCGGAGGGCGGTCCGTACGGGCCGCGCCACAGCACGGCCATCATCAGCCCGGCGAGCCCGTGCACCAGATGCGGCCCCAGCGCGCGGGACAGCAGTCCTCGCCAGGCGCGCCGGACCGGCAGCCGTTCGGCCACGGCCAGGATCGCCCCGTCCAGCGCGGTCAGCACGAGACTGAGGACCAGGGCGGCGGCACACGCCGGCACCAGGGCGTACGGGAAGTCGGGGAGCCTCTCGCCACCGGTTCCGGTGCCTCCGAGCGCGGCCCGGCCGCCGAGCAGGACGTGGGCGGTCGAGGCCGCCCAGACCGTGAGGGCGAGCTGCGCGGCCCGCCACACACGCCGGGCCGTGGCGGGCGGATCGTCCACCCGGCCGACCAGCGAACCGGGAACGGCGACCAGGGCCGCCGCGGCTGGCGGCAGCAGAAAGGCCCCGGCCAGCAGCAGCGGGAAGAACGATCCGGCACCGACCGGCGCGGAGCCGAGGAACGGGCAGCGCCACAGCAGTTCACAGACGAGGTAGAGCCCGGTGAGCAGTCCGAGGGTGACCCACGGCGTTTCGGCACCCGGGCGGAGCGCGGGAAGCACGCACGACAGGGCGCCGACCGCAACCGTCCCGATGCAGGCGCGTGCCGCCCCGCGTGTGGCTCCCACCCGCCCCGCCGCCCCTCGACTCCATCGATGAAGGCGTCACGCTAGCGAGTCGTGCGTCCCGCCGAGCGGCAATGGTGCCGATTAGCACATTCGGGTGATGTGGGGAACGCGAGGAGCGTGAGTGTGTGCGAGAGGGAGGGGCGAAGCGGCGCGCATGGATCCGTCGAAGCCGCGGCCGACGGGCGTCGTGCCGGGCCGTGTCGGGCATCGTCCCTCAACGGCGGGCGGCTGCCGGACCTCAGGGGCGGTCGGACCTGAGCGGCTGCCGGACCTCGGCGGCGGCCGGACTCACTCCTTGGCGGCGGCCGGCCGGCCGGTCTCCGTGGACGTCACGTCCTGCTCCGGGACCACCTGGCTGGAGCGGATCAGCTCGATCCGGCCCATCACCTTGGACCGCAGATCGCTCGGTACGTCGTCCTGGCCGCAGCAGCGCTTCACCAGCTTCTTCACCGCCTGCTCCAGGCCGTACTTCTCCAGGCACGGGGAGCACTCCCCGAAGTGGACCTCGAACTTGGTGCAGTCGCTGTCGGGCATCTCGTGGTCGAGGAACTCGTAGAGATGATCGAGGACCTCTGAGCAGTCCGTCTCATGCGGCTCTCCGCAGCTCATGAGCCCGAGCCTTTCCGATCGTCCGACTCTCCGGCACCGGCGGGGACGAGCCCGCGCTCACGGGCGTAGTCCTCCAGCATGCCGCGCAACTGGCGGCGGCCCCGGTGCAGTCGGGACATCACCGTACCGATGGGAGTCCCCATGATGTCCGCGATCTCCTTGTAGGCAAAGCCCTCGACATCGGCGAGGTACACGGCGATGCGGAACTCTTCGGGGATCGACTGGAGAGCGGCCTTCACGTCGGAGTCCGGCAGGTGATCGAGCGCCTGCGACTCCGCGGAGCGCAGCCCCGTCGACATGTGCGACTCGGCGCGCGCCAGCTGCCAGTCCTCGATCTCCTCGGCGGCGCTGCGCTGGGGTTCGCGCTGCTTCTTGCGGTACGAGTTGATGAACGTGTTGGTGAGGATGCGGTACATCCATGCCTTGAGGTTGGTGCCCTCACGGAACTGGTGGAAGGAGCCGTACGCCTTGGCGTACGTCTCCTGGACCAGGTCCTCGGCGTCCGCGGGGTTGCGTGTCATGCGCAGCGCGGCCGAGTACATCTGGTCGAGGTAACCGAGAGCGTCCCGCTCGAAGCGCGCGTTGCGCTCGGCGGCCGTCTCCGGCGCACGGCCCTCGTCGGTACCTGTGTCGGTCCCAGTGACCGGACCCACCTCCTCCAACGCTGGGGCGGAGCCGAAACCGGACCCGCTCGAATCGGAGAATAGTCGACCCTGCCCGGAGACGGGCTGTCCTTCCGAGGCGCTCGACGTGCGCTCCGGAGCGGTCCTCGCCGCGTGCAGGACCGTCCACTCCAGGTCAGCGGCGCTCGAGCGACGTGGGCAGATGGTCGAACCCATGCGACGTACTCCCTCTCCACAAACGACGTTGGTGTACCGATGTCACCGACAACAGCGGCCCCTGGCTCAACATTCCCGAGTTCCCACGGGCTCGGTCGGGTGCCCGCGCCCGTGGCTGAATGGAGCCGCCCGGGAAGCCCGAATCGAGATGAATGTCATACGCGGTGGGCCAGCCAGGCGGTCACGGCGTCGGTCACGATGCCCATCGCCCGTTCCTCGGTCAGGCCGGACTTCTTCGGTACGGCGAACCCGTGGTCGCCGTACGGCACCTCGGTGATCTCGTACTCCCCCGGCGGGAACTCGGCGGGCCGTCCGAACGGGTCGTTGCCGCCCTGCACGACGAGCGTGGGCACCCCGGCCCCCAGGAGTTCGTCCGCGCGGGACTTCTCCGGCTTCCCCGGAGGATGCAGCGGAAAGCTGAGCGCGAGGACGGCACGGGCGCCGAGCTCCGTCGCCGTCCGGCAGGCGACCCGGGCCCCGGCGCTCCGGCCGCCCGCGACGACGGGCAATCCCGGCTCGGTGAGCGCCGGCCACACGCCCCGCCATCCGGTGTCCAGGGTCTTCGGGGCGGGCGCGACCTTCTTTCCCGCGACCCGCCAGGGCTGCTCCACGAGGGCCACGGTCACCCCGTGCGCCGGGAGGGCGGCGGCCAGGGCCCGCAGGTCACGGCTGTCGATGCCGCCGCCCGCCCCGTGGCCGACGGCGAGCACCAGCTCGGGCCTCTTCGCGGGGAGCCAGGTGACCCTGGCCGGCCCGGCGTCCGTGTCGACCGTCTCGACCCTGCGGTCCGTCTCCGTAGCGCTCACGGTTCCCATCCTCCCCCGTCCGGACGGGGCGCCGCCCCCGGCCCGCACGGGCCCGGCCGGAGGCCGGCCGGAAGAGGGGCCGCCGCAAGCGCCGGAGCAGCCGGATGTCAGAAGAGCGTGCCCAGCTCCGGCCCGGCCAGCTCCGCCAGCAGCTCGGGGCCGTTGTTGCGGACATTGCTGACGGCCGTGGTCACCGGGTAGGCGCGCATCAGCCCGCCCGGCGGCGGCGCCAGCAGCGCACGCAGCTCCTCGACGTCCGTGCGCGACGGGTCGAGCCAGGCGTCCCACCGGTCCGGGGTCAGCATCAGCGGCATCCGGGGGTGGATCTCGGCGAGTGTGGCCGGGCCCTCGGCGGGAGCGACGGCGAGCGGTGTGGTCTCCGCCTCGGTCGTGATCACCGCGCAGGTCGCCCACCAGGCCATCGGGTGGTCGTCCGGCAGCGTCCGGTCGCGCCAGAAGTCGTACAGCCCGGCCATCGCGAAGACCGATCCGTCGGCGGGCGTCACGAAGTAGGGCTGCTTGCGAGGCCGCTTCTTCCTCCCCTTCTCCTCCAGCTGCCGCTCCTGCGTGCCGGTGACCCACTCGTAATAGCCGTCGGCGGGCAGGATGCATCGCCGGGAGACGAAGGGGCGGCGGAACGACGGCTTCTCGTGGACGGTCTCCGCCCGGGCGTTGATCATGCGCGCCGCCCCCTCGGGGGACTTCGCCCACGACGGCACGAGTCCCCACTTCAAAGCCCGCAACTGGCGAACCGGACGCCGGTCGGCGGCGTCTTTGAGAGGACGCTCCCATACGACGTGGACCTCTTTGGTCGGCGCCACGTTCCAGTCGGGTACCAGGGTCTCCTCCGGTTCCCACTTCTCGACGTGGAAGAGTCCGGCCAGATCCTCGGGCCGCCGGCTCGCCGCATACCGTCCGCACATGAGTGCCAGACTGCCACGACCGTCCCGGCGACAGGACGCCGATACCGCAAGCGACGACCAAGACGACCAAGAGGAGCCGCCCGCACCATGGACAGCACCGATCCGGGGAACCTGTGGGACCGCCTCCTCGGCACCCAGACCGTGCCCGAGCAGTGGCTCGTGGTGGTGACCGGGACGCTCGCGCTGATCGCCGTCGTACCGAACCCGCTCTGGCGGCTGAGCCGCAACGCGATCACGATCGCGCACGAGGGCGGACACGGGCTGGTGGCGCTGCTCACCGGACGGCAGCTGTCCGGGATACGGCTGCACTCGGACACCAGCGGACTGACGGTCAGCCGCGGCAGACCGACCGGCATCGGGATGATCCTGACGGCCGCGGCCGGGTACACCGCCCCGCCGCTGCTGGGCCTCGGCGGGGCCTGGCTGCTGGCCGACGGCAGGATCACGCTGCTGTTGTGGCTGGCCACCGCGCTGCTCGCGGCGATGCTGGTGATGATCCGCAATGTGTACGGGGCGCTGGCCGTGATCTCCACGGGGGCGGTGTTCCTGCTGGTCTCCTGGCTGGCCACGCCCGCCGTGCAGTCGCTGTTCGCGTACGGCGTGGTCTGGTTCCTGCTGCTCGGCGGGGTGCGCCCCGCCTTCGAGCTCCAGTCGAAGCGGCGGTACGGCGGTGCGCCCGATTCGGACGCCGACCAGCTCTCGCGGCTGACGGACGTGCCGGCCGCGCTCTGGCTGTTCCTGTTCCACGCGGTGTCGCTCTGCTCGCTGATCGGCGGAGGCCGTCGGCTGCTCGGCCTGTGAACCGGTGTGCGGCGGCGCCCGGCCGGTGTGCGGCGGCGTCCGGCCGGTGGGCGGCGGCGCCCGGCCGGTGCACGGCGGCGCCCGATGCTCCGGCGGCATCCGCACGAAGGGGTGACGCCCGGCGCGGTGCGCGTCGGCGCCCGGTTGGCGCCCGGCGGCCCCTGGCACGAAGTGATCGGGCCCGCCTGGCGCCCGGTTGGCGTCCACCACGGTTTGGTCGAGCGCCGATTTCGGACCGTTTGATCGAGATTCCGGTTTGCGGTGAGCCACTAAGGCCGACCGGCACATGGGGGTGGGAGAAGGAGCGGGGCTGGGTGCGTGCGGCTGCGAGGCGGAGGAAGGAGGCAACGCGAAGCGTTGTTGACTGACGACAACGCCGCAGATGTGCGTGCCCAGCCCCGCGACGCCGCCCCCCATGTACCGGTCGGTCTAAAGTGAGGTTCATGACCGAAACCCCCGCGCACCCCGCCCTCTGGCCCGCCCCGCATGCGAGCGGAGCCGTCGACGCGACCGTCACCGTGCCCGGTTCGAAATCGGTCACCAATCGCGCGCTCGTCCTCGCCGCCCTCGCCGCCGAGCCGGGCTGGCTGCGCCGCCCGCTGCGTTCCCGCGACACCCTGCTGATGGCGGAGGGGCTGCGCGCCATGGGCGTCGGCATCGAGGAGACGGTGTCGTCCAGTTTCTCCGTCGCGGGTGGCCCGGACGCCTCCGGCGAGGCATGGCGCGTCATCCCGGCCGGGCTGCACGGCCCGGCCACGGTCGACGTCGGCAACGCCGGTACGGTCATGCGCTTCCTGCCGCCGGTCGCCGCCCTGGCCGACGGCCCGATCCGCTTCGACGGCGACCCCCGCTCGTACGAGCGCCCGCTGAACGGTGTGATCGACGCGCTGCGGGCGCTCGGCGCCCGGATCGACGACGACGGTCGCGGCTCGCTGCCGATGACCGTGCACGGCGGCGGCGCCCTGGACGGCGGGCCGGTGGAGATCGACGCGTCCTCGTCATCCCAGTTCGTCTCGGCGCTGCTGCTGTCGGCGCCGCGCTTCAACCAGGGGGTGGAGGTGCGTCACACCGGCGCCAGGCTCCCCTCCATGCCGCACATCCGGATGACCGTCGACATGCTGCGGGCCGTCGGCGCCCAGGTCGACGAGCCGGAGACGGGCGGCGAGCCGAACGTCTGGCGGGTCTCCCACTCCGCGTTGCTCGGCCGCGACCTGACGATCGAGCCCGACCTCTCCAACGCGCAGCCGTTCCTCGCCGCCGCGCTGGTCACCGGCGGCCGCGTCACCATCCCCGACTGGCCCGAGCGCACCACGCAGCCCGGCGACGCGCTGCGCGAGATCTTCACCGCGATGGGCGGTAGCTGCGAGCTGACCGAGCGCGGTCTCACGTTCACCGGTTCGGGCCGCATCCACGGCATCGACGTCGACCTCGGCGAGGTCGGGGAGCTCACCCCGGGCATCGCGGCGGTCGCCGCCCTCGCCGACGGCCCGTCCACGCTGAGCGGCGTCGCCCACCTGCGGCTGCACGAGACGGACCGGCTGGCCGCGCTCACCAAGGAGATCAACGAACTCGGCGGCGACGTCACCGAGACCGCCGACGGGCTCCACATCCGCCCCCGCCCGCTGCGCGGCGGCGTCTTCCACACGTACGACGACCACCGGATGGCCACGGCGGGCGCGGTCGTCGGCCTGGCCGTCCCCGGAGTGGAGATCGAGAACGTGGCGACGACCGCCAAGACCCTGCCGGACTTCCCGCAGATGTGGACCGGAATGCTCGGGGCCTGAGACATGCGCCGCTACGGCAAGAACCCCGACGAGGACGACGTCCGGATCCGCCCCAACCGCAAGGGCAACCGGCCCCGTACCAACATCCGCCCCAAGCACGAGGACGCCGAGGAGGGCATGGTCCTCACGGTCGACCGGGGACGCCTCACCTGCCTCGTCGACGGCCGTACGGTCGTGGCGATGAAGGCCCGTGAGCTGGGCCGGAAGGCGGCTGTGGTGGGTGACAGGGTCTCCCTCGTCGGCGACCTGTCCGGCGACAAGGACACGCTCGCCCGTATCGTCCGCATCGCTGAGCGCCGCTCGGTACTGCGCCGCACCGCGGACGACGACGACCCGTTCGAGCGGGTGGTCGTCGCCAACGCGGACCAGCTGGCGATCGTCACGGCGCTGGCCGACCCTGAACCCCGTCCGCGCATGATCGACCGCTGTCTGGTCGCCGCGTACGACGGCGGGCTGTCCCCGCTCCTCGTGCTCACCAAGTCCGATCTCGCCCCGCCCGACAAGCTGCTGGAGGCGTACACACCACTGGGCGTCCCGTTCGTCGTCACCAGCCGCGACGAACTGGAGAACGGCGAAGCCGCCGAGCGGGTGCGCGAGCAACTGGCCGACCGGGTCACGGCCTTCGTCGGACACTCCGGTGTCGGAAAGACGACGCTGGTCAACGCGCTGGTGCCGAAGGACCGCCGCCGTACGACCGGGGTGGTCAACGCGGTCACCGGCCGCGGCCGGCACACCACCACGTCCGCGCTGGCACTGCCGCTGTCCGGCCGCGGGGGCTGGGTGATCGACACCCCGGGCGTGCGGTCCTTCGGGCTCAACCACATCGACCCGTCCCGGGTGATCCACGCGTTCCCCGACCTGGAGCCCGGCACCGAGGGCTGCCCCCGCGGCTGCACCCACGACGGCAACCAGCCGGAATGCGCCCTGGACGCCTGGGTGGCGGACGGACACGCGGATCCGGCGCGCCTGGACTCGCTGCGGCGGCTGCTGTCCACCCGGGAGCGGCGCGAGGGCGACTGACCCGCACACGTCCGCGGCGGCCGGGGCGTTCACGACCGGTCCGGCACGTTCGTGAGCGCTCGGGCACGTTTGCGAGCTACCGAGACCGGTAAGTGCATAATCACACCCAAGGGGCAAGGCGGTCACCGACCTGGGAGGGCACTGACGATGGCGTGGCTGCTGGTCGTGGTCGCAGGACTTCTGGAGACCGGCTTCGCCGTCTGTCTGAAGCTGTCGCACGGTTTCACCCGGCTCTGGCCGACCATCGCGTTCGCCGCGTTCGCCCTCGGCAGCTTCGGGCTGCTGACGCTGTCGCTGAAGAAACTCGACGTGGGCCCCGCGTACGCCGTGTGGACAGGCATCGGCGCGGCGGGCACCGCGATCTACGGCATGGTATTCCTCGACGACGTGGTCTCCACGCTCAAGCTGGTCTCGATCTCGCTGGTGATCGTCGGCGTCATCGGACTCCAGCTCTCGGGCTCGGCCCACTGACGCCGGGGCAGGCCCGCGCCGCCGACGCACCCCGGGAACCGTCCACGATGTGGGCGGCCACGTGGTCGTGTGGCTCCGTCCATCCGTGGTCGATACTGTGACGACATGCCCGATTACCACGATGACCTGCGGCTCGCCCATGTGCTGGCGGACGCCGCCGACGCCGCGACCATGGACCGGTTCAAGGCCCTCGACCTCGAGGTCGAGACCAAGCCGGACATGACGCCCGTGAGCGAGGCCGACAAGGCCGCCGAGGAACTGATCCGCGGTCACCTCCACCGGGCGCGCCCGCGCGACGCGATCCTGGGCGAGGAGTTCGGGATCGAGGGGAGCGGACCGCGGCGCTGGGTAGTCGACCCCATCGACGGCACCAAGAACTACGTACGCGGCGTGCCGGTGTGGGCGACGCTGATCTGTCTGATGGAGGCCGACGGCGAGGGGGACTTCCAGCCGGTGGTCGGCGTGGTCTCCGCGCCGGCGCTGAACCGGCGCTGGTGGGCGGCGAAGGGCGCCGGGGCGTACACCGGGCGCAGCCTGAGCTCCGCGACCCGGATCCAGGTGTCGAAGGTGGAGCGGGTCACGGACGCCTCGTTCGCGTACGCCTCCCTGGGCGGCTGGGAGGAGCAGGGCCGGCTCGACGGGTTCCTGGACCTGACCAGGACCTGCTGGCGCACCCGTGGATACGGGGACTTCTGGCCGTACATGATGGTTGCCGAGGGGGCGGTCGACATCTGTGCGGAGCCGGAGCTCTCGCTCTGGGACATGGCCGCGAACGCGATCGTGGTCCAGGAGGCGGGCGGCATGTTCACCAGCCTCGACGGGGTGCCGGGCCCCGGCGGCGGCAACGCGGCGGCCTCGAACGGGCTGCTCCACGACGAACTGCTCGGCTACCTCGGTCGGCGCTCCTGAGCCCCCGCAACCAGCGCCCCTGACCCCTGGTCGCGCCCCCGAGGGGCGTCCGCCCCCCGGCCACGCCCCCCGAGGGGCGTCGCGCACCACCGCGCGCCCCTCGGACGGCCCCATTCCCCCCTTGTTGCGGCCCCGCATGGGTGCGAGTCTGAGAGCCCATCCAGCTTGTGAACTTGTGAATCGACTCGCGTGGTCGCTTCACGAAGGAGGTGGCTCCCCTCATGCTCGTCCGTGACGCAATGAGCACCCTGGTCCTCACCATCGGACCGACCCATACGCTCCGCCACGCCGCCCGGCTGATGTCGGTCCGCCGCATCGGGGCGGCGGTCGTCCTCGACCAGGACAACAGCGGACTCGGCATCCTCACCGAGCGCGACATCCTCGACGCGGTCGGCTCGGGGCGGAATCCCGACATCGAGACCGCCGCCGCCCACACCACCACCGACGTGGTCTTCGCGGCCCCCACCTGGACCCTGGAGGAGGCCGCGCAGGCCATGACGCACGGCGGGTTCCGCCATTTGATCGTGCTGGACGACCGCGGCCCCGTCGGCATCGTCTCGGTCCGCGACATCCTGCGCTGCTTGACGCCCACCAGACGCCGCCAGCGCGTGAAACTCGCCGGCTGAACCCCTGGGGGCCGTCCAGCGGATCTTCACGGACCCCCACGGACCCGCGAGGACCCACCGGTCGGCCCCCAGGACGACTGACGGACCGGGCCCGGAAACCGTCGGGCCGCCCCTGGGACGACCGGTGGGCCGGGCCCCTCCGAGGAGGAGCCCGGCCCACCGCCGACGGCAGACGCCCGGATCAGCCGCGCAGGGCCTGGACCGCGGCCTCCAGGCGCTTGCCGAAGTCACCGTCCGACCGGCGGAAATTGTTGATCGCGCGCTCGGCGATGTCGTCGCGCGAGACCTTGGCGATGAACCCGGCGAGGTTGTCGATCAGCCTGCCCTTCTCGTCGTCCGAGAGGAGCCGGTAGAGGTTCCCGGCCTGGACGAAGTCGTCGTCCTCGGCGTGGCTCGGAGCCACGTGCGTACCGATCTCGCCCGTGACCGGGGTGGGCTCCCACAGCGGTCGGTCGGTCTGGGCCGGCCCGCCGAAGCTGTTCGGCTCGTAGTTCTTCGCGCCCTTGTGACGGCCGTCGTACAGGAAACCGTCGCGGCTGTACGTGCGCGCCTCGGCCGCGCGCGGGCGGTTCACCGGAAGGTGGTCGGCGTTGATGCCGACGCGGTAGCGGTGCGCGTCGCCGTAGGCGAAGAGGCGGCCCTGGAGCATCTTGTCGGGGGACGGGCCGATGCCCGGCACGAAGTGCGCGGGGCTGAAGATCGACTGCTCGACCTCGGCGAAGATGTTCTCCGGGTTGCGGTTGAGCTCCAGCTTCCCGATCTCGATCGGCGGGTAGTCCTCGTGCGGCCACACCTTGGTGAGGTCGAACGGGTTGAAGCGATACGTGGCCGCCTCGGCCGCCGGCATGATCTGGACCTGGACCGTCCAGGACGGGTATTCGCCGCGTTCGATCGCCTCGCGCAGGTCGCGCTGGTGGCTGTCGGGGTCCTCGCCGGCGAGCTTGTTGGCCTCGGCCTGGGTGAGGTTCTTGATGCCCTGGTCGGTCTTGAAGTGGTACTTGACCCAGAAGACCTCGCCCGCCTCGTTGCTCCACTGGTAGGTGTGCGAGCCGTATCCGTTCATGTGGCGGTACGAGGCCGGGATGCCGCGGTCACCGAAGAGCCAGGTCACCTGGTGGGTCGACTCGGGCGACAGGCCCCAGAAGTCCCAGACGTTGTCCGCCTCCTGCGACCCGGTGTACGGGTCGCGCTTCTGGGTGTGGATGAAGTCGGGGAACTTGATGGCGTCCTTGATGAAGAACACCGGGGTGTTGTTGCCGACGAGGTCGTAGTTGCCGTCCTCGGTGTAGAACTTCAGCGCGAAGCCGCGGGGGTCGCGCACCGCGTCCGCCGCGCCGAGGTTGCCCGCCACGGTCGAGAAGCGCAGGAACGTCTCCGTCCGCTTGCCGACCTCGGAGAGGAACTTCGCCCGCGTCCACTGCGAGACGTCGCGGGTGACCGTGAACGTGCCGTACGCGCCGGCGCCGCGGGCGTGCACGATGCGCTCCGGAATGCGCTCACGATTGAAGTGCGCGAGCTTCTCGAGCAACGACTGGTCCTGCACCAGGACCGGACCGCCGGCACCCGCGGTCTGGCTGTTCTGGTTGTCGGCGACCGGCGCCCCGGCCTCCGTGGTGAGCGGTCCCTGCGTCACGTGCGCCTCCTGCGTCGTTCCTGCACATCCGTCATGTCGTGCACAGCCAGTCCCTTGGCGTATGCCAAAGCCGATCCTACAATGGACTTAGTCCAAGTCAAGGGAACGTCCAAAGTCACACCCGTTCGGGACCTGGTCCCCCCACTGTTAGGCTTGTCTCTATGAGTGACCTGCTGGAACGACTTCGCGGACGCGGCTGGCGCATGACCGCCCAGCGGCGCGTCGTGGCCGAGGTCCTCGACGGAAACCATGTGCACCTCACGGCCGACGAGGTCCATGCGCGGGCCGTCGCCAAGCTGCCCGAGATCTCCCGCGCCACCGTCTACAACACGCTGGGTGAGATGGTGGCGCTCGGCGAGGTCATCGAGGTCTCCACCGACCGCCGCGCCAAGCGCTACGACCCGAACGCGCACCGCCCCCACCACCACCTGGTCTGCGCGAACTGCGGCACCATCCGCGACGTGCACCCGTCGGGCGACCCGCTGGCGGACCTGCCCACGGACGAGCGGTTCGGATTCACGGTGTCCGACGTCGAGGTGACCTACCGCGGCATCTGCCCGGGCTGCGCGGCCGGGGCCTGACCCCCCGCTCCCCCGCCCGGCGCTCCCGCTCCCCGGAGGGCTCCGGCACGTGCTCCCGCGTGCGCCGGGCCCTCCGTGCGATGCGCGTGAGCGGAGACCGAACGCGCCCCGCGCGACGGCGCACGCGCCTGCGAGCATCGGTCCGGCAGGGCGCGAAAAGGGCGGTGAACACGGAAGGCCGGATCCTTCAAAGGATCCGGCCTTCCGTATGCAGTAGCGGGGACAGGATTTGAACCTGCGACCTCTGGGTTATGAGCCCAGCGAGCTACCGAGCTGCTCCACCCCGCGTCGTTGTGCCTACAACAGTACGTCACCGCTCAGGACCCGTGCAAATCGGATCCGGCGCAACGGGCGCCCCGGCCACCCGGTCCCGAGGAATCGACGGCACCCGGCCCGGCTCCCCGGTGCCGGGCCGCCGCCTCACGCGGTGAGCTCCTGGTGCAATGCCTCCCGCAACCGGGCGGCCCGCTCGGCGACCTCGGCCGGCCCCAGCGCGACCGCCCGCGCGCACCAGCGCTGCCCCTCCGTGAGTTCGCCCCGGCGCGCGGCCAGCAGGGCGAGCCGCAGGGCCGCCCGCCCGTGCCCGTCGTTCGCGGCCCGCGTCCACCACAGCGCGGCCTCCCGCTCGCTGCCCTCGCGGGCGAGCAGCAGCCCGAGGTTGAAGGCGCCGTTGCGGCTGCCCGCCTCGGCGGCCTCGCGGTACCAGTGGGCCGCGCTGTCCACGTCGCCGCGCGCCGCCGCGAGCATCCCGACCCGTACTTGCGCGCGGCGGTGCCCCTGCTCGGCGGCCCGCTCGTACCACTCCTCGCACTCGGTCTTCACCGGCATCGGCTCACCGAGCGCGGGCGGGCCGGGCGGCCGCCGCGAGTCCAGCACCCCGGCCAGCCGGAAGGCGGCCTCCGCGCTGCCGCCCCCGGCGGCGCAGCGCAGATGGCGTTCGGCCTCCAGCTCCTCGCCCCGGTGCAGCAGAGCCATGCCGACCTGGAGCGCGGCCTCCGTGTGACCGGCCGCCGCGGCGCGCTCGTACCAGACCAGTGCCGTACGGTCCTCGCCGCGCCCGGAGTACAGGATGCCGAGGTTGAAGGCCGCGTCGACACTGCCCGCCTCGGCCGCCTTGGAGAACCAGGGCTCGGCGCCCGTCGCGTCGCCCGCCTGGAGCAGGAGCACGGCCAGCGCGTTGGCGGCCTCGCGGTGCCCCGCGTAGGCGGCGCGGCGGTACCACTGCTCGGCCTGTGCCGTACGGTCCTGGGCCGCGCAGAGCAGCCCCAGGTTGTAGGCGCCGTTGACGTCGCCCGCGGTCATGGCGGCTCGGTACCAGCGCTCGGCGGTCTGCTGCTCACCCCGCGCGGCGTGCAGGGCGCCCAGGGCGTTGGCCGCGTTCCCGTCGCCGTCCTGGGCTGCGCGCAGCCACCACACGGCGGCGCTCTCCACGTCCCCCGCATCGCGCAGCAGGAAACCGAGGGCGCAGGCGGCGCGCGGCTCTCCCGCCTTCGCCGAGATCAGGTACCAGCGGCCCGCCTCCTTGGGCTCGCCGCGCTGTTCCAGGAGGGCCCCGAGGCGCAGCGCGGCACGCCGGTGGCCGCGCGCGGCGGCCTGCCGGTACCACTGCTCCGCCTCGCCCGCCCGGCCGGCCGTGTGGCCCGCCGGGCCACCGCCCTTGCGCACCGCGAAGCCGCCCGTGGCCCCCGGGCGCACCGAAGTGGCGTGGCGCGGGCCCTGACGGCCGAAGCGGTCGTACGGGTCGTCGTCGGGGTCGGGATCCGGGTCCAGCATCCGCGCCAGGCGGTACGCGGCCTCCCGGTGTCCCTGCTCGGCGGCGGCGCGCAGCCAGCGCTCGGCCCCCTCGTCGCTCCGGTGCTCCAGCAGGTCGGCGAGGGCGTACGCGCCCAGCGCGTGGCCCTGCTCGGCGGACTGCCGCAGCCAGTACTCGGCGCCCGGTTCGTCCCCGCGCTCGCGGTAGTAGCGGCCGAGGGCGTGCGCGGCGGCGGCGGACCCCGCGACGGCCGCGACGCGCCACCAGTCGGCGGCCTCGTCGGTGTACCCGCGCTGGTGGAGGAGGACGCCCAGGTTGTTGGCGGCGGCCCGGTCGCCGTCGGCCGTGGCGGCGCGCAGATAGGGCTCGGCCCCGTCCAGGTCGCCGCGCCGCAGCAGCAGGGCGCCGAGGGTGCTCATCGACGTGGTGTCACCGGCGTCGGCGGCGCGGCGGTGGCGCGCCTCGTGCTCGTCGCTCCCCGGGGTCTCCGCCGGGTCCTGGTCCACCGGATCCCTGGAGACGTGCCCGGCGCCGCACGTCCCGGCGCCCTCGAAGCCCGTACGGGTTCCGGTGGCCTCGGGGCCCTTCCCCGTCCCGGGGCCGTCAAGACCCTCCCGGGACCCGGTGTCCTCCAGGCGCTCCGGCGTCCCGTGGGCCCCGGAGCGCTCCGCGGCGGCCGGGCCTCCCGTGCTCTCCGTACCCGCTGCGTTCCCTGTCTCCGTGTTCTCGACGGTCGCGGCACACCCCGCAGTCTCGACAGTCCCCGTGGCCTCAGTGGTTTCGCTGTTCTCGCTGTTCTCGCTGTTTACGGTGGCAACATCAAAAGCCGCATTCACCACGCTATCCGGCCGATGAACGCGGCGCTGCACAAACCGCCCTGTCTCCAACAGAGTTGCCCTGTCCCCCATAAATATCATCGTCGCACCACCCGCACCCCGTGCACACTGGTATACCGCGGCCAGTGAGGTCACTTCAGCGTTTTGTCGACATGCCCACAGAGAGACAAGTCAAACACGTTCGGGCTCAACTCGCGCCCTGAGAACGGCTCTTCACCCGCACCACACGAGAAAGTCACACGACATGACGAAGGCCCGGATCCTCGAAAGAATCCGGGCCTTCGTCTTCCAGTAGCGGGGACAGGATTTGAACCTGCGACCTCTGGGTTATGAGCCCAGCGAGCTACCGAGCTGCTCCACCCCGCGTCGTCGTGTAGGAACACTACCACGACGCGGGGCGGAGCCATTACCGGGTTGTCCGGACGGGAAGCCCGTACCGTCAGCCGGTGCCGCCGTCCGGCTTCGCTTCGCCGCCGTCGCCCGGCTTCGAACCGCCGCCGCTGTCCGGCTTCGCGCTGCGCTCGCCGGAATCGCCCGAACGGTCCGCGTCATTCGCGCCGCCCGACTTGGGCTGGGCCGCCGCCGCTCGCTCCAGCGCGTTCTGGAGCTCCGCCTGGGCCTTGCCGTAGGCGGTCCAGTCCTGCTTCTTCAGGGCTTCCTCGCCCGCCGTGTACGCCTTCTGCGCGTCGGCGATCGCCTTCTTCAGCGCTGCCTCACCGGTGGCCGGCGGCTGAGTGGTCTCGCCCGGCGGCCGGGTGGTCTCCTCGGGCGGCGTCTCGCCCGTCACCCCGAAGACCTCGTTGAGCGCCTCCCCGAGGCTGTTCTTGAAGACGGTCTTCGACCCGTACGAGGCGGCGACCTTGCGCAGCAGCGGGTAGTTCTGTGTGCCACCGCGGGTGTACACCGGCTCGATGTAGAGGAACCCGCCTTCGAGCGGCACGGTCAGCAGGTTGCCGTACTCGATGTCGGAGTCGGTGCCCTTGAGGTTCCTCACGAACTCGGCGACGTCGTCATTGCCGTTGAGCTCGCTCTGCACCTGGCCGGGGCCCTTCACCGTGGTGGTGACTCTGAGCAGTCTTATCGTTCCGTAGTCCTTGCTGGCGGCGTCCGCGTCCACCGCCATGAACGCTCCGAGGTCGGGACGCCCCTTCGGTGTGAACGTGGTCGTCAGCGAGAACTTCTGGGCCGACTGGCCCGGCATCTTTATGCTCAGGTAGTACGGCGGGACGGCGCCCGAGTCCTTGTTGGTCGGGTCGTCCGGCACCTGCCACGCGTCACTGCCGCTGTAGAACTGGGCGGGGTTCGTGACGTGGTAGCGGGTGAGCAGCTCGCGCTGGACCTTGAACAGGTCCTGCGGGTAGCGCAGGTGTTCCACCAGTTCCTGCGGGATGTCCGCCCTGGACTCCACCGTTCCGGGGAACGCCTTGCGCCAGGTCTTGAGGACCGGGTCCTTGGTGTCCCACTCGTAGAGCTTCACCGTGCCGTCGTACGCGTCGACGGTGGCCTTCACGGAGTTGCGGATGTAGTTGACCTGGTTCTGCTGAGCGACGACCGCGCGCTGGTTGGTGGTCAGCGAGTCGGCCGTGGTGTCGCCGAGCGTGGTCCGCGAGGCGTAGGGGTAGCTGTTGGTGGTGGTGTACGCGTCGACGACCCACTGGATGCGGCCCTTCACCACGGCCGGGTAGGCGTCGCCGTCGATGGTGAGCCACGGGGCAACCGCCTCGACGCGCTCCTTGGGCGTGCGGTTGTAGAGGATCCGCGAGCCGTCACCGATGGCTCCCGAGTAGAGGATCTGCGGCTCGCTGAACGCCACCGCGTACGCCGCGCGGTTGAAGGTGTTGGAGAGGCTGACCCCGCTGTTGCCCTGGTAGCTGGTGGTCTTCTCGCCGTCCTCCTCGTAGTCGAGCTCCTTCTGGGGCCCGCCGACGATGGAGTACTGCTCGGTCTTCTCGCCGTAGTAGATCCGCTGCTCGTACGAGCCCAGGTCACCCGTGGTCGGCAGGCCCGACTCCGTGAAGTCCGGGGAACCCTTCGGGTTCTTGCCCGTCGTCGTGCCCCGGGCCGCGATGGCGCCGTAACCGTGGGTGTAGGTGAAGTGGTCGTTGATCCAGTTGCGCTTGGGGATGCCGTCGAGGTTCAGCTCGCGCAGACCGATGACCGTGTCCTGGTCCTTGCCGGCGGCGTCCTTGTAACGGTCCACGTCCAGCGTCTTGGGGAACTGGTAGTAGTTCCTCTTCTGTTGGAGCTGCTGGAAGGCCGGTGAGACGACGTTCGGGTCCATCACCCGGTAGCTGGCGGCGGTGTCCGCGCTCGCGCGCAGCTTGGCGTCGTCCTCCGTCGTGCTCTTGCCCGAGTAGTCCTGCACCTGCGCCCGGTCGATGTCGTACGCGTCACGCGTCGCCTCGATGTTCTTCCGGATGAACGGTGCTTCCTTGGCCTGCTCGTTCGGCTGGACCTGGAACTTCTGCACGATGGCCGGGTACAGCCCGCCGATCAGGATCGCCGAGAGCACCATCAGGCCGAAGCCGATCATCGGAAGCTGCCAGGTGCGGCGCCAGAGCGTCGCGAAGAAGAGCAGGGCGCAGATCGCGGCGATGCAGAACAGGATGGTCTTCGCCGGGAGGTAGGCGTTGGCGTCGACGTATCGCAGACCCGTCCAGTTGTCCGTGGCCTTGAAGTCGCTGGACTTCACGGCCAGGCCGTAGCGGTCGAGCCAGTACGCCACGGCCTTCAGCGAGACGAAGACACCGATCAGCACCGACAGATGCCCGGTGGCCGCGCCGGTCGCCCGCGCGCCGGGGCTGGTGATGCGGAGCCCGCCGTACAGGTAGTGGGTCAGCGCGGCGGCGATCAGTGAGAGCACCGTGGCCGCGAAGCCGAAGCCCAGCAGGAAGCGGTACCAGGGCAGGTCGAAGGCGTAGAAGGAGACGTCCAGGTGGAACTGGGGGTCCTTCTGACCGAAGGCCACGCCGTTCACATACGTCAGCCAGGTGCGCCACTGCCCGGAGGCGGACGCTCCGGCGATCAGTCCGACGAGCACGGCGATCGCGAGCAGCACCCACTTCTTTACGGGGGCGAGACTCATCCGGTAGCGGTCCAGGCTCTGCTGCTCCAGCGACATCGCGCTCAGCGGCGGCCGGAGCCGGTGCGCGAGCCAGATGTTCAGGCCGACGACGAGCGCCATCAGCAGTCCGAAGACGAGGAACAGTCCGATCTTGGTCCACAGGGTGGTGGTGAAGACGGACGAGTACGAGACCGACCGGTACCAGAGCCAGTCCGTCCAGAACCCGGCGAACATGACGAACGCCATGGCGAGGACCGCCAGGACGCCCAGTGTCATGAGCAGGGTACGGGCGCGCCGGGACGGGCGGCCGACTCTGATCCGTGGCCCGGTCGGGCCTCCGCCGCGGTCCGGCATCTGGAAAGCCAACGTGCGCACCTCGTAGTTCGCGGGTCGTATGAAGCGGGCCCCAGCGATCGTAGGACCCACCTATGCAACTTACTGACCCTTTACCTAGTTCCCGACCCCGGGGCGGAAGGAGGCAGGATATTGGTCATGCCCAACGTTTCCGCCTCAGGCCCCCCGATGGCCGCGAACCCCCTCACCGTCGCCGTGCTCGAGATCGACGAGTACGCCTCCGGTCTCGGCTGGGACCAGCCCTCCCGGCTCTTCGCCCTCGTCGACACCGCCCGGCTGCGGGTCCAGGAGCCCGGCCTCGCCGCCCAGCTCGGCCTGGACTCCGACACCCCGGCCTCCTCCCTCACCCCCATCGAGCAGGAGGAGCTCCCGGCGGGCACCGCCCTGGACGACTTCCTCGCCACGATCGCCTGGCCCGACGCGGTGGCCGGCTGTGCGCTGACCGTGGAACGGCTGATGCTGCCGCCGTCGGCCGAGGTGTCCGTGCCCGAGGGGCTCGACGAGGCCCAGCTGGCCAAGTGGGTCGCGAAGCACCCGGAGCGCCAGGAGGTGCGGATGACCGTGGCCGCCCTCCGGGACGGTTCGCGCGAGTGCGCCGTGCGCCTGCGCGAGAAGGACTCGCCGAGCGAGGTGCGGACGGGCGCCGGCCTGGTGCCCGGGCTGGCCGACGCACTGGCCGCGACCTTCGAGGACTGATCCGCCCCGCCCCTTCGGGGAGCGCGGCCGCCCGCGCGGGACGCGGTCAGCCTGCCGAGCAGCTCGGCAGACCGGCCGTGTCCCCCTTCTCGATCTTCTCCAGCGACTTCCTCGCGTCGTCGAGCGTCTTCACCTTGACCAGCGTGAGTCCGTCCGGGGTGTCGGAGGCGGCGGCCTCGCAGTTCTCGGCCGGGGTCAGGAAGTAGCGCGCTCCCGCGTCGCGCGCGCCGACCAGTTTCATGGTGATACCGCCGATCGGGCCGACCTTGCCCTTGTCGTCGATCGTGCCGGTGCCCGCGATGAACTTGCCGCCGGTCAGATCGGTCGGCGTCAGCTTGTCGATGAGGCCGAGGGAGAACATCAGGCCGGCGCTCGGACCGCCGACATCGGCGAGCTCGATGTCGATCCGGAACGGGAACGTGTGGTCCGTCCCGGCCTGGATGCCGACGATCGCGCGCTTGTCCCCCGGGGCCTTCGCGGTGGTGATGACGACCTTCCGGCTGCCCTCGGGCTCCTTGCCGGCCTTCTCGGCCGCCTGCGCCGTCTTCGCCGGGACGATCGTGAACGTGACGTCCTCGCCGGGCTCGTGCCGGGTGACGAGCTTCGCGACGTCCTCGGGCTGCTTGACGTCCGTGCCGTCGACCTTCTTGATCACATCTCCGGCGTGCAGTCTGCCCTGGGCGGGGCTGTCCTTGACAACGGTGGAGACCACGACACGCGACGCCACCGGGATGCCCAGTTCGTTCAGGGCGGCGACCTTGGCGCTCTCCTGTGACTGGCTGAACTCCTCGGCGTTCTCCTGCGTGGACTGCTGCTCCGTCTTGCCGTCGGGGTAGAGGGTGTCGTGCGGCACCACCACGCCGTCGTGGGACAGCCAGCCGTACATGGCGCCGACCAGGTTCATGCGGTAGTCGGCGCCGGTGACCCTGACGGTGGTCATGTTGAGGTTGCCCGACGTGGGATACGTCTTGCGCCCGGAGATCTGCAGGACCGGCTCGCCCTTGACCTTGCCGAGGGTGTTCACGGTCGGCCCGGGAGACATCTCCGAGTACGGCACCTTGATCAGCAGGCCCGCGCAGAGCAGCGCGATGAGGATCAGGGCGGCGGCGAGCATCGTCGCGGTGCGGCGTGGCATGGAACGACAGTACGGGAAGGGTCTGTCAGTGCGCCCTCGGGCTCGATGCCATGGGGCGGAAGCCGGTGCGCTACGGCCCTGCGGGGCACTGACGGTCGGCGACGCGGATGGGCGACTGCGCATGTCGCGACGGCGACCGCGTACGGGCGACGGGGCATCAGACGATGTCGGAACCGGAATGCGATTTCTCCATCGCTTCGCGGAACCGCGCGTACCCGGCCAGCTCCGAGACATCACCGGCTGTGTGATCACGGGTGACCCAGCTGCCCCATATCGCCGCACCGAGCGCGGCGAAAAACGGAATCAACAACCAGGCGAGTGCCGCCATGACGACCTCCCTGCCCCATGAGCGACCGCAACTGACCGATCAGCAGATTAACTGTCTGCAGGGACCACGCTCAGGGCAGGGAGCCCCTTACGCAAATCGGGGCGGACAACCACTCGATCGGCTTGCGCTCAGCACGCGCCGACCCATTCCTCGGTGCCGTCCGAGAACCGCTGGTGCTTCCAGATCGGGACCTCGCTCTTGAGGTCGTCGATGAGCTTGCGGCACGCCTCGAACGCCTCCGCGCGATGCGGGCAGGAGACGGCGACGACGACTGCGGTATCACCCACTCGGAGGTCACCCACACGGTGGACGGCGGCAAGCGCTCGGACCGGGAACTCCGCCACGACCTTCTCGGCCACTCGGCGCAGCTCGGCCTGCGCCGACGGATGGCAGGAGTATCCGAGCGCGCTGACGTCCTGACCGCCGTCGTGGTTGCGCACCGTGCCGACGAACAGCGCGGTGCCTCCCGCGGCGTCGTCGCCGACGGCCCGCAGGACCTCGTCGACCGACAACGACGTGTCGCGGATCGCCAGCAGCCGGACGGGTGCGGGCGCCGCCCGCTCGCCGGGGTGGTCGTGCATGGGAACCATGGGCCCATGGTGCCGCACCGCACCGACAAAGGGGATCGCTCATGCGACGTCGGTCCGCGTGGTGCCGGAGCCGTGTACCGACCTCCTCGCCGCGGAGAGCCCCGCTCGGGCCCCGCGGGCCGGGGGGTCAGATCCGGCGGCGGGCCTTGCGGGCTCTGCGGACCAGGGCGGCGGTGCCGAGCAGCGCCACGGTCGCACCGGCGGCACCCGCCGCAGTCGCGTCCTTGCGGCCGAGGCGGCGCCCGGCGACGGTGTGCCGCCCCGCCACTTCTTCGAGGAGCGCGGCGAGCACGTCCTCGTTGGTCCAGCGTGGGCGCCAGCCCGCGTCGTGCAGCCGGCTCACGCTCACCACCCAGGGGTGCATCGTGTACGCCAGGTCCCCCGCCGGGGACGGGGTGAGCCCGATCCGGTGCAGCCGGGCGGCGGCGCCGAGGGCGACGGCCGAGGGCAGTTCCATGCGGCGGACACCGCTGAGCTCCTCGACCTCCTCCTGCTCCAGCCAGCCGTCGCAGCCGACCGCGAACTCGCCGTCGATCTTTTCCAGCGCCGCGTACTCCAGGGCCGTGACGAGGTCCTCGGCATGGCAGAACTGCCAGGTGGGACGCGACCCGGCGACGACGAGGAGGCGCGGCGACTCGAAGTAGCGGGTCAGCGCGGTGTCCGTGCCGCCGACCAGGACCGCGGGCCGGACCACGGTCACGTTGAGTCCGGGGTGCGCCCGGGGCGCACGGCGGCCGAGGCGTTCGATCTCCAGGAGGTCCCCGACACCGGTGGCCTCGGCCGTGGCGCGCAGCTCGGCGTCCTCGGCGAGCGGCAGGTCGTTGTCGGGCAGCGCCCCGTAGACCATCGCCGAGGTGCACAGCACGACCCGGTGGACCCCCGCGGCCGCGGCGGCCGTGAGCACGGTCTGGGTCCCGCGCACGTTGTAGGCGGTGCGGGCGGCGGGGTCGGTCTCCAGGTCGAGATCGAGTGCGAGATGCACCACGACGTCCGCGCCGCGCAGCTTCTCCGCGATGGCCGGGTCCCGCACGTCGAGGAGGTGCCAGGTCGCCTCGGAGACCTCTCCTCGGCGCTCGTCGATGGCGACGACCTGCTTGATCTCCTCGGATGCCACGAGGCGGGCGACGAGCAGCTCGCCGACGCCGCGCGCGGCTCCGGTGACCGCGACGACGGGGCCGCGGCTCCCTGAGCGGCTTTTCACGGGTTTGCTCTCGGTCGAGGGGGCGGACAGGTTTCGCGCTGCGCGAACCTGAGGATCTGGGGAACTCACCGGGCGTCTCCAGCGGTTGTCTTCAGTACGTACCCGAATGACGCGTACGTACCAGGTGGCGTCCATCCTGCCGCAGGCCGGGGCCGAGGAGCACCGAGGCCCCGAGCGGACTTTTGGTGTCTACGCTGGATGGTGATGTCGGGCAGTCGCCGTCGGTTCGCGCCGGCGGCCCTACGAGCCGAGGAAACCCGTGAGTGACACCCCATTCGGATTCGGTCTTCCGCCGGAGGAGCCGGAGAACGGCGACGAGGGCAAGAAGAAGGACCCCACCGGAGGTGGGCAGGGTTCGGGCGGGCCGGCGAGCCCGTTCGGCTTCGGGCTCGGCGCGGGCGGGGACAACCCGTTCGCGGCGATGTTCGGCTCGCTGAACCCCAACGACCTGGGAGCGGCCTTCCAACAGCTCGGCCAGATGCTGAGCTACGAGGGCGGTCCCGTGAACTGGGACATGGCCAAGCAGATCGCCCGCCAGACGGTCGCGCAGGGCACGTCCGACGGTTCCAAGGATGCGAGCGTCGGCCCGTCCGAGCGGTCCGCGGTCGACGAGGCGCTGCGTCTGGCCGACCTGTGGCTGGACGGTGTGACGTCGCTGCCCTCCGGTTCGGTCTCGACGGTGGCGTGGAGCCGCGCGGAGTGGGTGGAGGCGTCCCTCCCCGCCTGGCAGAAGCTGGTCGACCCGGTGGCTGAGCGCGTGGGTGTGGCCATGGGCGACGTGCTGCCCGAGGAGATGCAGGCGATGGCGGGCCCGCTGATCGGCATGATGCGGTCGATGGGCGGCGCGATGTTCGGCCAGCAGATCGGGCAGGCCGTCGGCGTGCTGGCGGGCGAGGTGGTCGGGTCGACCGACATCGGACTGCCGCTGGGCCCGGCGGGCAAGGCCGCGCTCCTTCCGCTGAACGTCGAGCGCTTCGGCAAGGACCTCGGCGTCCCGCAGGACGAGGTCCGGCTGTACCTCGCGCTGCGCGAGGCCGCCCACCAGCGGCTGTTCGCCCACGTCCCCTGGCTGCGCTCGCATCTGTTCGGCGCCGTCGAGGGGTACGCGCGCGGTATCAAGGTCGACACCAGCAAGCTGGAGGACGTGGTCGGCCAGTTCGACCCGTCGCAGCCGGAGCAGTTGCAGGACGCCCTTCAGCAGGGCATGTTCCAGCCGGAGGACACGCCGGAGCAGAAGGCGGCCCTGGCCAGGCTGGAGACGGCGCTCGCCCTGGTCGAGGGGTGGGTGGACGCGGTGGTGCACGAGGCCGCCAAGTCCCGTCTGACGTCGGCCGACGCACTGCGCGAGACCATGCGCCGACGCCGCGCCTCCGGCGGTCCGGCCGAGCAGACGTTCGCCACGCTCATCGGCCTCCAACTGCGTCCGCGGCGGCTGCGCGACGCCTCGCGCCTGTGGGCCTCGCTCACCGACGCCCGCGGTCTGGACGGGCGCGACGCGCTGTGGGAGCACCCCGACATGCTGCCTACGGCGCAGGACCTGGACGATCCGGACGGGTTCGTCCACCACGAGCAGCTGGACTTCTCCGAACTGGACAAGATGCTCGGCGAGGCCGCGCAGGGGCCGAAGAAGCCCGGGACCGGCACGGACGAGGCGGCGTCCGGAGAGGCCGACGACCGAGGGAGCGACGGCAAGGACGACAGCGACCGGTGAGCCTGCATGACGACGCCGTTCTCGTACTCAAGGGATACGAGAACGCGGTGGACCCGGTCCAGGACGGGCTGCGACAAGTCTATCTGGACCATCTCGCCCAGCACCCCGACGGCCTGTGGAAGGCGTGCGGCGCCGGGCATCTGACGGCCAGCGCTCTGGTCGTCGATCCCGAGCGCGGCCGCGTCCTGCTCACCCTGCACCGCAAGCTGCGCATGTGGCTGCAAATGGGCGGCCACTGTGAGCCGCAGGACAGGACGCTCGCCGCGGCGGCGCTGCGCGAGGCCACCGAGGAGTCCGGGATCAGCGGCCTCGCGCTGCTCCCGGGCGGGCCGGTGACGCTGGACCGCCATTCCATCCCCGCGCCCTGCCACTGGCATCTGGACGTCCAGTACGCGGCGCTGGCGCCGCTGGGCGCCACGGAGCAGATCAGTGACGAGTCGCTGGACCTGCGCTGGTTCACGTACGACGAGGTCCCATCGGTGGCGGACGCCTCGGTCGTGCGGTTGACGACGCGCGTCCGTGCCGCGCTGGAGCAGCGTCTGTAGACGCCCCTCACGGAGCGGCGGAGCCCCGCATGGCCGGAAACGGCAACGCCGGTACCCTTCCGGCTCCGCTTGGACCTGCACGCTTGGGCCCGCGCGGGAGGGGGCGGTCCTTCAGAACCTTCAGGGCCGCCCCTCTCGTGCCGCTGTCCGGTGCCGAGGTCCGTGGCTCAGTTCCAGGCGTTGTTCCGGTTCTGGCCGTGGGCTCCCTGCTGGCCCATTCCGTACTGGGCACGAATGCCCTGGCCGATCTGCGCGTTCTGCGGCGGCAGGACCTCGCTGGGCTGGATCAGCGCGTAGCCCTGGCCGAGGAAGCTGAGCTCCCAGCCCTCGCCGGTGCTTCCGCGGCGCCGCCAGACGCCCGAGGAGTGCGTCTGGGCCTGCATCTGCACCCGCAGGGAGCTGGACCACGCGACGATCGCGTCGGCATCGGCGTTGACGTACGTGTCGGGCGTGACCTGCATCATGAGCGGCTGGCCCGAGGTCATCAGCGCGACCTTGCCGCTGCCGGTGATGTTCAGCTGGTACTTCCCGGATCCGGAGATGCCGTACTGGCTGTCCACGGCGATGACCTCGTGGTGCAGCCCGGAGTCCAGCGCAAGGACATAGGAGCTGTCCACGGTCAGGCCGTCGTGGTCGACGTCGACCACGTGCACGTACTGCGCGAGATTGGCGAGGAACACGGTGCCCTGGCCGGAGCAGCGCATGAGGTCGAGGCCCTCACCGGTGTGCGAACGGGAGCGGCGCTGTCCCCTCGACCGGTACTCCCCGTCGAACTCGATCAGGCCCTGGTACGCGACCATGCTGCCCTTGCGGGCGAGGACGTCGTCGTGGCCGTTGAGCACGACCCGGAGCATCTGTGCGTTCTGCAGGGTGTAGCGGTCCGCGGACTGCTGTTCGGTGTGCTGGAAAAGCGGGCTCTGCATGGTGTCCTCTCGCTCCCCTCAGCCCCGGGCCCGCAGGCGGTCGGTGCTGTCCTCGCTCGGCTGTACGACGACGATGCCCTGGCCGGAGAAGGCCATCTGAAACGCCTCACCGCTGCCACGGCCGATCAGGGACGCCGCCTTGAAACTGCGCTTGCCCTTCACCTTGAGGTTCGGGGACCAGGCGATGAGCGCGTCGGGGTCCACGTACGTCTCGTCCTCACCACTGCCGCAATTGACGACGACGGGGGTTCCCCGCGAGGTCAGCGCGACCCAGCCGGTACCGGAGATGGACACGTTCCACAAGCCCTGCCCGGCGAACTTGGCGAGGCCCTTGACCCGCTCGACTCCCCACTGGAGCTGTGCGTCGAACGCGAGGACGTTCGTGCCGTTGACCGACAGCGCCTCGTTGTCGAGGTGGACGACGACGACGTCCGCACCGTAGTCCGCGAGGTAGAGCAGTCCGTCCCCGCTGCACTTCATGAGCGGGGCGCCTTCTCCGGTGATCCAGTCGCGCGCGATCTGGCGTACGGCGGGCGGGTTCGGCTCGTACTGCATGAACCCCTCGTACGCGACCATCGAGCCCACGCGTGCGAAGAGGTCCTGGCCCGTGGCCATCGCCACCTTCAGCATGGCGCTGCCGTGATTCTCCATACGGGCTGTGACCGGTGCGGGGGCGTACCCCGCGAGCTGCTGGTTCATACTTCGGCTTCCTCAGAGCTCGTACGGCTGGACGACGATGAAGTTGCCCGGTGCGCCCCGGAACTGAAGGTTCACCGACTCCCCGCTGTGTCCCGGGTAGGCGTTGTGGCGCAGCCGCACCTGGCTGGAGACGATCACCTGGGACGCGGCGGACCAGGCCACGATCGCGTCGCTGTCGGCGAACGTCGTCGGCGTGACGGGCAGGACCACCGGGGTGCCGTGCGTCATCACCACGACCGTGCCGATCCCCTGGAAGACCATGGTGAACAGTGCCCCGCCCGGGATCCCGTGCCCCTCGATCCGCCGTACCTCGTACTGGAGGGACTCGTCGAAGGCGAGGACGCGCTCGGCCGAGACGCAGATGCTGTCGCCCTGCAGCTCGATGGGGTGCAGATGGGCGCTGTTCTCCGCGAGGAAGACCTGGCCGCGGCCGGTGCAGCGCATCAGCTGCATCTCCTGGCCCGTGGCGTTCCCGACGATCCGGCCCGCGAATCCCGCGCCCTTGTAGCTGAAGTCGACCTTGCCCTGGTACATGACCATACTGCCCTGGCGGGCCAGGACGGGGGCACTGTCCTGACCGAGGTCCACCCGGACCAACTGGTGGTTCTGCGACGTCCAGCGTCGGCCGGTCGCCACCTCCTTGTAGAGGTTGACGGCCGCCTGGAGCCCGCCGCCGGACTGCGGTACGCCGAGCGGCACTCCCGTGACCATGCCCGGCGGCTGCTGCCCGTACGGAGCCGGGGGCTGCTGGCCGTGGGGCGCCGGGTACGGCTGGCCCGGGGAAGCCGCGGCAGGCGCGGGTTGACCGGGAGCCTGGCCGAACTGCGGCGGCTGTCCGTAGAGCGCCGGTGCGGGGGCGGGCGGCGGAACGACGCCGCCCGGCGGTGTCGTGGGTGCCATCGGCGCCACCATCGTCGGCACGCTGTGCATCTGCTGCGGGGTGACCGCGGCCGGGGCGCCGAAGGACGGAGCGGGCTGCGAAGCCGGGGGGACCTGAGGTACCTGGGGCGCCAGAGCTACTTGGGGAGCTTGTGGCACCTCGGGGGCTTGTGGTGCCTGGGGGGCGGCAGGGACGCCGAAGGACGGGACCGGCGCGGGTGCGGACGCCTGCGCGGGCGGGGCGAAGGGCGGCGGGGTCGACTGCGGCTGGGCGGCGGCAGGCTCCTCCTCGGCGACCTCGCCTCCGAAGTTCTTCAGGAGCGCTTCGAGACCGCCGTCGAAGCCCTGGCCGACGGCGGCGAACCGCCAGACGTCCTTCAGGTAGAAGTCGCCCAGCATCACGGCGCGTTCGGTGGTGAACTCCGAACCGTCGAAGGCGTACCGGGCGACTTCCTCGCCACCGGCGACGATCCTGATGTATCCGGGGCCGATCTGGGACATCTGGCCGGCGCCGTCGATCGTCGCAGTGAATGACAGCTTCCGGATGTGGGCCGGAATGCGCTCCAGGGTGACACGGAACGACTCGGTGTCACCGGCCTGGGGGCCGAGGAGCTGAATGGACTCCTCGGGTGACTTGGGCTGATTGAAGAAAATGAAATACCGGTCGTCGGAGAGCCGCTCATCGGCGTCGAGACCGAAGCAGCTGATGTCGACGGTCAGCCCCGGGCCACCGATCTGCACACCTACGTACAGGTCCGTCCCCGGGGTGAGGTCGCCGATCCTGGCCTTGTGGCCGCGCTGGAATTCCCTGGCCATGCGTAACGACCGTCCCCCATCCCGAAGGTGAATACGTCGCGCCAGGCTAGCCGCAATCGCGGACATCGAGCCAAGCCGGTACACATCTGGTACAGAAGCGCCGGACGTCACTCGCCTCGCGCGGCGGGCAGATGCGGCAGCCGGTCCGCCGCCACCACGCCCTCCAGATAACCGCGGGCCCGTTCGGTACGGGGATACGCGTCCAGCAGCCGCCAGAACCGCGGGCCGTGACCGGGCACCAGCAGATGGGCCAGCTCGTGCACCAGTACGTAGTCGACGACGTACTCGGGCATGCCCTGCAACCGGTGCGACAGCCGGATGCTGCCCTCCGCCGGAGTGCAGGACCCCCACCGGGTGTTCTGATTGGTCACCCATCGCACCGACACGGGCCGGGCCCGGCCCTCGAAGTACTGGGCGGACAACCGCTCCGCGCGCTCGGCGAGTTCACCGTCGCCGAGAATGCTCCGGCTCTCCTGAGCGGCGAGCTTGTCGAGCATCACGGTCACCCACCGCTGCTCCTCGGCCTTCGACATCCGGGCCGGGATGAGCACGATGGTGCGATCCCCCTCGCGGTACGCGGAAACCGTCCTGCTGCGCCGGTTGCTCCTGCGGACCTCGACCGCGCTCGTGGCCGAGGCGCGGGGCGGACGGTCCACTGGGCCGCGCCGACGTGTTCGGGCGCTGCGCGCAGGGGGATCTTCGGCGATTCCGGGTGGCGGGTCGGCGGGCACGCCATGACGTTACCCGGTCACGACGGAGGAAGTCCTGCCTCCGGACGGTTCGTACGTGATCCACTCCGCAACGTGCACCATTTGAACGACAAATGCACCGCACCTGTGGACAACTTTCCGCACCATTCGGCGCTTCCCCGCATTCTGACAACGCTCCGGCAACGCATCTCGCGCAGGTCCGGCGCGTGATCCATGAGCGCATCACGCGTGGCGATCTTCGCTGCCGAGCGCACGGATTTCAGAACGAGGAACACAGAACTCGCAGAACACAGACCCGGAGGAAAGCCGTGTATCCGATGTTGAAGCCCGCGCTGCGCCGCGCATGGCGCGGCCGAGGGACGGTCCAATTCGGGGTGACGCCCGCTCATGCCGTGACGCTCGGGCCGATGGATATCGCGACGAGCAGTTTTCTGGAACTGCTCGATGGTACGCGTGGCCTGCCACTGCTGCGGGAGGAGGCGCGGGCACTGGACCTGTCCGACCATCAGGTCGACACCCTGGTCCAACGTCTGACCGACGCGGGCCTGATCGACGACGTGCGGCCCATCGGTCCCGAGACCGATGCGTTGAGGAACCGGCCCGGCGCTCTGGAGAGGCACCGACCCGATCTGGCGTCGCTGTCGGTCGTCCATCCCGAGCCGGGCGGCGCAATGCGGAGGCTGGCGGCCCGTCGGGCGATGCGGGTCCAGGTGCGGGGTGCGGGCCGGGTGGGCGCCGCGATCGCGGCGGTGCTGTCCGGGGCCGGGGTGGGCCGGGTGGAGGTTCTGGACGGCGGGCACACAAAACCGTGGGACGTCTCGCCCGGCGGGCTGCCTGCGGCGGCGGTCGGGGAGCGCAGGGACACCGCCGCCCGGCAGTTGGTGCGCCGGTCCGCGGGAGGCTCGGCTCCTCGGGCCGCGGAGACCATGGGAGGACCGGAGAGCGGGGAACCGGGGCTCTCGCTGGTCGTGGTGGCTCCCCGTGACGGCTTCGGCGTGTACGTACCGGACCCGCGATCGGCGGAACAGTGGATCACCTCCGGTACTCCCCACCTCTATGCCGGAGTGGTGGAGGCGACGGGAGTGGTCGGCCCCTTGGTCCTGCCCGGGGGAACGGCATGCGCCGGGTGTCTGGCACTGACCCGCGTGGAGGCGGACGGGGAATGGCCCCGGATGCTGTCCCAGTGGCGTTCCGGGCGGCGGAATGCCGTGCAGGCGTGCGACCTGGGGCTGGCCACGGCGGTGGCCGGACTCGCCGCCGCGCATGCGCTGTCCTTTCTGGACGGTGATCTGCCCGCGAGCACGGGAACCCGCTGGGAGACCGCTCTGCCACTGTTGGACTGGCGGTCGGAGCGGATCATGGCGCATCTCGACTGTTGCTGCGGGGCGGCTGGGCACGCTGCCAGGGAGCGCGCCTCCGGGGTCGACACGGCACACGACACAATGGCCGGGTAACCGCCGCACGCGGTACGGCAGTCTGGGATTTGGAGGGGCTCATGTCTGATCTTCCCCGGAAAGCGGTCACGCGTACCGCCAAGCTGGCAGCCCTGCCGTTGGGCTTCGCCGGACGCGCCACCTGGGGCCTGGGCAAGCGGATCGGGGGGAAGTCCGCGGAGCTGGTCGCCCGTGAGGTGCAGCAGCGGACGGCCGATCAGCTCTTCAAGGTACTGGGCGAGTTGAAGGGCGGTGCGATGAAGCTGGGCCAGGCGCTGTCCGTGTTCGAGTCGGCGCTGCCCGAGGAGGTGGCCGGACCGTACCGTGCGGCGCTCACCAAACTGCAGGACGCCGCGCCTCCCATGCCCAGCGGCACGGTGCACGAGGTGCTGGCGGGCCGGCTCGGTGAGGACTGGCGGGATCTGTTCCTGGAGTTCGAGGACAAGCCGTCGGCCGCCGCGTCGATCGGCCAGGTGCACCGGGCGGTGTGGCACGACGGGCGGGACGTCGCGGTGAAGGTGCAGTATCCGGGCGCGGGAGAGGCGCTGCTCTCGGACCTGACCCAACTCAGCAGATTCGCCCGGCTGCTCGGCCCGTTGATACCCGGCATGGACATCAAACCGCTCATCACGGAGTTGCGCGACCGGGTCTCGGAGGAGTTGGACTACGAGCAGGAAGCACGGTCGCAGCAAGCCCACGCCGAAGAGTTCGCGGCCGATCCGGATGTGGTGATCCCCGGTGTGGTGCACCAGTCCGACCAGGTGCTGGTGACGGAGTGGATGGACGGCGTTCCGCTGGCCGACGTGATCGCGGAGGGCACGCCCGAGCAGCGGGACCGGGCAGGTCAGTTGCTGGCTCGCTTCCTCTTCTCGGGGCCGGCGCGTACCGGGCTGCTGCACGCCGACCCGCATCCGGGCAACTTCCGGCTGCTGCCTCCGGCGGACGGGACGGGGGAGGCCGATGAGTCCGGTGATATCGGGCAGTGGCGGCTCGGGGTACTGGACTTCGGCACGGTGGACCGCCTGCCGGGTGGTCTGCCACAGACGATCGGGGACTCCCTGCGGCTGGCACTGACGGGTGACGCGCGGACGGTGTACGAGCTGCTGTGCGAGGAGGGGTTCGTCAAGGAGTCGGTCGGTCTCGACCCGGACACGGTGCTGGACTACCTTCTCCCGATCATCGAGCCGGCGCAGGTGGAGGAGTTCACCTTCACCCGGAGCTGGATGCGCCACCAGGCGGCGCGGATCGGCGATCCTCGGTCTCCCGCCTATCAGCTGGGCAAGCAGTTGAATCTGCCGCCCGCCTATCTGCTGATACATCGGGTGACGCTGAGCACGATCGGGGTGCTGTGCCAGCTGGGCGCGACGGTACGGCTGCGTGACGAACTCGAATCCTGGCTGCCGGGTTTCCTGTGGGAGTACGAGCAGGAGCCCGTGGGAGAGGAGGAGCCGACCGACGACGCGGTAGCCGGGGGGTAGACGGCGGCCGTCGGCCCGGCCGGCGCAGCCGGGAACCGGGACCGGGGCAGGCACGCGCACCCGGATGTCACCACCAGGCGGAGTCGAGACGGCTCTCGATCGCCCTGATGTGCGTACGGGTGCACGTGTCGCAGATGTACTGGCGGATGCCGTTCTCCACGGAGCAGAGCCAGGTCGGTGGCGCGGTCCCACTGTCCGCCGAGACGCCGCACAGGGCGCAGGCGACCACCGTGGCGTCCTGCCGGTCGGGCCGTTCGTTCCGGGAATCTGTCTCCTCGTCCACCTCGTGACGATAAACCCGATGGTCGCCGTGGCGTGCCGCGCCGCACAGCGCGGACGCGACAACGCAGCGCGAGCGCGACAACGGCGGGCCGTGGTCCGCGTGCCGAACGACCGTGGGGCCGGTCCGTTCGGACCGGCCCCACGGAAGGGGTGCTGCGGAAGAAGGGGTACTGAGGAACCGGGTCCGGGACCAGGTCCGTGGGCGCCGGGCGGAGCGGTCGCCCGGCGGCCGGTGGTGCCGATGTGAGGGCCGGCTAGTGCATGACCGCCATGGCCAGCGCACGGCGGGCACGCATCGATACGCGCTCGGCCCTGCGCTGCATCCGGCGTGCGTTGACCAGGCGCACGGCTCGGCGTTGCGTGTCGGCCTCCCTCATGCGCTCGTGCATATGGGCACGAGCCAGGGCTTCTGGGATGAGTTGCATCTCGCGGGTCCTGTTCTGGCGCGAATCGTTCGCACCGATGATCGTGACGTTCGGTGTTGCAGAGCCGACGGGCTCATTCGTGGGGACGGACATGGGTGCCTGATTTCGGGGATCGTGGGTGCGGGGGCGGTCGATGGTTCCGGTGCGCTTGGTGGGTTTGGGGGCCATGACCCCCAGTCCGGCGGTCACGCCGCGACCGGGTTCTTGCGCGGACGGCCCCGAGGCCGCTTGCGGGCGACGACGACGCCCTGGATGAAGAGCTCCCCGCCCCAGACGCCCCACGGCTCGCGCCGTTCCTTGGCACCGGCGAGGCACGCCTCGACGAGCGGGCAGGTGCGGCAGAGGGACTTGGCGTACTCGACGTCGGCCGGCGACTCGGCGAAGAAGACCTCCGGGTCGTAGGAGCGGCAGGGTACGGGTACGCCGAGGTTCTCGATGGCGTCGTCGAGCGAGGTGAGCGCGGTGAGGGGGGTCAAGGTGGAGTCCTCCGTGAGGCCGGGCGGCGGGATCGTTTCGGAAGGCGGTACGGACGGGGCGTGCGCTTCGAGTTGCACGGTGGGTGGTGTCCTCGTCTGGTCGTTCCGGCCTGTTGGCCGGATGGCGGCTGGTACCGGGTACTGCTTGTCCCGAGGCTCCTTCACGCTGTCCGTCCCCATGGGCGGACGGACTGTCCATCCGTTCGGACAAACAAAAGGGCCGCGGATCCCGAGTGGGGTTCCGCGGCCCTGAAGGCGCCGGCCTGATGCTGAATCAGGCTGGATCACTCCAGGGTTCAGGCCCACGGAAGGCCCACATCGTGTGGTGGTGCGTCGTCTGCTTCTTGGCGCCGGCTTCCACTCCCGCACCGGCTGCGGCGAAGGCATAGGCCTGGGCCTGCCCCTTCGCTACTGCTGCTGCCGGTGCGTGAGCCGGTCGCTCATTGCGCTCCCGAACGGGGAAGCTCGCGGAGGACAGCGGGCTGACGGCGGACAGACCGGTGCCACGAAGCGAGAAATCGCGGGAGCAGACGAGGCCGAGCGAGCAGGCGGAGACGACCGAGAGATCGGTCATTTTGTTGGTCTTGATGATGCTGATCACTTCAATCGCCTCCTCTCGGCGTCTCGGGGGATCGGCGGACCGATCCTGCGTATTTGGATAAGTACAGCACAGAGCCAGGGCTTCAGAGAAGCCGCTGTCCCTGTGGTTAAGAACCTATGGTGATGACTGGGGCAGGCGCAAACTATTTTTCCGACGAGTTTCCCTCACGCTTCGTCAGGGGCCTCGGATGCCTCCTCCTCCCTGGCTCCACCTGCACAGATGGCGAGAACCGCGGTCCCGAACCGGTTCAGCTTCCGCGTGCCGACACCAGAGATCACCGCCAGTTCGCCCGCGCTGCCCGGCACCGCTTCGGCGATCGCCATCAACGTCTTGTCGGTGAACACGCAATAGGGAGGCTGGCCGATCTCCTCGGCCCTGACCGCCCGCCAGTCGCGCAGCCGCCCGTACAGCGCCTCGTCCATGTCGGACGGGCAGTCGTCGCAGCGCATCAGCTTCATCTCGCCCGCGTCGGTGAGGGTCTTCCCGCAGACTCGGCACCGGGCCGGGCGACGGCGGGTGCGCCGGGCGGCCGGGCCGTGGGTCCGTTCGCCCCCGCCGCCGCCCCCGATCACCTCGGCGTGGACGCCACGGGCCGCGGTCCCGGCGCGCAGTCCGGTCAGGAACCGGCTCGGGCGGCGGCCCGCCCGTCCGCCCGGCGAGCGGGCGAGCGACCAGGACAGCGACAGGTGGACACGGGCCCGGGTGATGCCGACATAGAGGAGCCGCCTTTCCTCCTCGATCTGCTCGTCGGTCCTGGCGTAGGCGATCGGCAGCATGCCCTCGGTCAGTCCGACCAGGAACACGGCGTCCCATTCCAGACCCTTCGCCGAGTGCAGCGAGGCGAGGGTGACTCCCTGGACCGTGGGGGCGTGCTGGGCGGCGGCCCGTTCGTCGAGCTCCGCCACCAGGTCGCGGAGCGTCGCCCCCGGCCTGGCCCGCTCGAAGTCCTCGGCGAGCCGGACCAGCGCGGCAAGGGACTCCCAGCGGTCACGCACCGCCCCGGAACCCGCGGGCGGCTGCGGTGTCCACCCCTTGGTGGACAACACCGCGCGCACCTGGGCCGCCAGGTCCTCCGCGTCGTCCAGCAGACGGTCGTTGCCTCCCGCGCGCGCGGCGCCTCGCAGCGCCGTGCCCGCTTCCCGCACCTCCGCCCGTTCGAAGAAGCGCTCCGCCCCACGCAGTTGGTAGGGCACGCCGGCGTCGGCCAGGGCCTGTTCGTAGACCTCCGACTGGGAGTTGACCCGGTAGAGAACGGCGATCTCGCCGGCCGGGACGCCCGCGGCGATCAGGTCGCGGACGCGGCGGGCGGTGCCCTCCGCCTCCGCGGGCTCGTCCGCGTACTCCGTCCGGACGGGCTCGGGTCCGGGGTCGCGCTGCGAGACCAGCTCCAGCCGGTGCTCGGCGGCGCGGCCGCGGGCCTGGCCGAGCAGCCCGTTGGCCAGATGGACGACCTGGGGGGTGGAGCGGTAGTCCCGGACCAGCTTGACGACGGTCGCGTGGGGGTGGCGGCTACGGAAGTTCAGCAGATGTTCGGGTGTGGCTCCGGTGAAGGAGTAGATCGTCTGGCCGGCGTCGCCGACCACGCACAGGCTGTCCCGGTCACCGAGCCAGAGATCGAGGAGCCGTTGCTGGAGGGGGCTGACGTCCTGGTACTCGTCGACCACGAAGTGCTGGTACTGGCGGCGGACGTGTTCGGCGATGTCGTGACGGTCCTGGAGGATGGCGACGGTCAGCAGCAGCACGTCCTCGAAGTCGATCACCGCGTGGTCGCGCTTGAGCTGCTCGTACATGGCGTAGATCTGGGAGATCTCGGCCGGATCGCGAGGGGCGTCCCGGTGGGTCCTGGCGACCACGGCCGGGTAGTCGGCGGGCACGGTCTGGGTGACCTTGGACCATTCGATCTCGCTCGTGACATCACGCAGTTCGTTGCGGTCGAGCCGGATGCGGCAGCGGGCCGCCGCCTCCGCGACCAGCTGGACCTTGCGCTCCAGCAGCCGCGGCAGTTCGCCGCCGACCGCCTTCGGCCAGAAGTACTGGAGCTGGCGCAGCGCGGCGGAGTGGAACGTCCGCGCCTGCACCCCGCCGGCGCCGAGCTGGCGCAGCCGTCCGCGCATCTCGCCCGCGGCCCGGTTGGTGAACGTGACGGCGAGCACGCTCGTCGGCTGGAGTATCCCCGCGCGCACCCCATAGGCGATGCGATGGGTGATCGCACGCGTCTTGCCCGTACCGGCACCCGCCAGCACACACACCGGGCCGTGCAGGGCCGTGGCGACCTCGCGCTGCTCGGGGTCGAGCCCGTCGAGCACGGCGTCGGCCGACTCGGGGATCTGTGGGAAGAGGGAGGAAGGCGTTGCTGCTGTCACCCCGCCATGCTGCCAGGTCGCATGAGACCGGTGCGGAGGTTGTCCACAGGGGCGGCCTGTCCGTCGTATTAATTGCGAGTTAATTGCGAGACTCCGCGCGGGGCGATGGCGGGACTCCGCACGGGCCCTGTTGGCGGGCCCGGTGTGAGATGTCTCCGGACCGGGCGGTGGCGGGAATGGTGATCGGCCCGCATACGTTGCCCATCCGACAGCGGGCCGAGCAGGACCGCGCAGTCGAACGAGACAGAGGAGCGGGAAGAGATGCCGGGCACTGTGACGATGTACAGCACCACGTGGTGCGGCTACTGCCGTCGGCTCAAGAGCCAGATGGACCGCGAGGGCATCGCGTACAACGAGATCAACATCGAGCAGGACCCGGAGTCCGCCGCCTTCGTCGAGAAGGCCAACGGGGGCAACCAGACCGTGCCCACCGTCCTGGTGGTCGGTTCGACGGGCGCCGAGGCCGTCATGACGAACCCGTCCCTGGCCCAGGTGAAGCAGGCGCTCGCCGCCTGATCCGACGTCCGGCCGCCGAAACGGCCCGATCCGCCGACGACCGGCCGCGTGGTACGGAGGAACGAGGAGAACGCCCCTCACCGACTCGGTGAGGGGCGTTCTCGCGTCTTCCGGCCGGATGCCAGCCGGCGCCTCGTCCGGCTCGGCCTCGGGACGCCCGTCCGGCGCCGCCCGGGTACTCGGCCGGATGGGCCCGGTGCTCGACCGGCGCGGCCCGGGTCCTCAGCCGACGCTGCCCGGCTTGGGGAGCGGCTTTCCGTACCAGATCTCGATCAGGCGGGACGCGATCGAGATGCCGTACGGGGGCAGGACCTCGCCCGATTCGAAGGCCGCGGTCAGTTCCTCGCGGGAGAACCAGCGGGCCTCCTCGATCTCCTCGCCGTCCACATCGATCTCAAAGGAGGTCGCCCGTGCCATGAAGCCGAGCATCAGGCTGGACGGGAACGGCCAGGGCTGGCTGGCGATGTACTCGACCTCGCCGACCGTGATGCCCGCCTCCTCGAGGACCTCGCGGGCCACGGACTGCTCGATCGACTCCCCCGGCTCGACGAAGCCCGCGAGCGTGGAGAAGCGGCCCTCGGGCCAGTGCACCTGACGGCCCAGCAGGGCGCGGTCCTGATCGTCCGTCACCAGCATGATGACCGCGGGGTCGGTACGCGGGTAGTGCTCGGCGCCGCAGACCGGGCAGCGGCGGATGTGACCGGCCGCCGCGATGACCGTGCGCTCCCCGCAGCGCGAGCAGAAGCGGTGCAGACGCTGCCAGTTCTCCAGGGCCACCGCGTGCGCCATCAGTCCGGCGTCGCGGGGGCCGAGCAGCATCCCGGCCTCACGCAGTCCGGCCGGGCGGGCCGGCTGGTCCATGCGGCCGGGCAACGAGTCCTTCTGGAGCGCGAAGTAGCTGACACCGTCCGCGTCGGTGCCCAGGAAGTAGCGGTGGGTCTCGGTGAGCGGAGCCTCGAAGGCCGGTGTCATGACGATCTGCGTGCCGCCGTCGGCGGTGTCGTCGATCAGCACCTGTCCGCCGGAGACGACGAACACACGCGTGGTGGGGTGGCTCCACGCGGCCGACAGCCATGCCTCGTCGAGGCGGTGGTGCGCCGCGCGGTCGATGCCGCTGGGCGCGGTGAGACCGATGGGCCGGTCCGTGGCGGCATAGTCGAAGGTGCTCACAGGTGCTTCCTACTCCCCGGGACGGTTCGGGTGTTCAGAGGGCTCGGCGAAAAGCTCAACGGAGTGCCTCGGCCAGCTCGCCCCAGAGGTGGGCGGTCGTCTCCACGCCCTTGAACAGCAGGTCCAGTTCGACCTTCTCGTCGGGGGCGTGCCAGCCGTCGGAAGGGACGGAGATGCCGAGGAAGAGGACGGGAGCGCCGAGTACGTCCTGCAGATCGGCGGCGGGCCCCGAGCCTCCTTCGCGGGTGAAGAGGATCTTCCGGCCGAAGGCCCGTCCCATCGCCCGGGAGACCGCTCGGAGGGCGGGGTGGTCCAGCGGCGTGAGGCAGGGGCGGGTGGCCGGGGAGAAGGTGATCCGGTGCCGGATGCCGGCCGGGATCCGCGCCTCGGCCCAGGCGCGGACCACCTGCTGGATGTGGTCGGGGTCCTGGCCCGCGACCAACCGGAAGCTGATCTTCACCAGTGCGGACGACGGGATGATCGTCTTGCTGCCCGCGCCCTGGTAGCCGCCCCCGATGCCGTTGACCTCGGCGGTGGGACGGGCCCAGACGCGTTCCAGCGTGGAGTAGCCGGTTTCGCCCGACGCCGCCCGGGACCGGGCGGTGCGCAGCCAGCTCGCCTCGTCGAAGGGGAGTTCCGCGAAGAGTGCCCGCTCGGCCTCGGTGAGCTCCGTCACGCCGTCGTAGAAGCCGGGTATCGCGATCCGGCCGTCCGCCTCGTGCAGCGCGGCGACGAGCCGGGCCACGGCGGTCGCGGGGTTGGGGACGGCGCCGCCGAACGAACCGGAGTGGATGTCCTGCTCGGGGCCGTGCAGCTCGATCTCGCACTCCGCCAGGCCGCGCATGCCCGTGCAGACCGTGGGCGTGTTCTCGTCCCACATGCCGGTGTCGGAGACGATCACGGCGTCGGCGGCGAGGCGGGCGGCCCGTTCCTCGACCAGGGCGCGGAAGTGCGGCGAACCGGACTCCTCCTCGCCCTCGATCAGCAGCTTGAGGTTGACGGCGGGGCTGGTCCGGCCGGTGGCGGCGAGGTGGGCCCGCACACCGAGGGTGTGGAAGAACACCTGCCCCTTGTCGTCGGCGGCGCCCCGCCCGTACATGCGGCCGTCGCGGATCACGGGCTCGAACGGGTCGGTCTCCCAGCCGTCCTCGCGGGCGGCGGGCTGCACGTCGTGGTGCCCGTAGACAAGAACGGTCGGAGCATCCGGGTCGCCGGACGGCCACTCGGCGAAGACCGCGGGGGCACCGGGGGTCTCCCAGATCTCGGTGACCGGGAAGCCGGTCTCCGTCAGCTTGGCGGACAGCCACTCGGCGCTGCGCCGTACGTCCCCGTCGCGCTCCGGCTGGGCGGACACGGACGGGATGCGCAGCCAGGCGACGAGGTCGTCGAGGAAGGCTGTGCGGTGCTGCTCGATGTACGTGTGGACGGCGCTGTCCGGGGTGTCGCTCATGGTGTCGAGCCTATCGGCCGTCGGGAGGTGGCTCGTCCAGCAGGATCCGCTCCAGTTCCGCCCGGTCCGGGAGCCGGGCGGGCCGGACGGTCTCCCCGCTGCGCACGTAGAGGAACGTGGCGGTGACGGCGGTGAGGGGCAGATCGTGCAGTTCGGCCCAGGCCAGGCGGTACACCGCGAGCTGAAGGGGGTCGGCGGTGTGGGTGCGGGTGGTCTTCCAGTCGACGATCTCGTAGCCGTCCTCCGTGCGGTAGACGGCGTCGATGCGGCCCCTGACCACCCGGCCCGCGAGTGTGATCTGGAACGGTGTCTCCACCTTGTAGGGCGTTCGGCGGGCGTACGGGGTGCGCTCGAACGCCTCCTTGAGGGCGGCGAGATCCCGCTCGTCGGCGATCTCGGCGTCGTTCTCGTCACCGCCGGGCAGCTCGTCCGGACCGAGCATGGGCAGGGGGAGCTCCTCGAAGCGGGACTCCACCCAGGCATGGAAGCGGGTGCCCCGGCGGGCCGCGGGCTGCGGCGGCCGCGGCATGGGGCGGGCCAGCTCCCGCGCGAAGCCGTCGGGGTCGTCCGCGAGTTTCAGCAACTGGGTGGCGGAGAGCGTGGGAGGTACGGGGATGTCGCGCACGGTGGCACGGGCGCGGCGCAGTTCGCCGGTGAGAGCGTCGAGGTCGCGGTCCCAGGAGGCCAGCACGCGGGCTTCCTCGGAAGTGAGGCGGTGCGACTCGGGGGTATGGCGTCGATGGTGCGCCTCGGGCCCGCGGGGGGTGTGGTGGGCCTCCTCGGCGCGTTCGGGGGCGCGTGCTGCCGGGACGGGGGCGGCGGGGGCCGGGGCGGGAGCCTGCGTGGGGGCCGGGACGGGGGCGGCGGTGCCCGGGGCGGGGGCGGCGGTGCCCGATGCGGGCGGGCGCTCCGTCGACAGGGCGTCCCAGTCGTCGGCCTCGTCGGGGTGGGTCACGTCCGGCTGCACCTCGTGGAGTGCCCCATCTGGATACATCTCGTCTGGATACATCCCGCCCGGATACATCCCCTTCGGATGCATCTCGTGCATCTCGCCCGAATACGCCTCATTCGGACACTTCTCGTCCGGGTTCATCTCGTCGTCGAGGAAGTGGCCGTCGTACGGGCCGTTCCCGTACGGGTCGTCGTGCGGATGATCCGGGACGTCGGCCCGTGTCCCGTACGCGTCCGGGTCGGCCTCCGCCGCGGTCAGGGCGTCCAGATGCGCCAGGACCGTCTTGGCGGCGGCCCTGCGTCGGGTCAGTGCGGTGTCGTCGAGAGGCAGCGGCCATGCGCGGTCGGCCCGCTTCTCCTCCAGCGCGGGATTCTCCTCGTCCTCGGCCGGTTCATCCGCCCATGCCTCGATCTCGCCGTGTCCGGCCGCGCAGTGCTCGTACAGCACGTGCAGGAAGGCGGACGGGCCGCGCGGCTTCTTCTGGGCCGGCCCCCACCAGTGGCCGGAGCCGAGCAGCAGCGAGCGGGGCCTGGTGAAGGTCACGTACCCCAGGCGGAGCTCCTCCGTGTGCTGGTGCTCCTTCATCGCCTCCTTGAACCCCTTGAGCCCCTTGGCGTCCGGGGAGTCGAGGGCGGGGAGCGTGGCCGTGTCCCCGCGCAGGGCGTGCGGCAGGACCTGGGGCTGGGACGTCCACGCGTCACGGGCCTGGGCGCTGGGGAACTGACCGGCGACCAGGCCGGGCACCGCGACGACGTCCCACTCCAGGCCCTTGGACTTGTGGGCGGTGAGGACCTTGACGGTGTTCTCGCCACCGGGCAGAGCGTTGTCCAGGCCCTTCTCGTACTGGACGGCGGTGCGCAGGAAGCCCAGGAAGGCAAGAAGCGTGGCCTCGCCCTCGACGGCGGCGAAGCGGGCGGCCACGTCGAGGAAGTTGGCCAGCGTCTCGCGGCGGCGGGCGGCCAGCGCGTGCGGCGACGCGGAGAGCTCGACCTCCAGGCCAGTGGTGGTGAGGACCCGGTGCAGCACATCCATGAGGGGATCGGCCAAGGAGCGGCGCAAGTCGCGCAGTTCGGCCGCAAGGTGGGCGAAGCGGACGCGGGCCTCGGTGGAGAACGGCAGCCCGTCGTCCGCCTCCCCGCCCGATTCGAGGAAGGTGTCCAGCGCGTCGGCGAGCGAGATCACCTCGGCCGGGTCAGTGCCTTCGACGGCGTCGGCGAGGCGCCGGTCGAGGTCGGGACCGTCCTCGTCGCCGTGTGCCGCGCGGTGCACGAGGAGGCGGGCGCGGCGGCCGAGCAGTGCCAGGTCCCGGGGGCCGATCCGCCAGCGGGGGCCGGTGAGCAGCCGGACCAGGGAGGCGTTGGCCCCCGGGTCCTGGAGGACCTCGCAGACCGCGACGAGGTCGGCGACCTCGGGCAGGTGGAGCAGCCCGGAGAGGCCGACGACCTCGACCGGGACGTCACGCGCCACCAGCGCGGCCTGGATCTCCGGGAAGTCGCCCGCGGTGCGGCACAGGACGGCGATCTCGCCGGGTTCCTTGCCGGTCCTCACGAGATGGGCGATGGAGTCGGCGAGCCAGTCGAGCTCCTCCGCGTGGGTGCGCAGCAGGGCGCAGCGGACGGTGCCGTCGCGCTCGGCACCGGGGGCCGGGCGCAGCGCCTCGACGCCCTCGTGCATGGCGCGCAGGGGTGCGGCGAGGCCATTGGCCAGGTGGAGAAGCCGACCGCCGCTACGGCGGTTCTCGCTGAGGGAGTAGCGAGTGGCGGGGGTTCCGTCGGCGTGCGGGAAGTGGAGCGGGAAGTCGTCGAGGTTGGCGACGGAGGCGCCTCGCCAGCCGTAGATCGCCTGGCAGGGGTCGCCCACGGCGGTGACCGCGTGCCCGGTCGGCGACGTGTCCGCCGTCTGCCCGTGGCCGTACCCCGCCGTCTCCGCCCGCTTGGTCCCCGCCGTCTCGGCCCGCACCGTCCCTGTCGCTTCCGCGTGCGCGGTCCCCGCCGATTGCGCCTGTGCGGTCGCCGACGCCCCGGCCGGCCCACGGCCGAAGAGGGCGGAGAGCAGGAGCCGTTGCGCGACCGAGGTGTCCTGGTACTCGTCGAGCAGCACCACCCTGAACTCGTCGCGCAGGATCGCGCCGACCTCCGGGCGGGTCAGTGCCAGTTCGGCGGAGAGCGCGATCTGATCGCCGAAGTCGAGGAGGTCGCGGCTCCTCTTGGCCTCGCGGTAGCGCCGGGTCAGGTCCAGCAGCTCGCGGCGGGCCCGCGCGGTCTCGGGGATCCGGCGCAGCTCGGCGTTGGTGAGCCGGGCCGTTTCGAGCGTGTGCAGCAGATCGGTGTCGTACTCCGCGAGCTCCCCCGGCCGGACCAGGTGCTCGGCCAGTTCGGCGTCGAGGGCCAGCAGATCGCTGACCAGGGTGGCGAACGACCGGGTCAGGGCCGGATACGGGCCCGGGGCCTCACGCAGTACGCGGGCGGCCAGCTGGTAGCGGGTGGCGTCGGCGAGGAGGCGAGTGGTGGGCTCCAGTCCGATGCGCAGTCCGTGCTCGGTGAGGAGTCGGCCGGCGAACGCGTGATACGTGGAGATGCTCGGCTCGCCGGGCGGGTCGTCCGGATCAATGGCGTCCGGGTCGGTGACCCCGGCGGCGACGAGGGCCTTGCGGACGCGTTCGGCGAGCTCGCCCGCCGCCTTGTTGGTGAAGGTGAGCCCGAGGACCTGCTCGGGGGCGACCTGTCCCGTCCCCACCAGCCACACCACACGCGCGGCCATCACCGTGGTCTTCCCCGACCCGGCTCCGGCGACGATCACCTGCGGGGCGGGCGGCGCGGTGATGCAGGCCGTCTGCTCCGGGGTGAACGGGATCCCGAGGAGTTCCTTCAGCTGCTCGGGATCGGTGATGCGTGGGGACACCCGATCGAGGCTAACCTGCCCCACCGACAACGTGCGGTGCCGAGCCCGGACCGAGCCCCGTCGAGCCATGTCTGTCATTGCCGAGCCATGTCGGCCAGTGCCGGGCGGCGACAACGGCTGCCGGGCAGCGCCGGTCGTTGCCGAGTACTGCCGAGCCCTGCGGTCGTTGCCGAACCCTGCTCGGTCATTCCACGACCTGGCGTCCCTCCGGCTGGGCGCTGCATGAGGCGCGGAAGGCGCAGTGCGCGCAGTGCTGGCCCGTCGTGGGGGTGAACCGTTCGTCCAGGACCCGGCCGGCCGCCGTGGCCAGCAGCTCGGACACCCACTCACCGGAGAGCGGTTCCTGGGCCTGCACCTTGGGCAGGGTGTCGCCGCCCTCCTTCTTCGGGGCGGGCTGACGCAGGTGTACGAGTTCGGCGCCGCCCGGTTCGGGGCGGTGGCCGTCGAAGACGTCGTCGACCGCGCCTTCGCGTACGGCCAGCTGGTACACGGCGAGCTGGGGGTGACGGGCGACCTGGTCCTTGGTGGGCGACTGCTTGCCGGTCTTGAAGTCGACGACGTAGGCCCGGCCCTCGGCGTCCCGCTCGACCCGGTCCATGGAGCCGCGGATGCGCACCCGGTACTCACCCGCCTCCAGCGTCAGGTCGAAGTCGTGCTCGCTCGCGGCATGGGTGCGTCCGGTGCGGTCCATGACGTGCCAGCGCAGAAAGCGTTCGAGGGCGATCCGGGCCTGTTCCTTCTCCTGCCGGGACTTCCAGGGGGCGTCGAAGGCGAGACCGTCCCAGACCGAGTCCAGTCGTTCCATCAGGACGGCCAGGTCCGCGGGGGTACGCCCGGAGGCCACCTCGTCGGCGAGCACGTGAAGGACGTTGCCGAAGCCCTGGGCGGCGGTCGCCGGGGCGTCCGCCTTGACCTCGCGGCCGAGGAACCACTGGAGCGCGCAGGTGTTGGCGAGCTGGTCCAGGGCGCTGCCGGAGAGGGCGACGGGCCGGTCACGGTCGCGGAGCGGGACGACGGAACGGGTCGGTTCGTTCAGGCCCCACCAGCGGTGCGGATGGGCCGCGGGCACCAGCGGCCGGCCTTCGTCGTCGGCGAGCGCGGCGAGCCGGGCGAGGCGGCGGGCGGCTTCTTCGCGCAGGGCCTCGGAGGCGTCCGGGTCGACAGTGGTGGCGCGGAGTTCGGCGACGAGTGCGGCGACGGAGAGCGGGCGGCGCGGGCGGCCGGTGACGTCGCGCGGTTCGACGCCGAGTTCCGTGAGGAAGCGGGACGGCTGGTCGCCGTCGTCGGAGGGCGCCTTGACCGCGGTGACGACGAGGCGTTCGCGGGCGCGGGTCGCGGCGACGTAGAAGAGGCGGCGTTCCTCGGCGAGCAGGGCGCCGGGGGTGAGCGGCTCGGCCAGGCCGTCGCGGCCGATCCGGTCAGCTTCGAGCAGCGAGCCCCGGCGGCGCAGGTCCGGCCAGAGCCCCTCCTGCACGCTCGCGACGACGACCACGCGCCATTGCAGGCCCTTGGACCGGTGTGCGGTCATCAGCCGTACGGCGTCGGGGCGCAGCGCACGCCGGGAGAGGGTGTCGGCGGCGATGTCCTGGGCGTCCACTTCTTCCAGGAAGTTGAGCGCGCCGCGACCGCCGGTGCGTTCCTCGGCACGGGCGGCGGTCTCGAAGAGCGCGCAGACGGCGTCGAGGTCGCGGTCGGCATTGCGTCCGCCCGCTCCCCCGCGCAGCGCGGCGCGTTCCAGGCGCATCGGCCATGGGGTGCCTGCCCACAGCTCCCACAGCGCCTCCTCCGCCGTGCCGCCGCCTTCGAGCAGCTCGCGCGCCTTGCGCAGGAGCGCACCGAGGCGCTGGGCGCCGCGGGCGTACGCCGGGTCATGTGTGACGAGCCGTTCCGGTTCCGCGAGCGCGCGGGCCAGCAGCTCGCCGGAGGGCGGCGGTACCCGGTTCCCGGCGGCCCGCTCCTCGTCGCGCAGGGCCCGCCCGAGGCGACGCAGATCGGCCGCATCCATGGAGCCGAGGGGGGAGGTGAGGAGGAACAGGGCGGTCTCGGTGTCCAGCCAGGACGCCGCCGACGTCTCCGATGCCTCTGTCGCCTCTGGTGCCTCTGTCGTCTCCGATGCCTCTGTCGTCTCCGATGCCTCTGTCGTCCCTGGTGCCTCTGTCGTCTCCGATGCCTCTGTCGTCCCTGGTGGTGTCTCTGCCGGCTCCGGCGCCTGTGGTGCCTCTGCCGTCTCTGCTGTCCCTGGTGTCTCCGACGCCGTCGGCGCCGTACCCGGGGCGGCTGCGCCCGGCGCGCCCCGGCGCAGTGCCGCCGTGGCGACCGCGCGCAGTGCGGTCAGGAGGGGCGCGACCGCGGGTTCATGGCGCAGAGGAAGGTCGTCGCCGTCGACCTCCAGGGGAACTCCGGCCGATGTCAGGGCCCGGCGGAGCGAGGGGATCGTGCGCCCCCCGGCCCGTACGAGCACCGCCATCTCGCTCCACGGAACGCCGTCCTCCAGATGTGCCCGGCGCAGCAGATCGGCAATGTTGTCCAGCTCGGTGGAGGCGGTCGGGTAGGTGTACGCCTCCACCCTGCCGCCCTCGTGGACGGCGGCGAGCTCCCGGTGGGCGCGGACCTGGTCCGCGGGCAGCCGGGGCAGCGGCATCCGGCGGGTGAGCAGCCGGGTGGCCTCCAGCAGCCGGCCGCCGGAACGGCGCGAGGTGGTGAGGACGGCGACCGGGGCCGACGTGCCGTCCGCCCGACGGAAGGTCTCCGGGAAGTCGAGGATGCCGTTCACATCGGCACCCCGGAACGCGTAGATCGACTGGTCGGGGTCGCCGAAGGCGATCAGGTCCCGGCCGCCCCCGGTCCCCCGGCTGTTCCCCCGGTTCCCGGCCAGCGCGTGCAGCAGCCGTACCTGTGACGGGTCCGTGTCCTGGTACTCGTCGACGAACACCGCGTCGTACCGCTCCGACAGCCGTGCCGCCGTCTCGGGGCGCTCGGCGAGCAGCACGGCCCGGTGGACCAGCTCCGCGTAGTCCAGCACCCCCTGGGCGTCGAGCACGTCCAGGTACTCCGCCAGGAACCGTGCCGCCGCGCCCCAGTCCGGCCTGCCGGTGCGGCGGGCGAAGGCGGCCAGGGCGTCCGGGCCCAGGCCCAGCTCACGGCTACGGGCGAGCACCGCCCGTACCTCGTCGGCGAATCCGCGCGTGGTCAGGCAGGCCCGCAGTTCGTCGGGCCAGCGGATGTGCGGGAAGCCGCCCTTCTCCAGGTCGAGCTGGCCGGCCAGCAGTTCACGGACGGTGACGTCCTGCTCCGGACCGGAGAGCAGTCGCGTCGGTTCCGCGAAGAGGTCGGCGTCCTGGTGCGCGCGGACCAGCGCGTAGCAAAAGGAGTGGAACGTGGTGGCCTGCGGGCTGCGGGTGGCCCCCATCCGGACGGCCATCCGGTCGCGCAGTTCCACGGCGGCCTTGCGGCTGAAGGTGAGGACCAGGACTCGGCCGGGGTCGCCGCCGCGTGCCACCCGGGCGGCGACCGCCTCGACGAGCGTGGTCGTCTTGCCGGTGCCTGGACCGGCGAGCACCAGGAGTGGCCCTCCGGGGTGGTCAACCACCGCACGCTGCGCCGCGTCCAGGAGAGGGGGATCCACGGGGCCCGGCACGGTGCGCACCAGTCGGAACGCGCCCGCGGTCCGCTGCCGTGCCTGACGGTGCGGACTGTGTCGGGTGGTGGAGGAGTTCACGTGGATCGCCGGTCCTGGTGGATGTGCGGGTGAGGGCGGATGGGTGCAGGGGTGATGAGGACGCGGTGCGTGCCGCGGACCGACGACGCTACGCCAGTGAGGGCGCGGGGCGGCGTCGGCCCACTGCGTGACTCGTCACGTCACGCACCACGATCGGCGTCGCCGTGCGCTTCCGTATCGCTCTGCGCTTCGGTATCAGGCCGGGCCCCGGTATCACGCCACGCACGCCACGCATCACGACTCGCTTCGTGCCCCGCACCCCGGCGCCGCGCACCGCGTCACACCCCCGGCGTCGCACCCGACGGTCCGCGCCAGGTCGTGCGCCACGACCCACGTCACCCCACGTGTCACCTCGCACATCGCGTACGCCCCGGGCCGCGTCGCGGGCGGGGCGATGTCGTCCGTGGGTCGCCACACCGTGTCGCACATCACGCACGCCGTCGTACGCCGCGCCGACGCCCTCACCGTGTCGCACGTCACGTGCGCGGTCGTACGCCCCGTCGCATTCCGTGTTCCGCCGGTCTCTCAGGGCCTCCGCCCGGGTCCTGCACCGGACGCAGGGCGGACCGTGCTGGCCCGGCGCTGCCCGTTGCGCCCCCGAATGGCCGAAGCTGTCAGATGTGAGCACCTCTGTCCTCGTCCCCGTCCTCGCCGGCATCGCCGATGACGCCGTCCCACCGCGCCCGCTTCATGTCGAGGCGCGGCAGATGGCCCTCCGCGCCGCGCGACGCCTCGCGCAGCGGGGTGTTCTCCTCGCGGTAGTGGTCCAGTGCGCGCAGTTCGTGGCCCGGCAGCAGCGCGCCGTCGGCCCGCACCACACGCCACCACGGCACGGCGCCCCCGTACAGCGCCATGACTCGTCCGACCTGGCGGGGACCGCCGTCGCCCAGCCATTCTGCGATGTCCCCGTACGTCATGACACGGCCGGGCGGGATCAGGTCGGCGACATCGAGTACCCGTTCCGCGTACTGCGGGATCCGGTCCGCGTGCTCTGGCACCCGGTCGGCGTGCTCTGGCCCGTCGGCGTGCTCGGGGACCGCGTCGGCCTCCGGAACACGGCTCGTCCCGGCGCCGCCCCGGCCCTCACCACGCGCTTCCCCGGCACCCGGTCCGTCGCCACGCGATTGCCCGGTTCCCGTTCTCTCCCTGCCCGTTCCCTCGGCACCTGTCCGGTGTTGGCTCATCCGAGCCATCCTGCCGTACGCCACCGACAGCCCACTCGGACCGGTGTGCGCCCGCTCACACAGCGTGCGTGCGAGGGCAAAGGGGCGTATGTTGCGCTTCGCGTGTCCGCGCGGTGCACCCTGATGCCCTTCTCTGTCGCCGGGCCGTGCCACCATCGTGCGGGCGGTGACCGGTGATACGAGACCACGAAGAACACTCAGAGGCGATGAAGGAGCAGGGCGTGCAGCCACCGAAGGCGGCGGACGCCCCCGACGCCGAACCGCACCCGGAGGCACCGTCGCACGCACCGGAAGCGTCGCAGACACCGGAATCACCGCAAACACCCGAAGGACCGGAAACACCCGAAGCACGGGAAGCGCCAGGCAGGAACGCCGAGGCGCCCGGGCGCCTGGCCGGTTCGACGCTCTCGACCGTCGCGGCGGAACAGGCCGAACGCGTCTCGGGGGACGAACCGCTGCTCCCCGCCCGGGTGCACCGCCCCTCCGACCTCATGCGGCTGCTCATCGGTGTGTTGGCGATCAGCGTCCTGTTCGCGATCGCCGCGTTCGCCCACGGCACCACCGCCGGGCTCGAAGAGGACATCACGAAGGGCACCGGCCAGGCGCCCGACGCCCTGATCAAGCTCGCCGGGCTCGTCTCCAGCATCGCCGTACTCCTCGTTCCGGTCGTCTTCGCCATCGAGCGGCTGATCAAGCGCGACGGGCTGCGGATCGCGGACGGGGTGCTCGCCGCCGTACTGGCGCACGGCGTCACGCTGGCCGCCGACCTCTGGGTGGCCGAATCCGCCCCCGGCACCATCAAGGACGCCCTGACGACCCAGCCCCAACCCGGGGACGCGCTCACCGACCCCGTGCACGGCTATCTCGCCCCCGTGATCGCGTACATGACGGCCGTCGGGATGGCGAGACGGCCGCGCTGGCGCGTCGTGCTGTGGGTGGTGCTGCTGCTCGACGCGTTCGCCATGCTGGTGGGCGGCTTCACCACCCCGTTCTCGATCGTCCTCACCGTGCTGATCGGCTGGACCGTGGCGTACGGCACTCTGTACGCGGTCGGCTCGCCCAACGTACGGCCGACCGGTCAGCACCTGATGGCCGGTCTGCGCCGGGTCGGCTTCCACCCCGTCACCGCGATGCGCGCCGACGACACCCCCGACTCCGGCGACCAGAACGACCGGGGACGCCGTTATCTGGTCACGCTGGAGGACGGGCCGCCGCTCGACGTGACGGTCGTCGACCGCGAGCAGCAGGCCCAGGGCTTCTACTACCGGGTGTGGCGCAGACTCACGCTGCGCGGCATCACCCAGAGCCGGTCGTTCCAGTCGCTGCGTCAGGCGCTGGAACAGGAGGCGCTGCTCGCGTACGCGGCGATCGCCGCCGGGGCCAACGCGCCCAAGCTGATCGCCACCTCCGAGCTCGGGCCCGACGCCGTGATGCTGGTCTACGAGCACATCGGCGGCCGTTCCCTGGACGCGCTGGAGGATTCGGAGATCACCGACGAGGTGCTGCGGGGCGCCTGGCGCCAGGTGAAGGCTCTCCAGTCGCGCCGCATCGCGCACCGCAGGCTCACCGGCGACGCCATCCTGGTGGATCGTTCCGGTGCGGTCTTCGTCACCGATCTGCGCGGGGGTGAGGTCGCGGCCGGTGACCTGGTCCTGCGCATGGACGTCGCCCAGCTGCTGACCACCACGGGGCTGCGGGTGGGCGCCGAGCGGGCCGTCGCCGGTGCGCTGGAGGTGCTGGGGCCCGACGTGGTGGCGGACTGCCTGCCGCTGCTCCAGCCGATCGCGCTGAGCCGCTCCACCCGGGCCACGCTGCGGCGGCTCGCCCGGGAACGTTCGCAGCGCGAGCGCGAGGCGGTGCTGGAGGCGTCGAACGCGGCCAAGCGCGCCAGGGCCCTGGAGCAGGCCACGCGCGAGGAGCACGCCGGCGCGGCCCCCGGCCACGAGGACGAACGGGCGGCCGAGCGGAGGACCGACACCAGGGCCGGGCGCAAGGCCGAGCGCAAGTCGCTGCGCGTGCAGAAACAGGCCGAGAAGCGGGCCGTGGACGAGGCACTGGAGGGAGCGCGCGAGGAGGATCTGCTCTCCCAGATGCGTCGGCAGGTGCTGCGCATCCGGCCGCAGGCGCCGGTCGAACCGGTCCGCCTGGAACGCATCAAGGCGCGGACCCTGGTCAGCTGCATCGCCGGTGCGATCGCCGCGTACTTCCTCATTTCGCAGGTCACGCAGGCCGACTTCGGCGCGGTCGTCGAGCAGGCGGAGTGGGGCTGGGTGGCGGCCGCGGTCGGCTTCTCGGCGCTGAGCTACGTCGCGGCGGCGATGAGCCTGCTGGGCTTCGTGCCGGAGCGGGTGCCGTTCAGGAGGACCGTGCTGGCGCAGGTCGCCGGGTCCTTCGTGAAGCTCGTCGCCCCGGCCGCGGTCGGCGGTGTGGCATTGAACACGCGGTTCCTGCAACGGGCCGGGGTCCGTCCCGGGCTCGCGGTGGCGAGTGTCGGTGCCTCGCAGCTCTTCGGTCTCGGCTGCCACATCCTGCTGCTCGCGGCGTTCGGGTATCTGACGGGTACGGAGAGGACGCCGTCCTCGCTCACGCCGTCCAGGACCGTGATCGCCGGGCTGCTGACGGTCGCCGTGCTGGTGCTGGTGGTGACGGCGGTTCCGTTCCTGCGGAAGTTCGTCGTGACGCGGGTGCGGTCGCTGTTCGCAGGGGTCGTGCCGCGCATGCTCGACGTGGTGCAGCGGCCGCAGAAGCTGCTGACGGGCATCGGCGGGATGCTGCTGCTGACCGGGACGTTCGTGATGTGCCTGGACGCGTCGATCCGGGCTTTCAGCGGTCCGGACGTGCCGACGCTCAGCTACGCGAGCATCGCGGTGGTCTTCCTGGCCGGCAACGCGCTGGGGTCGGCGGCGCCCACCCCGGGCGGCATGGGCGCGGTCGAGGGCGCGCTGACGCTGGGGCTGATCGCGGTCGGCCTGCCGAAGGAGGTCGCGGCACCGGCGGTGCTGCTGTACCGGCTGCTGACCCTGTGGCTGCCGGTGCTCCCCGGCTGGCTCTGCTTCAACCACCTGACACGCAAGGGCGCGCTCTGACGGTCTGCCCGGCCCCGCCTCCCGGCGCTCCCACTCCGGGCCCGCCCCGGGTCCTCACCCTCGGTTGCTCACGGAGCCCAGGGAGCCCGGCGAGCCTGGTGAGCCCAGGGAGGCATGGGAGCCACCCGCTTGGACCGGTGCCCCGTGCACGGGTCCCGCCCCCGCCGCACGATGGGCAGCATGAGGACCTCCCCCGCCCTGCGTGCCGCCGCCGTCGCCGCCACCGCCGCCGTGCTCCTGCCCCTCGCGCTCTCCGCCTGCTCGGACAGCGGCGACGACAGCGGCCCTGACGGGCCGCGGAACAGTTCCCCGCGCGCGGCGAACGCCGCCGAGGCGAGCAGCGGCCCCGGCGGACTCGGGTCCCAGAAGCTGACGTGGAAGCCCTGCCCCGCGCCGTCCGCGGCACAGGGCGGCGGGAGGGCCCCGGCCCCACTGCCCGACGGCACCCGCTGGGAATGCGCCTCCATGAAGGCCCCGCTCGACTACGCGAAGCCCGACGGCGCGACGATCGACCTGGCGCTCATCCGGGCCAGGACCAAGGCCGAGGACCCGGACCGGCGCATCGGCTCACTCGTCTTCAACTTCGGCGGCCCCGGCGCCTCCGGCGTCGCCATCCTGCCCGCCTTCGGCACCGCCTACGACAAGCTCCGCGCCCGCTACGACCTCGTCAGCTTCGACCCGCGCGGGGTCGGCCGCAGCGCCGGCGTGGCGTGCGAGACCGACCGGCAGCTCGACGCGCGCTACGCGACCGACGGCACCCCGGACACCAGCGCCGAGGTCAACGCCTTGGTCAAGGACACCAAGACGTTCGCCGCGGCCTGCCACAAGCACTCCGGCAGGGAACTCCCCTACCTCGGCACCACCGACGCCGCCCACGACATGGATCTGATGCGCCAGGTGCTCGGCGACACGAAGCTCCACTACTTCGGCATCTCCTACGGCACCGAACTGGGCGGCGTCTACGCCCACCTGTTCCCGAAGAACGTCGGCAGGGCGGTGCTGGACGCGGTGGTCGACCCGACCCAGGACTCCGAGCAGTCCTCGCTCGGCCAGGCCAAGGGGTTCCAGCTCGCACTGGACAACTTCACCAAGGACTGCGCGGCCCGCGGGGATGCCTGCAGGCTGCCCGGTTCCAACGCGAAGGAGGTCGAGCAGGGGATCGGGGACCTGCTCGACCGGCTGGAGAAGAAGCCCGTCCCCGGCCTCGGCTCCCGACAGCTCACCCAGACCCTGGCCACCACGGGCATCGCGGCGTCCCTCTACTCCAGGGCCACCTGGCCCCTGCTGGAGCAGGGCGTGGACGAGGCCGACGGCGGGAACGGCGGGCTGCTCCTCGCTCTCGCCGACTCGCTGAACGGTCGCTCGCAGGACGGCCGTTACGACAACTCGATGTCCGCCAACACCGCCATCAGTTGCGCCGACTCCAAGCAGCGGTTCACCGTCGACCAGGTGAAGTCGAGGCTCCCGTCCTTCCATGCCGCGTCGCCGATCTTCGGCGACTACCTGGGCTGGGGCCTGATGAGTTGCACCGGCTGGCCGGTGGCGGGCGCCTGGAAGACCCCGGACGTCAGCGCCCCGGGTGCGCCCCCCATCCTCGTCATCGGCAACACCGGCGACCCGGCCACGCCGTACCAGGGCTCGAAGGCGATGGCCGACGCGCTGGGCGAGGGCGTCGGCGTGCAGATGACGTACGAGGGCCAGGGGCACGGCGCGTACAACAGCAACAACGCCTGCGTGCAGAAGGCCGTCGGCGACTACCTGATGGACGGCAAGGTGCCCGCCGCCGGGACCGTCTGCACGTAACCGATCTCCGTCCTCCGACCTCCGATCGCCGGCTGCGGACCACCGACCGCCGTCCGCGAGCGGTCGCCGCCCCCGAGCGGCCTGTCGGCCCCCTCCCGTACGGTGTACGTGCCGAAGGTGCGCCCCGAACCGACGGAGCACGCACGGGAAGCGGCACACGGGGGAGGACACACATGGTCGGACACGTACGGGCCGGGGCGCTGGCCGGGGCCGCGCTGCTGCTGACGGGGCTGCTCGCGGGATGCGGCACCGGCGACGACGGCAAACAGGCCGAGGGGACGGATCGCGGCTCCGCGTCCACGCCGTCCCACGAGGGCGCGCGGAGCCCCAGGGGTTCGGGATGAGCGCCACGTGCGCGGACGAGCGCCGGGGTACGGGGTGAGCGCCGGGCGCGAGGAGAACACCGGATACGCGGAAGGGGCCGATCCGCGGCATGCGGACGGCCCCTCCGGAGCGTTCGTGCTCGGTGCTTCGTGCTCAGTACACCGGCTTCTCGGGCTCGATCTGGTTGACCCAGCCGATCACGCCGCCGCCCACGTGCACCGCGTCGGCGAAGCCCGCCGACTTGAGGACCGCGAGGACCTCGGCGCTGCGGACGCCCGTCTTGCAGTGCAGGACGATGCGCTTGTCCTGCGGGAGGTCCTGGAGGGCGTTGCCCATCAGGAACTCGTTCTTCGGGATCAGCCGGGCGCCCGGGATCGAGACGATCTCGAACTCGTTGGGCTCGCGGACGTCGATGATCTCGATCTTCTCGTCCGCGTCGATCCACTCCTTGAGCTGCTTGGGAGTGATCGTGGAACCGGCCGCCGCCTCCTGTGCCTCCTGCGACACGGCGCCGCAGAACGCCTCGTAGTCGATGAGCTCGGTGACGGTGGGGTTCTTGCCGCAGACCGCGCAGTCGGGGTCCTTGCGGACCTTGACCTGGCGGTACTGCATCTCCAGGGCGTCGTAGATCATCAGCCGACCGACGAGCGGGTCGCCGACACCGGCGAGCAGCTTGATGGCCTCCGTGACCTGGATGGAGCCGACCGAGGCGCAGAGAACGCCGAGCACACCGCCCTCGGCGCAGGAGGGGACCATGCCCGGCGGGGGCGGCTCCGGGTAGAGGCAGCGATAGCAGGGGCCGTGCTCGGACCAGAACACCGACGCCTGGCCGTCGAACCGGTAGATCGAGCCCCAGATGTACGGCTTGTTCAGCAGCACCGCCGCGTCGTTGACCAGATAGCGGGTGGCGAAGTTGTCCGTGCCGTCCACGATCAGGTCGTACTGGGCGAAGATGTCCAGCACGTTGTCGGCTTCGAGCCGCTCCTCGTGCAGGACCACGTTCACGTACGGGTTGATGCCCAGGACCGAGTCCCTGGCGGACTCGGCCTTGGGGCGGCCGATGTCGGACTGACTGTGGATGATCTGGCGCTGCAGGTTCGACTCGTCGACCTCGTCGAACTCCACGACGCCGAGCGTGCCGACACCGGCGGCGGCCAGGTACATCAGGGCCGGGGAGCCGAGACCGCCGGCCCCGACGCACAGCACCTTCGCGTTCTTCAGCCGCTTCTGCCCGTCCATCCCGACATCCGGGATGATCAGGTGGCGGGAGTACCTGCGGACCTCGTCGACGGTGAGCTCAGCAGCTGGCTCGACCAGGGGTGGCAGCGACACAGGGACCTCAACTATGCAGGTGGTCGGTTTCTACGTACTTCGTCTGCGTACGGTTGTTCTCTCGGTAACACTGCCACGCCCTTTCTCATTCCGAGATACCCGGTCCGATGCGCGAGACGATTTCGTCCCAGTAACTGGGCAGTGCCGCAAACGGGTCACTGCGCCCGTGGTGACCGTCTCGGTCCGTGAAAAAGATGGTGCCCGCGCCCTGCCAGCGCGCGATGCGCATGGCCTCGTCGAGGTGGGTGCGCGGAACACCGTGGACGAAGTGCGCGAACCGCTCGGGCGGGTAGTCGGCGGTCCACTCCGCCACCTGGGACCAGCGGTAGTCCCTCCACGGCCCTGAGAAGGTCACCAACTGGTCGGCGGCCTCGGCATAGCCGGGGTGCGGATGCGTGCCCACGCCCAGCACCAGCGGCCCGACTCCTCGGCCGTGCCCGCCGCGCCCGGTCCCCTCGCCGTGCCCCCCGCTCCCCGTGCCCTCGCCGTGCCCTTCGCTTCCCGTCCCGTCGCGGTGCCCGCTGTGCGCGCCGTGTTCGAGGAGGGTGGCGAGGGTGCTGGTGAGGCGGCGGACCGCCGGGAGTTCGGCCCGTTCGGACGGGCACCGGCCGAGGTAGAAGCCGTCGACGCGGTACCAGCTCAGGAAGGACTGCGCGTCGGCCATCAGGTCCCCGAAGGGACGGCTGCCGAAGGCCAGGTCGAGGTGGCCGAGCAGCCGACCGCCCGCCGCCCGTACGGAGTCGTGCGGGGCGTCGCCGTGCAGCGCGCGCTCCCGCGCGTTGCGCAGACGGCCCGCGGCCTCCAGGCAGTGCGGGTCGGGGCGGGCGCCGGGGCCGTCGTCGATGTTGAGGACGGCCCAGTGCAGCGGGGTGCCTGGGCGGGTGAGTTCGGCCCACTCCGTGGGGGCGAGCAGCGGGTGCGCGTACCCGGGTACGCCGAAGCCGAGCGGTGTGGCACCACCGGCCTTGCGGATGGTGCCGACGGAGGTCAGATGCGGCACGCGGCCTCCATCCAGATGTCGGCGAGGGACTCCTCCAGATTGATCCGGGGGCGCCAGCCGAGCCGGTCCCTGGCGGTACGAACATCGGCCTGCTGCCAGGCGCCGCAGCCGTCCGGGTAGGGGGACGGAGTCGCCGAGAGGTGCTCGATGAGCGACTCGCTGGAGGAGCGCGGGGCGCCGATGGGCAGCCGGGGCGGGGGCGCGTCGAGTTCGTGGAGTGCGCCCGCGTATCCGGCGACCCTGGCCAGGACGGCGGCTGCGTCCCGCAGGCGCACGGCACGGCCGGTACCGATGTTGACGACCCCCTGCGCGGCGGAGAGCGAGGCGGCGTGCACGGCGCGCGCGACATCGCGTACATCGACGAAGTCGCGCTGCACGCCGAGGCCGCTGAGCTTCAGTTCACCGTCGCCGGACTGCATCGCCCGGCGCATCGCCTCGGCGAGCCTGCCGAGCGGGGAACCGGCCGGGGTACCGGGGCCCACCGGCGAGAAGACCCGCAGCACGACCGCATCGAGGCCGGAACCGAGGACGAGTTCGGTGGCGGCGAGCTTGCTGACGCCGTACGGGCCGCCGGGGCGCGGGAGCGCATCCTCCGCGGTCGACGAGCCGGGCTGCGAGGGTCCGTACTCCGAGGCGCAGCCGAGCTGGACGAGCCGGGCCGTGCAGCCGCTGCGCCGCATCGCCTCGCAGACGGTGGCGACGGCGACGGTGTTGTGCCGGGTCAGGTCGCGGGCTCCGCCACGGGTGGCGCCCGCGCAGTTGACGACGACTCCGGGGTGGACGGCGTCCAGGAAGCGGGTCAGCGCGCCGGGACTGCCGGTGGCGAGGTCGAACCGCACATCGGCGTCGTCGCCGCGGCCGAGCGCCGTGAGGTGAACGGCGGGGTCGGCGAGCAGCCGGTCGGCGACGAACCGGCCGAGGAATCCGTTGGCTCCGAGCAGCAGCACCCTCATCGTGCGCCCCCTCGGTGCCGACGGCCGGCTGCCGGTGTGGGGGTTTGGGGGGTCATGTCCGGTGTCTCCTTCAAGAAGTGGAACGGGTGGAGGCGCGAGACCCGCGGCGTCGGCTCCGCGGGGCATGCGCGTGGTGCGATGGTTCGCACGTGGGGGGTGGTTCGTGACCCGGCGCCGCGTGAGGCGGGCCGGGAGCTTCGGTTACGCGATGGGCCGGGCCGCGCCGCCCGGCCGGTCGGTGACATGAGCCAGTACATCCGCCCCGTCCGTGGTGTCCGGCCGATCCGTGGCATGGACGGCACGGACCGGCCGGTCGGTGGCGTGGGCGGAGGCTCGGGGGAGGACGACTGCTGCGGTGGTCAGCAGCGCGAGCGCGGCCGCACCACAGGCGAGGGCGGGTACGGCTCCGGTGCCGGCCGCGGCGACCAGGATGTCGACGGGGCGAGCGAGGACGTGCAGACCGGGCAGCCGCCCGGCCATGACCAGGGCGGGCGCCAGGACCTCGACGGCGCAGGCGGCGGCCAGGGCGGCCGTGGCGGGTTCGGGGTGGCCGTGCACGGTCAGCAGCCGGGCCAGGAGGAGCAGCGCCCCGAGCGCGGCCGCCCCGACGAACGCGCCGCCGCCGAACAGCAGGTACGCGAGGCGGAGCAGTGCCGCGAGAGCGCAGAGCTGGAGTGCGACGACGACGAACAGCAGGGGGCGCACGCCCGCGGAGAACTGCCTCCGCGTCCGGCTGACGACGAGTACGCGGTGCGCGCGTACGGAGAAGAGGTGCGCACACCAGGCGGCCGGGGCGACGGAGAGGGCCAGCCCCGCCAGGGGCACGGGGGTGAGCGTCCACGGGCCTTCGGGACCACCGCTGAGCACCTGGTGGAGCAGGGCGTCACCGAACAGGACGTGACCGAGCAGCCAGCAGCCGTAGACACGGGCGGCGGCCGTCGACCCGCCCGCCACGCGCAGGGGGCCGTCACGCAGGGCGAGAGCGAGGCCGATGGCCGCGAGGAGTGTTCCGGCGAGGCCGATCGCAAGCCGTGCCCGGTCGTCGAGCGCCCCCTCGGTCAGCTCCAGCGCACCGAGGGCGGCCACGCAGGCGGCGCCCGGGACGAGTGCGCGGAGTGTCCAGGCGGCGCGCCTCGCGGTGTCGCGCTCCGGCGCGCGATGCGCGGTCATGGGCTCCTGCGCCACGGCGGGCACCCGGGCGAAGAGCTCCTCGGCGAGCGAGAAGACGTCACGGTGCCGGTAGCGGGCGGCGACGCGATCGGTCACGCCATGGGTTTCGAGCGCGGCGGCGATCTCCAAAGGGTCCACGGCCCTTTGGCACAGGGCGCGATGGCGGTGCATCAGCGCCTTCACGGGGTCGGCAGGGCCCGTGTGCGCGCGGATGCGCGGGCGCGCCTGGGTGGGGTGGGCGATCTCGGGGGCGCGAGGCGTGTCGGCCCCGGCTCCCGCGGCGTGTCGGCCGGTCGTCCGTGACGCGGTGGCGGCGACGTGTGACGGGGCGACGCCGCCCCGCACGGACCCTGGCAGGGGTTCGGCGGCCGACACCGGCGAGCGGAGGTCCCGGCCTTGGCCGGTGGCGGACCCCACGGTGGGGCCAGTGGCGGACCCGATGGCGGATGTGACGGGTGCGCCGGACACCTCGTTCGGGTCGATCGGGCGGCTCATCGTCTCTCCTCCGTGATCGTCCCCCACTGCTTCCTCCCGTACCTGCCCGCCGCCGCGGTCCAGCCGGTCCGTTGCTCGTTCACGCATCGCCGTCCCCCGCCCCCCGTGCTCCCGCGCAGACGGCCGGAGGCCCGAGGACCCAGCCGGGCGTACGGTCGGCGGGCTCCACGTGGAGGGCCCCCGAAGCCGTCCACGGACCCAGGACATGTGCCTCGGGCGGGGTGGCGAACGGGCGCGGCCGGCCGTCGGCGGCCACCGTCTCGTCCTCCCTGCGCACCGGAACGCGCGAGATCAGCTCCAGGTAGATGCCCCGAAACGCCGCGTGATTCTGTTCGGCGGTGAAGAGTTCGAGCGCTCGCGCGCGCGCCGCCGCGCCCAGCCGTGCGCGGCGCTCGGGGTCGCGCAGCAGCGCGAGGCAGGCATCGGCGAGCGCCTTGGGGTTGCGCGGAGGCACGACCAGCCCCGTACCGCCGATGACCTCGACCACAGCGCCGACGTCCGTCGACACCGTGGCCCGTGCACAGAACATCGCCTCGACGAGGGTGTCGGGGAAGTGCTCGACGGCGCTGGACAGGACGACGACCCCGCCCGCCGCGTAGGCGTCCACGAGGTCCGGCACCTCGGCCCCGCCCAGCTGATCGAAGGAGACCGGGCCGAGGTCGCAGGAGACCGGAGCGTGCTCGAAGGAGACCGGGCCGTCGTCATCGAAGGAGACCGGGCCGTCGTCGACGGGGCGCGCGTCCACGACTTCGCCGGGGAACAGCTGAGCGGCCAGCGCCCGGCAGTGTTCCAGATGGTCGGCGCTCTCCTCTCCCCGCAACGCCGTGACGATGATTCGCAACCGGGCGGCCGGCTCGGCCTTCCGTACCTCCGCGAAGGCGTGCAGCAACGTGATCAGGTCCTTGGCGGGCTCGACACGGCCGACCCAGACGAGCGTGTCGTCCGGACCACTGTCACCGCTCTCCCCCAGCGCCGTGAACCGGGCGGGGTCGAGACCGGTGTGGACGGTGCGCAGCTTCTCGGGTCCAGCGCCGCATCGCTCCTGCCAGCGGCGGGTGCGGGTGTCGCCGGGGGTGATGAGTGCGGCCTGCCGGTACACCTCGGCGGCGAGCCGTCGGTGGAAGCCCGCGAGCACGGCGCGCACCGGCGCGCTCAGGGGCGTTCGGGCCATGGCGAGGTAGTGCTCCCGCAGCGGCACATGGTGCTCGGTGACCAGCAGAGGCACTCCGAAGAAGTGCTTGGCCAGTAGTCCCGGGAGCGCTGTGACCCCACCGGAGGCGGCGTGGCAGAGGTCGACCGCGCCGAGGCCCCGGTCGTCGTACCAGTCGAGCGAGAGGGGGCGCAGCAGTTCCTCGATCTCGCGGGCGAGGTCGAGGAGGTCGGCGATGGTCGCGGTGCGTGCGATGCCTCCGCCGCCCGGGGCACGGCAGGCGGTTTCGAGTACGCGCAGGGCTGTTTCGGAGCGGAGGGCCGTCGGCAGACCGCCGTGTTCGCGGGCCAGTTCGGCGAGTCCGTACAGCCCTTCGGCGAACCCGCCGTCCGTGGCACCGGTGTACTCGTACGCGCACTCGTTCGCGCCCGCTCCCGCGCTCGCGCCCCTGGGACCCACCGGTCCGTCCGAGGCTCCCGCCACGCTGCGCGGCGCGCGCGGCTCGCCGTCCAGCGCGCGCGCCGCGCAGATCGAGGTGGCGAGAGCCGTGAGGTACGCCGTGAAGCGCCGCCGTTCGTGCCGCCCGTACGCGCGGGCGCGCCGACCCGTCGTCATCCGGGCGAGCAGCGTGCCGGGGGTGCGGCTGCCCAGGGCGTCCTCGTCGGACGTCCAGAGCGGGGCCGTCCGTACCGGGCGGACATGCGCCGGGAGCGGGTCCCGGCCCCGTTCCTCCTGATCGGCCGAGCGGCTGAGCACGTAGAGAGCGAACTCGTGCGGAGCGAGCCCGCGCACCAGGCGGTCGCGCCAGAGTCCGGACTCACCGACCGCGTACGGACAACCACCGTCGGTGAGGAATCCGATCCGCATGAGCGCACCCCCGATCTCCCTTGTGGACGGCCTCCGTCGGCACGTCGACTCACAGCGGCACGACCGTAAGCGGATACGCCGGTGGGGGGGGGGGGGGGGGGGGGGGGGGGGGGGGGGGGGGGGGGGGGGGGGGGGGGGGGGGGGGGGGGGGGGGGGGGGGGGGGGGGGGGGCGGGGGG
>NZ_JBIDBS010000024.1:0-112290 GCF_043204165.1 Streptomyces sp. NPDC047982 | reverse complement strand
GCACCGCGCAGCGAAGCGGGAACCCACCCGACACCGCAGCCTTCAACGGCGCGGTAGACGGGAATCGCCCTCCTTCACGGGGGCGAGGATGTCAAGCATGCAGTTCGGTAGTCGCAAAGTGGCCCGCGCTCAGCTTCACCACCTGCTCGCCGTCATCGAAAAACCTCACATCACACTGCGGGTCATCCCCTTCGACGCAGGCGCGTAGGGCAGCACGCTAGCCTTGGCGCGGCCGGCGAGCCGCGTCATGCCGGAGTTCGCCCTCGTCGGGCAGGAGGCTGGTGATCCGCGTCCAGATCGTCTTGGCGTCCACGCGGACGAGCCTGAAGGCGCTCGCCGGGGTGATCCGCTCCGCGGGCACAGGCTCGGTGGGCAGCTCCCGCAGCCAGTAGCCGAGGGGGCCGCAGTCCCAGACGGCGAAGCCGCGCGCCTCCACACCGTCCTGGCCCTCGTGGTGAGCCTGCCAGGCCGAGGTCAGGCGCCAGCTCGACCGGAGCTCGGAGATCAGGTCGGCGACGAGCGTCAGCGCTGGCTCGCGGAGGCTGCCGCCCGTCGCGAGGCCCCGGCGGATCACCTCGCGCTCGTCGTCGGCGGACCGGACGAGCCGCTCGCCTTCCAGGACCGCGAGCCCCGCCTCGACGGTGCCGATGGTCGTCTCGACGACGGAGAGAGCCGTGTCCCGGTCGACCGAGGGCTGCTTGAGGTTGACCATGTCGGCGAGCTTCCAGACCAGCATCTTCGGCTCGACGCAGGAGTACTCGGCCTCGGACACGCCCAGCCAGGACTCGTGCGCGACGACGTGCTCCTCACCGATGAGCATGCCGTGGTGCAGCTTGCCCTGCCGGCCGGCGGCCTCCAACGAGATGACCACCCCCGAGTTGAGGACCGTCTTCATCAGCGGCAGCAGCAGAGGGGACAGCTTCCCGTCCTCATCAATCAGACCGCAGTCCAGCAGCTCCTTCCTGGCCGCCGTGAACTCGTCGGGCACCTCGCCCCCTGCCGCCAGCTCGGAGAGCACGATCACATGCTCGTCGGCCAGCCGGAAGCGGGAGCGGGAAATATCGAACGAAGGCATACACACTCACTTGGTAGTCGCTCAGGTATGGGACTCGGCCCAGAAGTTGAAGATCCTCGAAAAGCCCGCTCGCACCGCGCCGCGCCGCGTGAGCACGGACCGGTCGACTCCGGTGAAGAGAGCCGCGAGGGAGACATCGGCGGGCAGGACCCGGCCCGCCGCCTGCACGGTTACCTTCCTGCCGCTTCCGACGCCCGACTGCCGCACCGTGATGACGGCACCGGAATCTTCCGCGTCGGGCTGCCGGGACAGCTTGTACGCCCGGCGGTTGATCGCCGTGAGCGTGTACGTGTCGCCCAGATACGTCATGTGCAGTGAGCGCCCGCGGTGCGTCGGCGCCCACCGGTTCCGGCTCATCCGCACGAGCCCGTCGCCCACCCGAAGCGTCGCGCGGTTCAAAGTCGGCATCGACACGACGTCCGTGTGCGCACCGCGCGTCTCGAACGTGGCCGTGGGGATCAGACCACCGCGCACATCCGTGACGATCACGTTCGGCATGTCCCGACCCGCCGGGCACGCCACGCGGATGTCGCCGAGCTCCGGAGAAGTGCCCTGCCAGCCGAACTTCGTGCGCCCGTGGGGCTGTTTCTCCTTCCAGTATGCGAGCGTGAACGGGCTGATGGTCGTGTGCATGTCTTTCCCTCGCTAGTCGAACGGGTTGAGGGCGCTGCCCAGCTTCTTCGCCCCGTCGGCGATACCGTCCCCGATGTCCGAGGCCTTGTCGCCGACCCAGTCCGCGGCCTTCTCGATGCCGTCGCCGATGGCCTCGTGGTTGTCCCAGATCAGGCAGCCGGCGTACACCACGCCTGTGCCGATTGCCAGACCGGCCGTGACCGGGTTGGGCGCCACGGTCAGCGCGGTCATCGACGCGCTGAACGCCGTTCCGCTGAGGTCGGTGGCGAACTTCGAGGGATTGGCCTTAACCATGTCCGCGTCATACGTGGCCAGGTTCGCCACACCGTAGGCGGTCGCCGCGACACCGCCGACGACACCCGCGCCCCGGATCCATCCGGCGGCCTTCGCGGCGTTCGCGAGGCGCCGTTCTGCGCGACCTTGACGAGGTTGGCCTCCGCCGATAGCGGCATGAAGAAGGCGCCGTTCCGCACGAACCCGCCGAACATGGCAGCTTCGTCGGACCCGGTGATGGCGTTGACCATACCGGGAGGAGCCGTGCTCAACAGGCTTCCGGGCGCGGCCCCGGCCATGCGGTTGTTGATGAAGGCGCCGGCGCCGCGTGCGTGCGACCGGCGCGGGCACGGACGACCACCGCTGCGGCCTCGCTCAGGACACTGACCGATCTGTTCGGCGGGCGACCTCAGCGGGGCAACTGAACCCACGACTTGGTTCCACGATGCGGCGAGGGGTCGTCACAGGCGCCCCACTCCCCACCCCAGTCGTCCACGACGGCCTCCAACAGCCAGAGCTCCCGCCTGCGACGCGCCTCGCAGAGCACGGCCATGTCCGGGTCGGCGTGGTGCGGATGCTGGTCCCACACGACGATGCGCAGCGCGTCGTCACGATGGCGGACGGATACGTAGACCTCCTTGCGCGGACTCATCCTGACCGCCACCGCGACCAGCTCGGACACCACGTGCACGGTCGGCCAGACGTACGGGGCCAGCCCGTGCCCCACCAGGCCGGCGCTGACCGCCGTACGGCTGACGAAGGCGCTGCGGACGTCACCGGGGAGCGTGAAACTCATCGCGAACCCGCGCCCGGACCGCCCCTTGGAGCGCAGAGAGGGGCTCGAGGGCTCCTGCGCGACCGCACGCACGCCGGGAGACGAGGGAGGACACGGATACGGCCCTGGCGTACCCGCGTCGGCGGCAGCCGGGCACAGAGGGGTGAACGGAGATGATTGCATGAAGAACTCCTCGATCGGACCGGCGAGTTGACGGCTTCTCTCTTGGGCGCGGACGCGCACGAGTGGCTCTCGCGTTGTCGACGAGCGGTGGCCTGTCCCCCTGACGCGACCCCGCCCCCTCCAGGGGAGGAGGCTGCGGGCAGGGCCACGTGATGCGCTTCCGGCTCGGCGTCGCTGCGTGAGCGGTGCGTGACCCAAGGTAGTGCAAACCTGGCACTAGTGCCTCAACAGCAGAGGCAATTGCCTCCATCGTGTTGGACCGGAGTCCTGTGCGACGGCAGACTGTGCCCACAGCCCGTGGAAGAGGGAGTCATGCCGAGCAGTTCCACTCCGACAGAACGCCAGAAGCGGCTCGGTGCCGAACTGCGCAAGATGCGCGTCGCTGCCGAAGCGACCACCGCCTACGCGGCCGGCCTGCTGGGCATCGACCGTACGAAGATCTCCAACATGGAAGTCGGCGTCCGCCCGATCGCCCCCGAACGCATCCGCACGCTGGCCAGCAACTACGCCTGCGCCGACCGGCTTTACATCGAAGCGCTGGTGAAAATGGCCGAGCAACGCGAACGTGGATGGTGGGATCAGTACCGCGGCACACTGCCGTCGGGGTTGCTCGACATCGCCGAACTCGAATGGCACGCCACCCGAATCCGTACGGCGCAGACCGTCCACCTCCCGGGCCTGCTTCACACCGATGGATACGCCCGCGCGGTGTTCGGGGCGGTGCTGCCGGAACTATCCCGCCTGGAGATCGAGTTGCGAGTGGCTCACCGGTTGGAAAGGCAGCAGGTGCTGGACCGCGACTCGCCCGTCGACTACGTGGGCTACGTGCACGAGGCCGCCCTGCGCATGCAATTCGGAGGTCGCGACATCATGCGGGACCAACTACTGCACCTGTGCGAAATGTCAGAACGCAAGCACATCGAACTCCGGGTGATCCCTGTCGAGCGAGGGGCCTTCCCCGGAGCCGGGCACGCACTTCTCTACGCCCACGGCGCTGTGCCTCAGCTCGACACCGTGCAACTCGACTCAGCCCACGGTCCCGAGTTCATGCACGCCGAGGCGCAGTTGGGCAAGTACCGCGCTCACCTCGACTGGATGGAGCACGCGTCACTGCCCTCCGCCGAGTCCAGGGACTTCATTCACGCTGTCTCACGCCAACTCTGAGGGGTTCAGCATGCACGACATCTTCTGGGAAGAGCCTTACTGCGGCGAAGGCAACAACTGCTACCGCTTCGGAACCGACGACCAGGGCAACAGCTACATCGCTGTCACAGGCGCTGAGGAACACTTTCTCACCGACAGCCGCGAAGCACTTCAACAGATGATCCGCGACATCAAGGCCGGCAAGGCGGACCACCTGCTGTGAACGACAAGGGCCCGGCACCACGAGACGTACTCGCGGGACCGGGCCCTCGCACAGACGCAGCCGCTCAGGAAGACGTACCGCGCGGGAAGGAGACCTCCACGCGACGGTTCTTCTTGCGGCCTTCCTCCGTGCTGTTGCTCGCGACCGGATACTGCTCGCCGTATCCCCGGATATCGAAGGTGACGGTCGAGCCCAGATCCTTGACCAGCACCGACTGCACCGCGTTGGCGCGCTGCTTGGACAGCACGTCACCGTGGGCCGCCGAACCGAGGTTGTCGGTGAAGCCGAACACCCGCACCTTCGTGGCGTTCTGCTTCTTGATCTCGGCCGCGATGGCCGCGATACGGGAGTGGGCCGCGGAACTCAGCTTCGCGCTGTCCTTGCCGAAGAGGACCTCGGCCTGGAGCGCGAACTTGACGTTCGCGTTGCTGTCCTCGCGCCGTTCCTCGCCGCCCTCGTCCTCGATCACCTGGACGATGTCGAGGACCTTCGCGGGTGCGAGCGTGCCGCCCTCGGGCATCTTCAGGTCGGTGTCGTTGGGGTCGACGTTGACGGGAGGCACGGAATTGGCCTCCATGCCGGGCGGCACGGTGGGGACGTCATCGGCGACCGCGTTCGACGCCCCCAGGACCATGGAACTCGCCGTGAGCAACGCGATCGCGACGACATGGCCCGCCATCCGCGTTCGACCTCGGCGTGTCAGGGTGTGGGTCATATCGGCCATCACCCAGAAATCTTCAGCGAGGCAGTGGCGAACGTCGGAAGCGTGAAGTCGACTTCAGTGGTGGTTTCCGGCGGAGCCGGGAACTGCATGAAGACAGAGACCGACTTGCCCGGCTGAATTGCCGTCAGCCCCGTGGTGCAGAGGCACCGGCTTTCCGTGTCCCGCAGGACGTAGTAGCGCTTCTTGCCGATCTTGTCCACAAGTGTCGCGCCCGCTACGGAGTTCGGGTTCTTGGCCACCATGAGACTCTCGTTGCCCGCCCACTGGCCGCCGCTGCGAATACCATCTCCGTCATTCTTGATCACGCCGCTGACGGTGACGAAACCGCCGGTGTCCCGTTTCACCTCGTTGACAACCAGAGTCAGCCCATCTCGACCATTGACCTGGGCGAGTTTCACATTCGGGTCCACGTTTTCATCAGCCGCCGTGTCTTCCTGCTTGGCGGCCTTGTCCCCATCGGACGAGCCAGTGGACGCGGAAGGTGCGGCGGACGACTGCGAGCCGGTGTTCTCCGACTTCCCGCCGTCGTCCGAACCGCAACCGGCCACGGCAAGAGCCAGAGCGGCCGTCAGCGAGACGGCTGCCGCTGCTCTTCGGGACCTGGTGGAGCACCGAATGCTCATGGATTCTGATTCCTTTACTCTTCGTTCGCTGTCAGTTTTCGACCAAACGCACGTCAAAGAGGATCTTGCTCACCCGGTCCCACGGGGGCGGACTGCTCGGCCGGATTTCGAGGAACTCGCCACCCTTGCACGTGAAGAAGAAGATGTCCCGGATGCTGTCGTCATTGAGATCCACGGACCTCCATGAGCAGCGAAACTCCACGATGGCGGTGGCCTCGGCTTTCGCCTTGGTTTCCTCCGAACCTTCCAGTACGGACGAGTCCACAGCTTTGCGCCCCTCGACCTCGACCGTGATCCTGTCGCGATATCCGCTGTGCGACCAGGTGCAACCGCCATCGACAACCCGAGCGTTGTTCGCAGAAGCCATGCTGTGAGCGGCAGGGCAACCGGTGACCATGTGGTTCTGCAAGAAGAGGTCCAACACGTCTTCGGGCAGCGAGGCGAGGAAGGGTGCTTCAAAGTCCTCACGGGTCTTCTGGGCAGCAGCCAGCGCGGCGGCATCCGCCGCGCCTTGGGCCTCATTACGCAAAGCCGCAGCCTTGCCAACAGCGAAGAAGGCAAACGCGAGCAAGAGCAGGAATGCCACCATCATCATGTAGATGGGGAAAACCTGCCCTGCATCGCGGCGTTTTCTACCGATCACGAGCCCGCAGTGATGGAGTCCACCAGGCCGGAGATCCGGCTCGAGATCGCGCCACCGATACCGGTGGCCATGATCGCGCCGATGATCGCCACGACCACCAGGATGATGCCCAGGTACTCGAACGCCGTCTGGCCGCGGTCCTTGGCCTCGTAGCGCTTCTGGATGGCGCTGACCGCCGTGTTGGCCCAGCCGTTGACGCGGACGGCGGTCTTCAGGGTGATGTTCGACATGGGGTTCCCCTCCGGGTTCGGCCGACCGACGGACGGCCGACTCGCACGTTTCGTGGGCGTCGCCCGCGGATCCGGCTTCCTCCTGGCCGGAGCCGCCGGCGACATGAGAAACATATGGCGGCTCACCCTGCCCGCCGGAGGGCCCCAGGGCCCATTCCCGGGCCCAAAGCGTCAGTTGGGTCTCGGCCGGCGCGTGCTGGGCCCCGCCCCCCGCACGTACACCGGCGATCCGGTTGCCGTTCACGCTCGCACGATCAGCCACGGCGACCACCGGATCCACGCGCCCCGGGCACCGTGGCGGGTGCCGTGCCGAGCCAGCGGGCAATGGCCTCGCTGCGGCTTGCGCTGTGCAATTTGGTGAAGATGCGATTGATGTGGTTCTTGACCGTCTTCTCGCTGATGAAGCAGGTGGCGGCGATCTGCTGATTGCTCATGCCCGACGCGATCAGCTCCATGACCTCCACCTCCCGTGAACTCAGCCCGTACTGCTGCTTGTTGAGGGGTGCGCTCGATCCCCCGGTTACGGAAGACTGTGCCACAATCGGTTGCAGATGCGAAAGACCCTGCGACGGTCGAACTCCTCGCGTCGCAGGTGGGGCAGGTTCGGTCTTCGGCACGTGTGCAGGCGCATCGAGGTGCTTCGCGGGGCCTGGGGTGTGACCGTCGGCTCTGATGCCCTGGTACGGAACACCCGTGGTCAGGGCCGTTCCGAGCCCTTCTGGAAGTGGCCGTCCCTGCGGTCCCGGGCCCTGGCGCATGTGGGCGAGGAGGGCGTTGGCTGCGGTGGCGGTGAAGTGGGCGCGACCGTTCTTCGTGTCGCGCACGGCCTGCACCAGTTGGTCGGCCGTGAATTCGCCGTGGACCAGATAGCCGCTCGCGCCCAGGCGCAGCGCCTCGTGGACGATCTCGTTCTCACGGCTGTAGGTCAGCATCATGACCGGTGCTACCTGCACGAGGTGCGGCAGCGCGGATATGCCGTCGACGCCGGGCATCCGCACGTCGAGCAGGACGACGTCCGGCCTGTGCCGTACGGCCATGTCGTATGCCTGCCGCCCGTCCACGGCCTCGGCGACGACGTCGATGTCGTCCCGGCCGGACAGCAGGACGCCCAGGCCGGCCCGTACCACGGGGTTGTCGTCGGCGACGACGACCCGCAGGGCACCGGCGGCCGGCGGGGCCGGGGGCGCGGGGAAGGGGGGCAGGGACTCGGATGCCGCGGACTGCTGGGTGACGGGTGCGGGGACCGGGACCGGGAACGCTTGGGCACCGGTATCCGAGGTGAGCGGGGTGACATGCGGGGACGTGTGCTGGGAGGCCCGGTTCCGTGCCGCCCAGTCCTGGTCCGACGCGCGGGAGACGTCGTCCGGCATCTGCGACCTCCTCTCAAATTTTTATGGGGGAGTAAGGGTGGTTTTCGATTGGTTCGGTCGGATCGCTGTTCGGGCTAAGTGGCCGGTCGTTCGGAGCGCCATTCGGGTTGCTTCGCTTTCCGTCGTGGTGCTGAGAGCGGCGATCGGGAGTTCCAGGCGGACCTCGGTGCCTTTGGCCGCCTGGCCTTTTCCTATGCGTATGCGGGCGCCGATGGACGCGGCGCGTTCGACCATGCCGACGAGGCCGAAGTGGCCGGCGTGCCGCAGGCCGTCGAGCGTGATGCCCGGGGCCAGGCCGCGGCCGTCGTCGTACACGCTGACGCGCAGGACGTCTCCCTTCACGCCCGCGAGCACGATGAGGTAAGTGGGACAGGCGTGGCGGTGGGCGTTCTCCATCGCCTCGGAGGCGATGGTGAGCAGGTGGCGCGCGACTGCCTGGGGGACCTTCGGCACGGGGATGTTGTTGTACAGACGGAAGGTGGCCGTGAGGCCATGACGGCGGCTGAAGTCCTCGGCACGGGCCTGGAGTTCGCGTACGACGTCCACGCCTCCGTCGAGTCCGGACTCGCGGCGCAGGTCGGAGAGGAGCTCCCGGGATTCGGCGGCGGCGCGCCGGGCGGCGCGGGCGACCAGCTCGGCCTGGTGCTTGATGGTGGACGGGTCCATGCGGTCGGAGGATCCGGCCAGGCCGTCGGCGGCCAGGGCCAGGCCGTGGAGGGTCTTGGCGACCGAGTCGTGCATCTCGCGGGCGAGGCGGGTGCGCTCGCCCTCCACGGCCTCGCTCACCGCGAGGCGGGCCCGGGTCTCGGTCAGGGCCTGGCTGGCCGTTCCGAAGCGGAGGAGCAGATTACGCAAAGCGACACCGAGGGCGCCCGCGATCACGCAGAAGCCGGGGAGGAGGACTGCCGTGGCATCGGCGGGATGCAGTTTGTGGTTGGTGGCGTACAGGCCCAGGACGATGACGGTCTGGAGCGCGGCGAAGACCGCCGCCCCTCGCCAGCCGGAGACGAGACCCGCGAGCAGCGGGGTGCACACGGTGACGTAGGCGAGCGTGGATTCGGGTGTGGCCGTCACCAGCAGCAGGGCGCCGAAGAAGGTGTCGATGCCGAGCAGCCAGGGGTGGCGCAGCAGGACGGGGCCGAAGCGCTCCCAGTCACGGAACAGGACGTAGGAGCCCATGAACGTGACGAGGATGGCCGAGCCGATCAGCCAGGAGGCCGGGCCGGCCGCGGTGTGGGCGATCGCAAATGGTGTGGCCATGGCGATCATCGCGAGCCGGAAGCCGAAGACCTGTCGGCACATCGCCTGGAGCGCGTTGAGTTGGATCGCGAACGCCGGGCTCGAGCCGGGATCGGCTATCGCCTGACGCACCTCTGCGTCCGGTCCGCTCTGAGCGCCGCCGAGTTGGAACGCCATGTGCCCTCACCTCCCTCCGGCCGCCCGGCCACCGCCCGACCGTTCATGTCATCCGCCGCCGGTGAGGAAGCCGAAATCGATGTTGGCTCCGTAGACGAAACCCACCGTCAGCAGCACCAGCGTTCCGGGAAGGAGGAACGTGGTAACCGCGAAGGTCGCCTTGGGGACGGCCCTGGCGGCCTTCCGGCGCGCGTTCTGGGCGTCGGTGCGCCGCATGTCGTTGGCGATCTGGATCAGGGTTTCGACGATCGGGGCACCGAGTTCCTCACCCTGCTGGAGCGTCGTCACGAACATGGCGACCTGCTCCGAGTCGTTGCGCTTGCGGAGTTGGTCGAATGCCTCGCGGCGGCTGACACCCATGTCCATCTGGCGCAGGGTGATGCTGAGTTCGTCGGCCCAGGGGCCCTCGTACTTCTCTGCGACGCGGGCCAGCGCCTGGCGGAAGCCGAGGCCGGCCGAGACCACGACAGCCAGTACGTCGAGGAAGTCGGGCAGGGTGCGGTCGATGTGGTCACGGCGTACGCGCACCGCGGACCAGATGCCGACCTCGACCCAGAACAGGCCGAAGGCGATCAGCACCAGGGCCAGGAAGAGCTGGCCACGCATGAGCATGGTGAGGGCACCGAACGCGCCGAGGCCGCCGTAGACGGCGCGGCGGGCGGCGTAGCGGTCGATGGTCAGACCGCCCGGGTTGCCTGCGAGGTCGATCTGGCGGCGCTTCTTGTTGACGGCCTTGGGGCCCATCATCCGCAGCACCGCGGGGGCCCAGCGCATGCCGAGCCGGTCGATGCCGGAGCCGACGGCACTGGTGCGGGTGGAGCCGACCTCCAGGGCGATCGCGAGGTCACCGGGAAGCTCCGCGTCGCGCCGGTACATGCGGATGCCGGCGAAGATGCCGTACACCGCGAGGCCCAACAGGCCGGCGAGCAGCAGGTCCATATACGCTCCACCCATCAGACGTCGATCCGGGACATGCGGCGGATCACGATGAATCCGATCGTGTACAGGGCGATGGAGACGACCACCGCGGCCTGGCCGATGAAGGCGCCGGTCATGCGGTCGAGCGCGCCGGGCATCACCGCGTTCATCAGGAGCATGGCGCCGAGGCCGAATATCGGGACGGCGTAGGCGGTGACCGTCACCTGCGACAGCTGGGTCTTGACCTCGCGCCGGGTCTCCTTGCGCTCCTCCAGTGTCTCGGTGAGGTTGCGCAGGGAGCTGACGACCGTACCGCCGGCCCGGTTGGACAGGACGAGGGTGGTGACGAGGACGACGAGTTCGCGGGAAGGCAGCCGGTCGGTCATCTCGCTCAGCGCGTCCTCAAGGGGTTCACCGACCGCGAGACGGCGGGCGACCCTCGCCAGTTCCTCGCCCGCCGGGTTCTCCATCTCGTCGGCGGCCATGCCGATGGACGTGCGCAGCGCGAGGCCGGCCTGGGTGGCGTTGGCGAGGATGCGGGCGAGCTCGGGGAGCTGGTTGATGAAGCGTTCGGTGCGCTTGGCCCGCTGCCAGTTCAGGAAGGCGTTGGTGCCCCAGAGGCCGATGAGGGCGGCGACCGGGCCGAAGAAGCTGGCGAGCATGGATGAGGCGATCAACCAGAGCCCGGCCATGGCGAGGATCGCGTAGACGAAGAACTCGCCGGGGGTGATCTCCAGGCCGGTGGCGGCCAGCTTCAGTTCGAGCTTCTCGCCGAGGGCGGTCTTGCGCAGCCGACTGTCGAGGGCCCGGAAGCGGCGGTGGCGCCCGCCCTCCGTGGCGGGGCCGGTGCGCGAGAGCCGGTCCACCAGGGCGTCGCTGTCGGCCTTGCCGCCGGAGTAGGCGTGCAGACCGGCGACACCCGTGACACCGGCCAGCAGGGTGACGCCGATCGTGAGAAGAGGGAGATTGGTCATGGCTCGGTACCTAGTTGGCCTCTCGGGTGGCGAGCTGTTCGGCGGAATCGGCGACCCCGAAGGCCTGCGGGACGGGCTGGCTGGCCATGTAGAGGCGCTGGGCGATCCTGCGCGGGATCGGGAGGTACTGGAACTCGCCGTTGATCCGCCCGTCGGCGTCCATCGGCCGAGCGTTGAAGCGCGCGACGGACACGATGCGGTACGGGTCGCGGCCGTGCGAGTCCAGGACGGCGATCTCGGTGATCTTTCGGGAACCGTCGGCGTGCCTGGTGAGCTGGACGATGACGTCGACGGCGCTGTTGATCTGGTCGTGCAGCGCCTCGAACGGGACATCGATCTCGGACATCGACGCCAGGGTCTGCAGGCGCATCAGCGCGTCCTCGGCGTTGTTGGCGTGGACGGTGGCGAGCGAACCGTCGTGACCGGTCGACATGGCCTGGAGCATGTCGAGCGACTCGCCGCCGCGGACCTCACCGACGACGATGCGGTCGGGGCGCATACGCAGGGAGTTGCGGACCAGGTCGCGGATGGTGATCTGGCCCTTGCCCTCGACGTTCGCCGGGCGGGACTCCAGCCGGATCACATGGTTCTGCTGGAGCTGGAGTTCGGCGGAGTCCTCGATGGTGACGATGCGCTCGCTGTTCGGGATGAGGCCCGAGAGCGCGTTGAGCAGGGTCGTCTTGCCGGTACCGGTGGCGCCGGAGACGATGACGTTGAGCTTGGCCTGGACGAAACCGGACAGCAGGACCAGCATCTGCTCGTCGAGCGAGCCGATGCTGATCATCTCCTGGAGCGTGAAGGCCCTGGGGAAGCGTCGGATGGTGAGCGTCGCGCCGGTCAGCGACAGCGGCGGGATGATCACGTTGACTCGCTCGCCACTGGGTAGACGCGCGTCAACCATGGGGTTCGACTCGTCGACACGACGGTTGACGGTCGACACGATGCGCTCGATGGTCTGCATCAGCTGCTCGTGCGAGCTGAAGCGCATCGGAAGCTGTTCGACCTTGCCGCTGCGCTCGACGAAGATCTGGTCCGGTCCGTTCACCATGATCTCGGTGATGGACGCGTCCTCCAGGAGCGGTTCGAGGATGCCGAGGCCGAGCGCCTCGTCGACGACCCGGCGGATCAGCTGGGTGCGTTCGACGGTCGAGAGGACCGGCCCCTCGCGGCTGATGATGTGGCTGAGGACGCGCTCCAGCCTCGCCCGCCGGTCTGCGGCGGCGAGCGAGGACATCTCGGCCAGGTCGATCTCTTCGAGCAGCTTGGCACGGTAGGCCGCCACCATGTGGCTGTCCTCCCGCCCTCCGCTGTTTTTCTCGGGGGCGTTCATGCGTGCCCGCAGACTCATTGCTCACTCCTCGTTCCGACTTGCTTGTTGAACCGCCTACGGGACAGCCGTGCCGTACGGCCCGGGGTCAGGTGCGGGGCATCGTGGAGCTGCGTTCGGCCTTGCCCCAGATGTTGACGCCGGGGATGATGTCGGGCACCTCGACCCTGACCGTGCAGGTGACCTCGTCGAAGGAGGAGCCTTCCGGGACGAATTCGGCCCGGTCGGCGGTCCAGCCGCTCATCGCGTCCCTGGCCGCTCCCTCGTCGCAGCCGCCCATGGACATGCTGGCCGAACGGGCCCCCGCACGGGCCCCGGTGCCCGCCTGGTTGGCGGCGTACGCGGCGATGCCGGTCTGGATCGCGAGGAGGCCGACCAGAAGCAGCAGGGGCAGGAAACCCAGGTATTCGATGGCGACCTGCCCGCGGTCGCGGCGGGCGGCTCCAGTGGTGCTCACGGCCGTGCGGCCGGGTGTGCGCGGATTCATCGCTCAGCCCTCCACCGGGTACGCGCCGCGGCCTGTGACAGTGAACGGCCAGTTGAGCACGCCGGGCGCCAGCACCGGCACCTTGAGCTTGACCTGGGCCGTGTACATGCCCGACGAGTTCCGCCTGCACGTCGTCCTCATCGACTTCTCCCAGGCGTCCGGGAGGTTCTTCCGGGCCGCTTCCCGGCATTCCAGTCCGCGGATCCCCTCCGTGATGGCGCCCTGGTGCGCCGCCTGGTCGGCGGCGTTGCCCGCGAGGGAGAAGGTGTAACCGATCAGGGCGCACTGCCAGAGCGCGATCCCCAGGAGGATGATCAGCGGGGTCATGCCCAGGCCCTCGATCGCGGTCTGGCCGCGGTCGCGCTCGTACCCGGACATCCGCTCACGCAGCCGCAGCCGCCCACGCGCCCGGCCGCGCGCCCGGGAACCCCCGTGGGCGCCCAGCCGGGGAGGATCACCGCGATGCCTTCCCGGTATCTCCATGTCTGTCGTCTCGGTGAGTGCCATTGGTCAACTTGCCCCCTTGGTCGTCGCCCGGTTCCGGGAGTCGCCGTCGCGTCGGCCGACGCGTGGGCGGCCGATCGAGCCTCGGTCGTTCTTGAACTTCGCGCCGCTCCTCGCGCCGTTCCTCTCCGCCTTCTCAGGAACCTTGACGATGCCGAGCTCGCCCGCAAGGGCCCAGAGGGCCTGTTTGACCGTGCTCTTGGAGTCGAGTTCGTGGAGCCGGCCGGCGTCGACGACGGCCTGGAGTTCCTTGAAGTTCGCGGGAATGGCCGTCTCGGCCATCCGCGTTCCGGTGATCTTCTCGACGAGGGGCGGCTGGATCTCGGTGTTGCGGGTGAAACGGTTGACGAGGGTGACCGTCTCCTCCGCCTTGCGGATCTGGAGCCGGTCCCACATTCGTACGAGGCGCTTGGCGCCGCGCACCGCGATGACGTCGGGGGTGGTGACCAGCAGGGCCGTGTCGGCCATCTCGATGGCCGCCGCGTTCGCGCCCTGCAACTGGCTGCCGCAGTCGATCACCACGACCTCGAAGCGCGTGCGCAGCGCGCTGACGATCTGCCGGGCCGAGCGGTCGCTGACCTCCTCGGCGCTCTCGCCCTCGCCCGGCGCCAGGAGCAGGGACACTCCGGTGCCGTGGGTGAAGACGACGTCGGACAGGACGCGCGGCGTGATGTCGGTGATCGTGGAGAGGTCGACGACGGACCGCCGGAACTGCACGTCGAGGTACGAGCCGATGTCGCCCGCCTGGAGGTCCATGTCGACCAGGGCGACGTTGCGCCCGGACGCCTGGGCCGCGAGGGCGAGTTGTACGGCGGCGACGGTGGTTCCGACACCGCCCTTGGCGCCGCTGACCGTGATGACGGTACCGCCGGGGCCGGTGAAGACCTCGGCGCCGGTGCTCAGGTGGCGGCGGACGCCTGCGGACCACTGGGCGGCGGACTGGACGCGGTTGACGAGTTCCTCGTAGCTCAGGGGCAGGGTGACGACGCCTCGCGCACCCGATTCCATCGCGGACGAGAACAGGCCGGGGGTGACGTCGGCGGTGATCAGCACGACCCCGATCGCGGGGAAGCGCAGCGAGACCTCCCGGATCAGTTCCAGTGCCGGCACCGGACCGATCCGCTCGTGGACCAGCACGACCTCGGGCAGTTCGTCGAGCGACTCTCCGGCCAGCCGGGCGAGGGTGTCGATGAGCTGCGTCGAGTCGCCGACCGGGGCGGCCGGTTCGGCGTCGGGGAGCTGGCTGAGCAGGGTGGTGACGGACCTGGCCGCGTCGACGTCACCGACGGCCGGGAGGATCCTCGTGGTCATCCGATCCTCACTTGTCCTTGTCGAGCGTGTAGGTGCGGTCGCCCGGACGGATGGTGCTGTCGCTTCCGGAGGCCAGGAGCGCGAGGCGCACGTGCTGCGCGAAGGACTCGGCGTAGGCGATGCGCTGGGTGTCGAGCGTGTTCAGGGCGAAGGTGATCGGGACGGCCTCGGTGCCCATGTTGGACTTGCCGTCGCGGCTCGGCTCCAGGGCCGTCAGCTTGCCGACGTCCAGCACCTTGGCGTTGGAGACGATGACCTTCGACGTGGAGGGGTCGCCGTCGCGCTCACCGGCGAACGTGGCGTAGATGTTGACGGTGGCACCGGGCGTGATCTTGCCCGCGACACCGGTCGCGGCGTCGATCATGATGGCGATCTCCTGCTCTCCGGGCTGGAGTTCGGGGCGCTTCTGCATCATGTCGGACTGGAGCAGCGAGCCCTTGCGCAGCTGGGTGACGGCGATCTTGCCGTTCACTTCGGAGAGATCGGTCACGGCGTTCGTGGAGAGCCAGCGCTTGGGCATCGAGATCTTCTCGAACTGCCCGGACGACAGGGCGGTGTAGGGGGCGATGTCGGACTTCAGCTGGTAGGCCGAAACCTCAGGACCCACCTTGGAGTTGACGTCGCTGATCACCGAGAGCACGCCGGCGAAGGCGCCGAAGGCGCACAGAACCGACAGGAGCAGGAGTATCACGCCGCGGCGCTGGCGGGAGTTCATGGGCCGGACAACCTCGTTCGATTCGGATGCGTGGGCAGCGGACAGGAGGGCGTCTGCGGAGGAAAGCGGAACGCTACGACCGGGGTGGTGCGGGCGCTCCGTGGCTGAGGACACCGGCGTGGTGCATTCGGTTCTCGGCCGCGGGCAGCGGCGAGGAGCAGAACCCGCAGAGGTCCCCTATGAGTTCCATTCGGCACCAGTGGCAGATCTCCCGACGCACGGAGCACACCAGTTGGTACAGGACGGAGATGTCTGGCAGGTAGGCGGCGAATTCCACCAGCTTTCCGGTTCCCCACCAGCCCGGGGAGCCGGAGGGAAGTGCGACCTCGTGAATAGTCTGGACCTGCCACGCGGGCGCGAGAGTCTGTTTTACCCACTCGGACTGCGACTGCCCCTTGGCGGTCATCAGTTCGGTGGGAAATTCCGGGCCGGTCGGCGGTTCCGCCTTCGGGCCGATCGTGACGAGCTGCGGTGCCGGACTCGCGACCACCGCGAACTGGGAGCCGGGCACCCAGGACTTGGCATGGGTACGGAGGTCGACCGGCACCCGGTCGAACTTGGTGACGGAGTGCAGCAGCGCGCCCGCGTGGATGTAGTGGGACAGCAGCCGGGCGGCGGAGGCGACCACTCCGGGGCTGAAGTCGCAGATGGACAACTGGCGCAACTGCCGCACGAGTACGGCAACACCCAGCGGAGGAAGGTCCACCTTGAGCAGAGCGATGCGATCGCTCTCCAGCACGGAACGCACGGAGTATAGCCGACGTTCATGAGCGGGAGCGATGCTACTCGGGTAGACCGCGACGACGTAGCCGTGCTGCTCCAGCAGCACATGCATGTCCCCGATCGCCATTTCCAGCGCCTGGGCATCCGGAGCCTGCAACAGGGCGGCGGTCGGAGTCTGCTGATCGGTCGGAGGCAGCACCAGATCAGCACTTGTCACTGCTATTGCGGTCGGCACACCGTTCCCCGTTTCAACTCCGGCCAAACATCGGTCATGACGTCGGCCGCAATTACTTCTGACCCGCACTCTGCCTCAGCACTTTATCCACGTCTTACCTGGCAGAGAACACTTTCTGAAGGCCAGTACGACAACGCGAGGCAGACGCCACGCCAACACCGCGGCGTCAAATCGGGCCAAATCGAAAATGGTTAACTCCTGTACCACTGCGGAGTGTTACGAGTCCACCTCCCGGCGCACCGCGACCTCCTCTTCGTCTCCGCACGTCAGGCCGGAAGCGGAACCTGGCACCCGGCGCCCCGGCGACAGCCGGACGGTCACTGTCCGAGCACCCGGACCACGTCACACACCCGGCACGGAAGGTAGTCAACAAAACGTCAATTCATGGAGGGCCAGGGGTGATCGTGAAGGGTTCGCGAGGCGTTCACGGGGCGTTCGCGAACGACCGGCGAGGCGCCTGGGAATCCGTCGGGCCGACAGACTCCCCGAACCGCCGTCGCTGCTGGCGGTCTGCCCGGCAGGGGCGGCCTTGAGGGCGCCGGAGCCGCCGTGCACGGGCGAGGAGACCACCTCGCCGGTGCCGCCGTCGGTCGTGAACGCGGCCCCGGACTGCCTGACCTCCGGCACCAACTGCGGCTGCGGCAGCTTCAAGCCGCCGACGAAGTACCGGGTATCCGCGGCGCGATGACCTGGTCGGCCAACTGGGCCGCCACGTCGGGCAACGCCTGGTCGAACGCGGTGGCCACCACCGTCGACGCCCCCGCCCCGACACCCGTTTGGGCGGTCTTCCCGGTCGTGGCTGGTCAGGCTCTCGCGGGTCCGTTGGTGCCGGAGTAGTCCCGGCTGATGGCGTCGGCAGTGCGGCGCACCAGCGGGAGTTGGGCGAGGAGTTCCTCGGCCGTGACGACGACGTTGGGCGCGGAGACCGACATCGCGGCGACGACGCGTCCGTCCGCGCCCCGGACGGGGGCGGCGACGCAGTTGATGGACTCCTCATGGCCGCCGAGGTCGGTGGCCCAGCCCTGTTCGCGGACGACGGCGAGTTCCTTGAGGAAGGCACCGGCGTTCGGAGTCGAACGGGCCGTGTACGCGGGGTAGTCGAGCTTCTCGGCGACGGCGCGCCGCTCGGGTTCGGGAAGGTCGGCGAGGAGCAGTTTCGCCACGGCGGCGACGGTGATCGCGACGGGCTTGCCGATCCGGGAGTACATGCGGACCGGGTAACGGCTCTCGACCTTGTCGATGTAGAGGACCTCGTTCTCCTCGTACACCGCGAGGTGCACGGTGTGGCCGCAGCTCTCGTTGAGTTCGACGAGGTGGGGGTGGGCGATCTCGCGTACGTCAAGGTTCTCGACGGCCTCCTGCGCGAGGGCGAAGAGGCGGGCGCCGAGGCGGTAGCGCTGGTCCTGCTGGCGGTGGACGAGGCCGTGTTCGTGGAGCGTACGGAGCAGGCGCAGCGCGGTGGACTTGTGGACGCCGAGCCGCTCGGCCACCTGTCCGAGGTCGGCGGGCCCCTGGGCGAGCAGCGGCAGGATGCTCAGCGCGCGGTCGACGGTCTGGCTCATGCGCGTTCCTCACTGGTCCCAAGGCTCTCGCGGCCGTCGACGGTCCGGTGGCCCTTCGTGCTCCGGCTGCCCCCGCCGTCCCCGCCGTCGTCGCGGTGCCCGGCATGGTGGACGCCCTCGCCCCCGTTGCCGCCCTCGGCCGGAGGCCCGGCCGGGTGTGCGGCAGGGTGTTCGCCCGGGGCGTGCGTCCCGCCCGTTCGCTGGTCGCGGTCGCTCACGTCGTACGTACCTCCTGCTCCTCCCCCGTCCACCCGGGGCCGAGACGAAGTCTCCCCCAGGCGCCGTCGTCCAGTGCGGCGAGGGCGTCGGCGCGAACGCGGGACGGCGGGGCGGTGAGGTCACCGGGGACGGTGAGCACAGCGGCGGCCATGAGGTGGCCGTGCCGCACCCGGTCGCGTACGCCCAGGCCCCGCAGGGTGGCGGAGAGGAACCCCGCGGCGAAGGCGTCACCGGCACCGACGGGGGCGACGACGTCGACGCTGAGGGCGGGAACGCTCGTGACGGTGTCCGCCCCTCCGGTGCGGGAGAAGACCGTGGCCCCCTCGGCCCCGCGCTTCACGACCAGGAACGCCGGCTCCGGTAGCGCGGCGCGGATCGCCCCGGCCCCCTTCACGCCCCACGCCTCCTCCGCCTCGTCCTCGCCGACGAAGACCAGGTCGCAGCCGCGCGCCAGTTCCAGCAGCACTCCGGGGCCCGCGGCGGCGTCGCGCCACAGGCCCGGCCGGTGGTTGACGTCGAAGGAGACCGGCGGGCGGCCGGGGCGGGGCGAGGTCAGGTCGCGGAGCAGGGCCAGGCAGTCGGCGGAGAGCGCCGCCGTGATGCCGGACAGATGCAGGACGCGGGCCGCGAACAGCGCCTCGTAGGGAACGTTGTCCGGGGACATCGCGGAGGCGGCGGAACCGGCCCGGTAGTAGGCGACCTCGTGCACGTCCGTGCCCCGGTCCGTCGCCGTACGGAAGTAGATACCGGTGGGCCGCGACGGGTCGCGCCGCACGGCGGAGGTGTCGACCCCGTACCCCGCGACGGCCTCGACGAGGTGGTCCCCGAACCCGTCCGCGCCGACCCTGCTGACCCAGGCCGCCCGGTGGCCGGCCGCGGCGAGCGCGCAGGCGACGTTGGACTCGGCGCCACCGATGCCGCGGCCGAAGGAGGGCACGTCGGCAAGGCGACCGGGCCGCGACGGCAGGAACGTCACCATGGACTCGCCGAGGCACACGACATCGGCGGGCGGGAGGGAATCGTCGGGCCCGCCGGAGCGCGTGCGGGTGCCGACACTCGCGTCGGCGGACGTGCGAATACCGGCAGACGCGTCGGCGGACGTGCGAGTGCCGGCAGACGCGTCGGCGGACGTGACGGAGCCGGTGTCGGCGGTACAGGCCGGGGTGGCGGGCACTCGGGGCTCCTCGCGTATTCGGTTCGGTGGGTCCGGTGGGTTCGTTCGTCGTTCGGGGCGCGGTGGGAGCCGGTGGGCGGCCCGGGCGATGGATCCCGGAGGGTGGTACCGGGTCCCGCCGACGCCCGGAGCCGTGCTGTCATTGACCCGGTATCGGCTCGGATGCTAGACACCGACAAGCGATATACGCAACGAACGTTGCGCATGACGCAACGGCAGCCTCTACTGTGACGACCGCTTCGACCGAGGAGGCACCCTTGGCCCCCGACCGCCCCGTGGCCGGACTCGCCGACGAGCTGATCGACCACCGCTTCAAGGCACTCCCGCCCGACGCCGATGGCCTGACCGTCGGTGCCCTCGCAGCCGAACGGCGCGATCTCTTCACGGGCGGCTTCACCACCCCGGTGCTCGCCCTGTCCGCCGAGTCGGTCGAGCACAACCTCGCGCTGCTGGAGTCGTACGCGGAGCGCCACGGGATGGCCTTCGCCCCGCACGGCAAGACGTCCATGTCCCCGCAGCTCTTCGCCCGCCAACTGGAGCACGGCGCCTGGGGCATCACGGCGGCCGTGCCGCACCAGGCGCGGGTCTACCGGGCGTACGGGTTCCGGCGGATCTTCCTCGCCAACGAACTCGTCGACGCCGTGGCCCTGCGCTGGCTCGCCGGTGAGCTGGACCGTGACCCGGAGTTCCGTTTCATCTGCTACGTCGACTCGGTGCGCGGCGTGGAGCTGATGGACGAGGCGTTGCGGGCGGCGGGCGCCTCCCGCCCCGTGGACGTCGTCGTGGAGCTGGGCGCGGGCGAGGGCGCGCGCACCGGCGCACGCACCGAGGCGGACTGCGTGGCGGTCGCCGACGCGGTGGCCGCGACCGGGACGCTGCGGCTGGTGGGCGTAGCCGGGTACGAGGCCGAGGTGCCGGACGCGTCGGGCGAACGGGTCCGCGCGTGGCTGCGGCGGCTCGTCGCGCTGGCCGTCGCCTTCGACCGGGACGGCCGGTTCGCACCGCCCGGGAGGGCCGCGGGAGAAGCCGCGCCGACGGCGGCGGGCACGGCACCGGCGGCGGACATGGCAACGGCCCCGGCGGCCGACGAGGGCATCGTGATCAGCGCGGGCGGCAGTGCGTGGTTCGACGCGGTGGCGGACGTGTTCGCGGACATCCCGGAACTCTCCCGTCCGGTGTTGAAGCTGCTGCGCTCGGGAGCGTACGTCTCGCACGACGACGGCCACTACCGCCACCTCACCCCGTTCAACCGGGTCCCCGAGGAAGGGGCCCTGCGGCCCGCCTTCCGGCTCTGGGCGCAGGTCGTCTCCCGGCCCTCCCCCGAGCAGGCGTTCCTCAACGCGGGCAAGCGGGACGCGGCGTACGACCTCGACCTGCCGCAGGCCCAGGTCGTACGCTCCGGGCGCGACGGCACGATCCGGCCCGCGACGGGCATCACGGTCAGCGGGCTCTCCGACCAGCACACCTGGCTGCGCACCGAGCCCGGTGCCGGGCTGGAGGTCGGCGACTGGGTCGGCATGGGCCTGTCGCATCCGTGCACCGTCTTCGACAAGTGGCAGCTGATTCCGCTGGTCGAGGCGGACGGCACGGTCACCGACTACATCCGCACGTTCTTCTGATCCCCCGCCCGATCCCCGATCGTGCGGGGATCGGGCGACGGACAGCTCCACCGATCCGGCGGCAGAACCACCGCCCGGCGACAGGACCACAGAGAACACAGAGAGAACACAGAGAACCCCGGGCAAGCGATCCCCCGGGCCTGGTCATCCGCGCCGCGCACGTCATCGACGGCACCGGCACGCGGGCGCGCCCTGAGCCCGCCCGCCCCGGGCCCCGACGCGCGGCGTCGCCGTGGCCGCCCGGTCGGGGCGGGTGGCCACGGCGACGGAGGGATTCACCGATTCACGGCTTGGGCAGGGCGCATCCCGGCCGGCTGAGGTCGAACTTGTTGCCCGGGCCGATGCACGGCACGATGCCGTAGGTCTGCTGGGCGTAGTTGATTCCCTGGCGCACGGTCACGTTGCCGCTCTCGTCCACCTCGCACGGATTGTTGTCCGTGCAACGCTCGCCGTCCTCGTTGCCGGTGTTGTTGACCGCGACGACCTTGCCGGTGGCGTTGTCGATCACTGGGGAACCGGACGTGCCGCCGATCGTCTGACAGGCGGAGGTGTAGCGGACCGAGTCCTTCCAGGTCCACTGCCCTTCCTTGAGCCGGTGGACGAATCCGTCCACGTTGCAGGAGTACGTGCGCTTCCAGTAGCCGGAGACGACCGTGATCGCGGTGCCCTGGACGGGGTGCGCGGCGTTGAGCTCCAGCGCCTTGATGCCGTAGTTGTTCTCGATCTGCGCGTAGGTGCTGGTGAGTTGGTACACCGAGACGTCGGTGTCCGTCATCGTCCCGTACGCGATCTTGCTGGCCCGCAGCGTGGCGACGCCGCTGCCGGAGGCGTTCAGCAGCGTGAAGCCACGGCTGGACGACCGGTTGAACACCACCTGACCGGGAGCCGGGAAGCCCGTCTCCATGCAGTGCCCGTTGGAGAGCACCAGCGCGGGGTCGGAGGGCTGGGAGTCGGGCGTGCGGACGACGGAGCCGGAACAGTTGCTGAGCGCCACGGTCCCGGCGAAGTTGACCGCCTGGGGCGTGGCCTTCGCCTGGACCGCGTCGGCCGCGGCTGCGCCGACCGCCGCCTTGCCGGCCGTCGCCGTTTCCTGGCCGGTGGCCGCGACGGCGGGTGCGGTCCCCGAACCGAGGAGCAGAACGGCGAAGAGCGCACCGACGAGAGGCTTCTTCATGTGGGGGTCCCCTCCAGTGACGTGTGCAGGGCCCCGGCGGCCCTTGCGACCGAAGTTCCTTCGGCATTGACATGCACATGTTGACGCACGCAAGGGGCCCCCACAAGGGGCGGTTTCAAGCCGCCCGGCCCGTACCACCCGGCCTCGAGCACCCGGATCCGACGCTCCCGGCGCCACCGGTCGCCGGCATCAGACCTTGTCCCCCGGGTTCCGCTGTTCCCTGCCACGCGGTGGCGCAAGGGCCCGCGTCACGGCGAACCCGGCCACACCCGCACCCTCGTCCGAAGGTCTGCGAGAACGGCGAAACTCGAGGTCACAAGGGGGCTCGAAGAAATCCGCCCCCGGTTGAACCAGGCGCCCGGGCCCACCGTTCCAGGTGCTGAGCAAGGTAAATGCCGTGACCCGGGAGTCGACATGCGAAGGAACCCACACCGCCAGCAGACAGCAGCCGCTGTGGTACCCCGTTGACCGAGGCGATCCGCAGCCTCGACGGGCTCCAGTCGGAGTTCGGCCCTGCGGTACGCGCGTACCTCAATTCCCGGTGGCGGGACAGGCACCAGGCCGAGGACATGTTCCAGGAGACCTTCCTGCGGGCTTGGCGCTCGGGGGTCCCCGCAGCCGACGGTCCGTACACGCAGGCCCAGGTCCGGTCCTGGCTGTTCACCATCGCGCGCAGCGTGCTCGTCGACCACCACCGGGCCGAGAGCCGACGGCCCGCGCTGACCCGAGGTCACGACGAACTGGTCGCCCTCAGCGACGCGACGAGCCTGCCGACCCCGGAGACCGACCGGCTCGCGGACATCTGGCTCGTGCGCGCGGCGCTCGACCGGCTCACCCCACCCCATCGAGAGGTAGTAGTGGAGCTTTACTACCACGGACGCACCGTGGCAGAGACCGCCGAGCGCATCGGCATCCCGGAGGGGACCGTCAAGTCCCGTGCCTACTACGGCGCCCGTGCCCTGCGTGCCGCCCTCCAGGACCAGGGGCTGGTGCCATGAGCGCGTCCGACCCGGATGACCCGCAGCTCCGTTCGTCGTCCGAACACGCCCAGGTCAGCGGCTGGCTGGGGGCGTACGTACTGGGCGGGCTCAGCACCGGCGACCGGGCCCGCGTCGATGCCCACCTGCTGGCCTGCGACGAGTGCATCCGCGAGTGCGACGCGCTGCTCGACGTCCCCGACGCCCTGGCCACAGGCGCCCCACCGGCGCCTCCAGGCCGCGTCGAGACCATGCCGTCGCCGGCACGGCCGATGAGATGGCGGCTGGCCGTGGCCGGGTTCGCCCTGGCCGCCTGCGCAGCAGGGGTCGGCTTCGCTCTCGGCGCCGCCACGTCCGGTGACGCCGCGCCGCCGCAGGCCGCCGCCGTACGCGACATGCCCCTCGGCGGAGCCCCCGGCCAGGTCACCGGCAGCGCCGAGCTGGCTTCCCGGCCCTGGGGCACCGAGGTACGCCTCACTTTGCGCGACCTTCCACCGCGCGAGCGCGTGACGCTCGTGACCGAGAACCGCGACGGCCGCAAGGAAGTGGCGGCGGTCTGGGTCAGCCCCGACAACGGCAAGGTCAGCGTCACCGGCGCCACGGGCATCAGGGCGCAGGACATCGTCCGCATCAGCATTCTCGACTCCCGGCAAAAAGACCTGACACGGCTTCACGCCTAGTGCCACTCCCGGCGCTAGGGGCCCTTACGGCACTGACGCCGCGACGGGCATCAGGGGCCACGGCCCCGCTTCGTCTTCCCCTTCCGGTACGGCAGTTCGAACCCGGACCTGCCGACCCTCGCATCGCAGCACGACACCAACAGGAGCGACAGCATGACCAGCAAGCGCCTCGCGACCACGACGGCCGCCGCCTTCCTTCTCGTCGGCCTCGGCGCCCCCAGCGCGCTCGCGCTCACCGAGTCCACCGTGACCGGCGAACTCAAACTGATCGACACCCCGTACGGCAAGGCGCTCGCCGACTCGGACGGCAACGCCCTCTACGTCTGGGAGAAGGACTCCGCGGGCACCTCCGCCTGCGCCGACGAGAAGTGCGTGACCGCCTGGCCTGCCGCACTCGCGGACGACAAGCAGGAGGCGGACAGCGCTGTGACCGGCAAGCTCGGGCACATCGACTCCGTCCAGACCCCGACCAAGGGCAAGCAGCAGCTCACCATCAACGACCAGCCGCTGTACTACTTCTCCAAGGACGCCGCGGCCGGCGATGCCAGGGGGCACGGCCTCGCCCCGGGCGGTGCCGGGACCACCTGGTACCTCGTCGGCGCCGACGGCAAGCGTCTCGCCGTCAAGGCTTCCGCCGGTGGTACGGGCTCCGACGCCGGCAAGGACAAGGGGGCTGGTCAGACCGCCGACAAGCCCAAGGGTGGCGTCGACGCCGGTGCCGAGGGTGTCACGGACGACAACACCACCCTCATCGCCGTGGGCGGCGGTGTCGCCGCCCTCGGCGCCGCGGCCCTCGGCTACACCGTCATCAAGCGGCGCCGCGGCTCCGCCGCCTGATGACCGGCAGGCACGCGTGCCGCCGGGGCGTCGCGGGCTCGCGTCCGCGCCGCCCCGGCGGCGCCGTGACCGGGGTGGGCTCGCTCGCCCTCGGGGTCGGCATCGCCGTGTACGGCGGCCTGGGCTCCCCGGCCGACGACACGGGCGCGCACATCCCGGTGGCGGCCTCCCGGCAGGACACCTCCCCCTCGACGACCACGCCCGCTGCCGTGCCTCCCCTGGCCCGGTCCGAGCCGGTCCGGGTCCGCATGGCGGCCGCGGGCGTGGACACGGGGCCGCTGCTGCCTCTCGGCCTGCGCGGCGACGGGAGCGTACAGGTGCCCTCCGTCGCCCAGGCGGACCGCATGGGCTGGTACACCGGAGCGGTCACTCCGGGGGAACGTGGGCCGGCCGTGCTCATCGGCCACTTCGACACCGTCGAGGGCCCCGCAGTGCTGCACGACATCTCGCGTACCCGCCCCGGGGACACGATCCTGGTCGACCGGGCGGACGGCACGCGAGCCGAGTTCACCGTCCGGGAGCTGGAACAGGTCCCCAAGGACCGCTTTCCCACCGAGCGGGTCTACGGCGACACCCGCACAGCCGCCCTGCGCGTCGTCACCTGCGGCGGCTCCCTCGCCGACGGCCACAGGCCCGACAACATCATCGTCTACGCGGAGTTGACCCGAACCACATGACTGCCCAGCACACACGCCCGTCCCGCACCCACGCCGCCCGCTGCGCCCGCGCCGCCGCACTGGCCTCCGTCGCCCTGCTGGTCGGCGCGTGCTCGTCGCCCGACGGCTCCTCCGCGAAGGCCGCGCCGGGCGCTGCCTCCGCCTCCGCCTCGACCAGTACCCGCACGGGCCTGTTCGCGCAGACCGCGGACTCGTTGAACGTACCGCGCGGGGGCCGCCTGGCCGTTCCCGTGACCTTCGGCTGGAAGGGCGAGCGCCCGGCGGCGGGGGCCGAGCTGAGGATGACCGCGGAGAACGGATTCACCTGGGCTGCCGTCGCCAGCAGGGGCACGCGCGTCAACCCCTCGACGGTGAGCATCACCTACGACGACCTGCCCAAGTCCGGTAAGACCAAGGCTCGTCTGCAGGCACCCGACGACGCATGGGACGCCTCGAAGCCCGTGCTGCGCGTCGAGCTCGTCGAGAAGGGCGCGGCCGGCGGTTCCGCCTCGGGCGACAGCGTCGGAGCCACCAGGGCCGTGGAAGGTGAGGCCGACGTGGACCTGTTCATGTTCCCGCCGCCCCGTGCCTCGAAGCCGGATGGCGATGGAGTGGTCACCTACGACTTCGACTACGGCAATCAGGGCTCGCAGCCCGCCAAGGGGACGATCCGACTGGAGCCCTTCCCGGGATACTCGCTGCACGGGCGGCCCAAGGAGTGCGCCATGCCCGCCAAGGACGGAACCGTCACCTGCGCTCTCGGGGACATCCCGGCACGGGCCACCTTCACTTTCAAGCTCAAGGTCCCCAAGGAAGCCACCGGCATTCCGGAGGCCGTGCGATACAGCATCCAGCCGGCCGGCTCGACCGATGCCAATCCTCAGAACAACGACGGCACACGGTTCGTCGAGATCAATCGCTGACGCGGTGACGACGTGGGGCGGACCGGCTCCCCGGCCCGGTCCGCCCCACGCATCGCGTCACTCTCCGCTCGCGTGGCGCATCTCACCCGTCCGCGTCGTCACGCCCCCGTTCCGGCCCATTCCAAGCCCCGCCGCCGTCCCGACCGGCGTTCCCACGGCCGGGGGGTGGTGCACGCATGGTTATGGAAGCCGGGTCGCGCGGCCGGGCTACCCGAGTGGGGCAACCGGAGCACGATGTCCCGGCAGGCCGCGAAACGCGGTCGTAAGCTCCCTGACATGCAGGTCATCCAGTCCACGAAGCTCGCCAACGTGTGTTACGAAATCCGCGGCCCCGTGCTCGAAGAGGCGATGCGGCTGGAAACAGCCGGTCACCGCATCCTCAAGCTGAACACCGGCAACCCTGCCGCGTTCGGCTTCGAGTGCCCGCCCGAGATCCTCGAAGACATACTGCGCAACCTCTCCGGGGCGCACGGCTACGGCGACGCGAAGGGGCTGCTGTCCGCGCGCCGGGCGGTGATGCAGCACTACCAGACCAAGGGGATCGATCTCGACGTCGAGGACATCTACCTGGGCAACGGCGTCTCCGAGCTGATCCAGATGTCGATGCAGGCGCTGCTCGACGACGGCGACGAGGTCCTCGTACCGGCGCCGGACTATCCGCTGTGGACCGCCTCGGTGTCGTTGGCCGGCGGTACGGCCGTGCACTACCGGTGCGACGAGCAGGCCGACTGGATGCCCGACCTCGCCGACATCGAGCGGAAGATCACCGACCGCACCAAGGCCATCGTGGTCATCAACCCGAACAATCCGACGGGCGCGGTCTACGACGACGAGGTGCTGCGCGGGCTGACGGAGATCGCCCGGCGCCACCATCTGGTCGTCTGCTCCGACGAGATCTACGACCGGATCCTGTACGACGGAGCGACCCACACCCCGACCGCGACGATCGCGCCCGACCTGATGGTGCTCACCTTCAACGGGCTCTCCAAGAACTACCGGGTGGCCGGATACCGGTCCGGCTGGCTGGCGGTCTGCGGTCCGAAGGCGCACGCCGCCTCGTACATCGAGGGGCTGACGATCCTCGCCAACATGCGGCTCTGCGCCAATATGCCGTCGCAGCACGCCGTGGCCACCGCGCTCGGCGGGCGGCAGTCGATCGACGATCTGGTGCTGCCGGGCGGGCGGATCCTGGAGCAGCGGGATGTCGCGTACGACCTGCTGACGCAGATTCCGGGCGTGACCTGTGTGAAGCCGAAGGGGGCGCTGTATCTCTTTCCGCGGCTCGACCCGAAGGTCTACAAGGTCAAGGACGACCGGCAGATGGTCCTCGATCTGCTGCGGGCCGAGAAGATCATGGTCGTGCACGGCACCGGGTTCAACTGGCCGGAGCCCGATCACTTCCGCATCGTGACGCTGCCCGCGGTCGAGGACCTGACGGACGCGGTGACCAGGATCGCGCACTTCCTGGACGGATACGGCCAGCCTTAGACCGGCCGGAGGACAGGGGCGGCGGGACGCCACCCGCGGATCGATTGCAGACAACTTTAGACTGGATCTAACATAGGATGGTTCCACAGCAACACCAGGAGGCCATCCATGTACGAACCGATCCGCGCCAAATCGGTCCACACACCGGCCGACCGCGCCGACGACTTTCCGCACCGCTCCCGCGAGGAGGAGCTGGACATTCAGCTCGCCGGACACCTGGCCGCGCTGCTCACGGTCACCGACGAGCTGGGGCTGGGCGCGGCGGGCGACCGCGTCGCCGAACAGGTCGCCCGGCTGCGCGGCGCCATGCCGACCCGGCACACCGGCCGGAGCGACGCGCCCGCGCTCGCGCTCCATCGCCGCGCACACGCCCTCGCGGGCCGGGCGCTGGTGGTGGCGGCATCCCGCGCCGACACGGTCGCCGCGATCCTCGCGGCCGAGCGCATGGACGCCCACGCGGCGGCGATGACCACCGCCACGAAGCCCACGGCGAGCTCGCCCTCGACGACCCCATCCACCGCGACCGCCGCGAGCGCCGCCCCGGGACGACTGGTCTGCGCCCTCTGACGACCCCGGCCCGCGGGCCGCCGAGGCACGCGGACCGGGCGTCATCCACCCCTCACCGAAATACCCCTTTCGCCGCTTTTCTTGAACGTCCTGGTGAATGGCCGCGGACGCACGGATGTCGCGCGTGTCATGGTTGTGACGCGCTCTCCGCATCAGGCAACCCTCCCCGTGCACCCGACGGTCTGGACGGTGTCACGCCCGTCCGGAGCGTGGGAGCAACTGCGGAGAGGTCGACATGAGTGACGTAGCGGTCACCGTGATCATCCCGGTCTACAACGCCGCCGATTTCCTGGACGCATGCCTGGAGTCGATCGCGCGGCAGAGCCTGGGTTTCGAGCGCGTCGAGGTCGTGGCCGTGAACGACGGTTCCACGGACGACAGCGGTGCGGTACTGGACGGGTGGGCCCGGCGCCACCCCAACATCAGGGTCGTGCACCAGAGCAATTCCGGGGCACCCGGGGGGCCGCGCAACCGGGGCGTGGACATGGCGAGGGGCGAGTTCCTGTTCTTCGCCGATCCGGACGACCACCTGGGACCGGACGCGCTGCGGCGGATGGTGGAGATCGCCGAGCGCAACGACTCGGACGTGGTGCTGGGCCGGATACGCGGTGTCGGCCGCGGCGCCCCGACCGAGCCGTTCGCCGCGACGGTCGAGCGGGGGGACGTGTGGTCGACCAGGGCGATGTTCAGCCTGACCCCGCACAAGCTCTTCAGGCGTTCGCTCGTGGTCGAACACGCTCTGCGCTTCGCCGAAGGGGTGCGGCTGGCGGAGGAACAGCCGTTCATCGTCCCGGCGTATCTGCGGGCCCGAGCGATCTCGGTGGTCGCCGACTACGACTGCTACTACCTCGTCGACCGCGAGGGGTTCGCGCATCTGACGAAGCAGCAGCCGCCGGCCGCCTCGTTCTACTCGGCGGTGCGCGCGGCCCTGCGCTCGATCGTGGGCCTGACCGAGCCCGGCGAGCGGCGCAACGAACTGCTCGTACGGTTCGCCAAGGTGGAACTGATGGCGAAGTTCGGTCCGAACTACCACCGTTGGCACTCCGCCGAGCGCCAGGAGTCGTACGCCCGCATCGCGGGCGAGGTGCTGCGCGAGTTCATTCCGCCGGAGGTCATGACCGGCTTCTCGCCGCTCGTCCGGCTGCGCGCCCGACTGCTGCGCGAGGGCGGGCGGACCGACGAACTGATCTCCCTCTCCCGCCACGACAGCCTCGCCTGGGCCGAACTCGAACCCGGCCCCGGCGCCCTGGAGTGGCTCGACGGCGGACGGCGGACTGCCCTGCTGGTGCGCAGTTCGCACTATCGCGGAACCGGTGTGCGGCGGGTGCGGCACGGCGTCCTGCTGCGCCACGCCGACGGCTACGAGGTGCTGGTCCCGGCCGGGAGGGCCACGGCCACCGACGCGCCGCTGACCGCCCGCGTCGTCCTGGACCTGCACGGCCTCCACCGGTACGCGCACCGCCCTGGCCGGTGGGATCTCCTGCTGCGCGTGACGGCGGGCGACGGCCGCAACAGCCACGACGTGCCACTGGTGGTCCCGGCACCCGGCGAGGGCGGGAAGCACCGGCCCCTCCCGGGCCGGGCACGCGCCGTGCGGCTGTACGCGCGCGGGGTCCGCCCGATGGCGGCGCGGCTGGGCCGGCGGCCGGACGGACGTGTGGTGCTGGTCGCCGTGGACTTTCGCGCGGTCGCGCGAAAGGTCCGCCGGCGGCTGCGCCGACGCTGATCCATGTGCGGTCCGTATCCGGCGGGGGGGGGGGGGGGGGGGGGGGGGGCGCGCCCCCCCCCCCCCCCCCCCCGCCGCGGCGGGCCCCCCCCCCCCGGGGGGCCGCGGGCCCCCCCCGCGGGGGCGGCCCCCCCCCCGGGCCCCGCGCCGCCGCGCCCCCTCCCGGGGGGGGGGGCGGCGGGGGGCGGCGCCGCCGCCCCCCCCCCCCCCCCCCCCCCCCGCCGTACGCGCAGTACGGTCCGGTCGCGACACGGCGTCGACCGGGGTCGGTCCGGCCCGCGTCAGTTGCGCACGCGAACCGTCGCCGACGCCGTCGAGGCGGTGTGCAGGTCGTCGCCCGCGTACCCGACCTCGTACGTCACCTCTCCGGCGGTCCGGGGCAGGTCGTTGATCGTGAAGGTTCCGTCGGGGGCGACGGGTGCGGACGTGAGCGTGCCGGTGCCCTTCCGGTCGGTGCGCTGCACGGTGAGGGCGATGCCGGTGGGGAGCGCGCGCCCCTGGCCGGTGAGCCTGCCGGTGATCGTCAGGCCCTCGCTCTTGACCGCCTCCGCGGGGGCCGTGAGCGTGATGGCGGTCGGGGCCTTGGCGACCGTGACGGAAAGGGTGATGTCCTCGGCCGGACGGTGGGTGACGTCGCCGGTGAAGGAGACCGTGTAGGTCGCGTCGCCCACGAGTGACGGGACGTCGAGAACGGTGAACGAGCCGTCGGCCTCGGCCTCGACGGTGGCGAGCCGGCGGTCGCCGTTCGCGTCGTGCCGTACGGCCGAGACCCTGACCGGCTCGGCGGGCGCGGGCCCGTCCAGCTCCAACCGGCCCCGGATGCCGAGGGGTTCACCGACGACGGGCTGCCCCGGGGTGGTGGAGAGGGTGCCGGTGAAGCGGGAGTCGTACTGGGCGGCGGGCGGCTGGATGACATGCAGCCAGTACTCGTTGCCGGACACGTTGGTGGTGACGGCGAAAAGCCGTGCGCCGTCCTTCGACCAGCCGAGCCCGCGCGGCGCGATCCGGTCCCCGTCGAGCGCCCCCTCGAAGGCGAACTCCAGCGGGGCGGTGCCGTCCGCCGGGTCGGCGGGCTGCACCAGCAGGTCGGGCGTGGATCCGGTCGCGGCGGCGCCCCGCGCGACGTACTTCCCGTCACCGCCGAAGGCGACCGCGGACGACGTGGCCCCTTCGGGCAGCGGCTGGTACGCGGTGGGCGCGTCGGACAGGTCGGCGGCGTCCAGGAGCCGGGTGCCCTGGCGGTGGGCGGCGTCGGCGACGGCGATGCGACGGCCGTCGGCGGACTGGGCGATGTCCTTCACGTCGAGCGCGCCCCGGCCCTCGGCGTCCGCGAACCGGCGTTCCGGGCCGCGTACGAGCGTGTCGCCGCTCGCGTCGAACGTGGTGAGGAACGGGTTCGGCTCCCCGGCATGGGCGGTCTGGGCCATGACCAGGCGGTCGGGTGCCTCGGGGCCGCTCGCCAGCCGCAGCCTGCCCGTGGCGTTCCACCCGGTGTCGACGTACTGGGTGCCCGTCGTGCCGTGCAGCCAGGTCCGGTTCGTGTCGCAGCCGGTGTAGTACGGCGTCTCGGTGTGCCATTCCTTGCCGCCCGCGAACCCGAGATCGCGCGGGCAGCCCACGTCGGTCCAGGTGAACGTGAAGCCGGTGCGCTGCTGCGTCACGGTGTCGAACACAAGGATTCCCGAGGACTGCGAGACGTAGAGCCTGCTGCTGTCCGTGCTCAGGGCCATGCCGGACGGCGCGCTGCCGGTGGGCAGCGAACCCACCTTCTGGCCCTGGAAGTTGTAGACGTGGACCTGGTTGGCCGTACGGTCCCGTCGGTCGTCCGTGATGTACACCCGCTCGTTCACCGAGTCGACGACCATGGCCGAGTACGAGGAGATCGGCAGCTTGGCCACGGTGTCACCGGCGACCGGGCCGTCGGCCGCGCGGGCGGCGGTGGGCGGGGTGAGGGCGCTGAGCCCCGCGGTGGTGAGTGTCAGCACGGCCAGCGTCGCCGCGATGCGTCCATGGTGCCGGATCTTGTTCAACCGAGTCCCCCACAAGCCCGTTCGGCCTCCGGCCGACATGACCGGAGGCGAGGTAAAGGAACATCGAAGCGTTGTGGAGGTCCTGTGCGCAAGTAAGTGGCGTGGTACGGATGTTCCGCACGAAAACGGGCGCCGGAAGGGCAGCCCCCACCCGCCCGCACACTGACGCACCCGCCCGTACGCCGCCGCGCGCCCGTACTCAGCCGTGGGCACGGGCCCGTACACCCGTTACCCCCGTACGCCGTTGTACGGGGGTGACGGGCGGGCAAGGGCGGTCCCCGGAACCGTGAGGGGGTTCCGGGGACCGATCCGCGGCGGGCCGTCGACCCCACAGGTCAGGGCGGATGTTCGAAGACCCGGCCACGGGGCGTGCGGGGGCGCGCCCGGGCGGGGCGCACCCCGTGTGGTGTCAGCCCAGGCGCTGGACCAGGGCGCGGTACTCGTCCCACAGCCCCTTCGGGGCATGGTCGCCGAAGGTGTTGAGGTGCTCGGGGATCAGGGCCGCCTCCTCGCGCCAGACGTCCTTGTCGACCGTGAGCAGGAAGTCCAGGTCGGCGTCGGAGAGATCCAGGCCCTCGGTGTCCAGGGCGTCCTTGGTGGGCAGGATGCCGATCGGCGTCTCGACGCCCTCGGCCCTGCCCTCCAGGCGCTCGACGATCCACTTCAGGACGCGGCTGTTCTCGCCGAAGCCGGGCCACACGAACTTGCCCGCGTCGTTCTTGCGGAACCAGTTCACGTAGTAGATCTTCGGGAGCTTCGACTGGTCCGGCTTGTCCGCGCCGACCTTCAGCCAGTGGGCCATGTAGTCGCCCATGTTGTAGCCGCAGAACGGCAGCATGGCGAACGGGTCGCGGCGCAGCTCGCCGACCTTGCCCTCGGCGGCGGCGGTCTTCTCGGAGGCCACGTTGGCGCCGAGGAAGACGCCGTGCTGCCAGGTGAAGGACTCGGTGACCAGCGGCACGGCCGAGGCGCGGCGTCCACCGAAGAGGATGGCGGAGATCGGCACGCCCTTCGGGTCCTCCCACTCGGGCGCGATGATCGGGCACTGGCCGGCCGGGACGGTGAAGCGGGCGTTGGGGTGGGCGGCCGGGGTGTCGGACGCGGGCGTCCAGTCGTTGCCCCGCCAGTCGGTGAGGTGGGCTGGAGCGGTCTCCGTCATGCCCTCCCACCAGACGTCGCCGTCGTCGGTGAGCGCGACGTTGGTGAAGACGGAGTTGCCCCACATGGTCTTCATGGCGTTGGCGTTGGTGTGCTCGCCGGTGCCGGGCGCGACGCCGAAGAAGCCCGCCTCGGGGTTGATGGCGTAGAGGCGGCCGTCCTCGCCGAAGCGCATCCAGGCGATGTCGTCACCGATGGTCTCGACGGTCCAGCCGGGAACGGTCGGCTCCAGCATGGCGAGGTTGGTCTTGCCGCAGGCGGACGGGAACGCGGCGGCGACGTATTTCGCCTCGCCCTGCGGCGGGGTGAGCTTGAGGATCAGCATGTGCTCGGCGAGCCAGCCCTCGTCACGCGCCATGACGGAGGCGATGCGCAGCGCGTAGCACTTCTTGCCGAGCAGGGCGTTGCCGCCGTAGCCGGAGCCGTACGACCAGATCTCGCGGTCCTCGGGGAAGTGCGAGATGTACTTGGTGGTGTTGCACGGCCAGGGGACGTCCTCCTGGCCCTCCTCCAGGGGCGCGCCCACGCTGTGGACGGCCTTGACGAAGAAGCCGTCGGTGCCCAGTTCGTCGAGGACGGCCTGCCCCATGCGCGTCATGGTGCGCATGGAGACGGCGACGTACGCGGAGTCGGTGATCTCGACACCGATCGCGGAGAGCGGGGAGCCGACGGGGCCCATGCAGAAGGGCACGACGTACATCGTGCGTCCGCGCATGGAGCCGCGGAAGACACCGTTCTCACCCGTGAAGATCTCCCGCATCTCGGCGGGGGCCTTCCAGTGGTTCGTGGGACCGGCGTCCTCCTCCTTCTCGGAGCAGATGAACGTACGGTCCTCGACACGGGCGACGTCGCTGGGGTCGGAGGCGGCGTAGTACGAGTTCGGGCGCTTGGTCTCGTCGAGCTTCTTGAACGTCCCCTTGGCCACGAGTTCCCCGCACAGGCGCTCGTACTCGGCCTCGGAGCCGTCGCACCAGACGACCCGGTCCGGCTCGGTGAGGGCAGCGGTCTCGTTCACCCAGGCGATGAGGGCCTGGTGGTTGGTGGGGGCAGTGGAGGGAGCCGCGATGTCGCGCGCCACGATCGCTCCTTGTCGAGGGTGTTTGCTGTTCGGCCCCGTGGGGGCTGCGACCCGGACGCTTCGTCCCCTGCGAATCCGTTGGCGCTCATCCGGTGTCGACCGCACTCATTTGATCATCCGACCCTTGCGCCCATATGTCCAGAGGGCCGCACACGTGAGCATGGCCACTTCTGTCCAGTACCTACGGTCCCGTAGGTACGATGCGGGAATGACTGCCGCCACAGCCGCGCCCGAGCCGGCCGGCCCGGACACAGCCGCTCCCGACACCGTTTCGACTGTCCCGACCGCACCGACCGTCCCGCTGAAGCCACGGCTGCGCGGCTGGCTGCACGCCGGGATGTTCCCCGCCGTGATCGTCGCGGGGATCGCGCTGATCGCGCTGACCGACAGCGCCCGGGGCCGCATGGCCTGTGCCGTGTACGCCCTGACCGCGTGCCTGCTGTTCGGGGTGAGCGCGCTCTACCACCGCGGCACCTGGGGCCCGCGCGGCGAGGCGGTGCTCCGCCGCCTCGACCACGCCAACATCTTCCTGATCATCGCGGGCACCTACACCCCGCTGACCCTGCTCCTGCTGCCCGAGTCGACCGCGCGGCCGCTGCTGTGGGCGGTGTGGGCGGCGGCGGCGGCGGGCATCGCCTTCCGGGTGTTCTGGGTCGGCGCCCCGCGCTGGCTCTACACGCCGTGCTACATAGCCATGGGCTGGGCCTCGGTGTTCTTCCTGCCGGACTTCCTGCGCACCGGCGGGATCGCGGTGCTGGTACTGATCGTCGTCGGCGGGCTGCTCTACAGCGCCGGCGGCGTCATCTACGGCATCAAGCGGCCGAACCCGTCCCCACGCTGGTTCGGCTTCCACGAGGTCTTCCACTCGCTGACCCTGGCGGCCTTCATCGTGCACTACGTCGGCATCTCGCTGGTGGCCTACAACCACGCCTGAGCCGCCTCCGCGCCCCGCGCCTCGCCGTCCTCCCCGTCCTCCCGTCCTCGCCGTCTTCCCCGCCTCCCCGTCCCCCGTTCTCGCGCGCCGACGCCTTCCGTTTCGCGCAGTCTCCGCCCAGTGGCCGTGGCTCCCGAGCCGCGGCCACTGGGCGTCCATGGCCCGGAAGGCGTCGATGACCCACAATGACGCCCATGGCCGTCACCTCCCGTACCCCTTCCGTGTCCGTTTCGGGGGCGCCACCCTCCGCATCCGGAGTTCCGCCCTCCGTGCCCGGGGTTCCGTTTCCGTCGCAGATGGGGCTGCGCGAGCGGAAGAAGCTCAAGACCCGGATGGCGATCCGCCGGGCGGCGTACCGGCTGATCGCCGAGCAGGGGTACGAGGCGACGACGATCGAGCAGATCGCGGAGGCGGCCGAGGTGTCGCCGAGCACGGTGTGCCGCTACTTCGCGGCCAAGGAGGACATCGTCCTCACCGACGCGTACGACCCGGTCCTGGAGGCCGGGTTGCGCGACCGGCCGGCCGGTGAGCCGCCGCTGGAGTCCCTGCGGATCGTCATGACCGAGACGCTGCCGGCGTTCCTCGTGAGCGACGAGGAGGAGGTGCGCCAGCGCACACGGCTGGTGGTGGAGGTCCCCGCCGTACGGGCACGGATGACGGAGACGATGTCGGACACGGCGAGGACGCTGGCCCGGGTGCTGGCCGACCGCAGCGGGCGCGGTGCCGACGACCTGGCGGTCCGGGTCTTCGTGGCGGCGGTGCTGGGCGTGCTGCGCGAGGTGACCCTGTACTGGGGCGAGCACGGCCAGGAGGACGACCTGACGGTCCTCATCGGGCGGGGGCTGGACGCGCTCGAGGGCGGCCTGTCGCTGTAGCCGGGGCCTGACGCCGCGCCGGGCGCGCGTCCGGGGTTCGGGCCTGCGTCCGCGTTCCGGGCGCACGGTCCCAGGGCTCGTGCCTGCGTCCGGGTTCGGGCCTGCGCCCAGGGTTCCGGACCGGCGTCCTGGGCTTCCGAGCCTGCGTCCGGGGCCTCCGGCCAGCGTCCAGGGTTCCGAGGCAGCGCCCAGGATTCCGGGCCAGCGCCCAGCGCTCCGAGGCAGCGCCTAGGGTTCCGGGCCAGCGTCCAAGGCTCCGAGGCAGCGCCCAGCGCTCCGAACCGGCGTCCAGCGCTCCGAGCCGACGCCCAGCGCTCCGAACCGGCGTCCAAGGCTCCGAGCCGACGCCCAGCGCTCCGAGCTGACGCCCGGCCGGTGGCGCCCGGCCGGTGGCGGCCCGCCACTCCCTCCTCGGCACGGGTGGCGGCGCCCGCCACTCGCCCCTCAGGGCGGGCGGCGAGTGCGCCGCGAACGGGTCAGGACGGGCGGCTGCTCTCCCCGGACGGGCCGGATCCCAGGCGCCGGGCCAGTTCCTGCGGATCCGTCGTCGGAACGTCGCACACGAAGTGCCGGCACACGTACGCCGTCGGCGCGCCGCCCACCATCGGCCGGTCGGCCAGCAGCGGGAACTCCGCCGCGCCGGCCCCGCCCGGCTCCCCGGCCGCCACCACCGCGCCGGGGGCCCGTCCCAGCAGTGCCGTACGGTGCAGTTCGCCCCCGACCGGGCCGACGACCGCCACCTCGCGCGGCCCGTCGAGCAGCGCCTCGGCGACGGCGAGCCCCCAGCCGATGAACCGGGGCACGCGCGGGCCGAGCGTCGTCACCACACCCAACGCCCCCTCGGCGGCAGCGCGATGGGCCTCCGAGCCGGTGTGGGCGGCGTACGAGAGGAGCGCGCCGGCCGCCGCCGTCCAGCCCGCCGGGGCCGCGTTGTCGGTGGGATCCTGTGGGCGGCGGATCAGTTGCTCGGCGTCGTCCGCCGTGTCGTACAACTGCCCGCCCTCGCCGGTGAAGTGCTGGAGCACGAGGTCGAGCAGGAAACCGGCGAACTCCAGCCAGACGCCCTCGCCGGTGACCGAGGCCAGGGCGAGGAAGCCCTCCGCCACGTCTCCGTAGTCCTCCAGGACCCCGGCGTACCCGCCGACCCGGCCGTCCTTGGAGGTACGAGCTAGCCGGGCGGTGTCCCCCATGTGGACCCGGACCAGCAGATCCGCCGCCTCGGTGGCCCGTTCGACCAGGTCCGGCCGGTCGAAGCAGGCCCCCGTCTCGGCGAGCGCGGCGATCGCCAGGCCGTTCCAGGCCGCGACCACCTTGTCGTCCCGCCCGGGGCAGGGGCGCTCCTCACGGGCGGCCAGCAGCCGGGCCCGTACGTCGGCGATCCGGTCCCCGTCCGCGTCGGGCTCCGCATCGGCCACCCGGAGGACCGAGGCTCCCTCCTCGAAAGTGCCCTCCTCCGTCACGTCGAAGTACGCGGCGGCGAAGGCCGCGTCCGGCTCCCCGAGGACCTCGCGCAGTTGCTCGGGCGTCCACACGTAGTACGCGCCCTCGACGTGACGGCCGGCCCCGTCCGCGTTCTCGACGCTGTCGGCGTCGAGCGCGGAGGCGAAACCGCCCTCGGCGGTGCGCAGCTCGCGCACCATGAAGTCGGCGGTCTCCAGGGCGACCCGGCGGGCCTCCTCCGATCCCGTCGCCCGCCACAGGTGCGTGTACACCCGGCAGAGCAGCGCGTTGTCGTACAGCATCTTCTCGAAGTGCGGGACCAGGGGGCCACCGGGGCGCTGACGCAGGACGTACCGGTGGAAGCCGCCCCCGACCTGGTCGAACAGACTCGACCGGGCCATCGCCCGGCACAGCCCCTCGGCCATGTCGAGGGCCCCCTGGGACTCGGTCCGGGCGTGGTGCCGGAGCAGGAACTCCACGACCATGCCCGGCGGGAACTTCGTGTCTCCGCCGAACCACCCGGACGCCGGGTCGTAGGCGCGGGTGAGTTCGAGCAGCGCCCGGGCGAGCTCCGCCTCGCCGGGCGGTCCGGCCTGTGCGAGGTCCAACTGCCGCCCCGCCAAATCCCGCGCGATCCTCCCCGCCACCTCGACCACCTCGTCGGGCCGCTCGGCCCAGGCCGCCCGCACGCCCTCCAGCACCTGCTTGAACGACGGCATGCCGTGCCGCGGCTCGGGCGGGAAGTACGTGCCGAAGTAGAACGGCCGGCCCTCGGAGGTCATGAACACCGACATCGGCCAACCGCCCTGACCGGTCGCCGCCTGAAGCGCCTCCATGTAGACGGCGTCGACGTCGGGGCGCTCCTCCCGGTCCACCTTCACGGACACGAAGTGCGCGTTCATGAAGGCCGCCGTCTCCTCGTCCTCGAAGCTCTCGTGGGCGAGGACATGGCACCAGTGGCAGGAGCTGTACCCGACGCTCAGGAACACCGGCACACCGCGCCGACGCGCTTCCTCGAAGGCGGCGGGCTCCCACGGCCACCAGTCGACGGGGTTGTCCGCGTGCTGGAGGAGGTACGGGGACGTGGCGTGCGCGAGTCGGTTGGCCATGCCTCCATCCTCGCGTACGCGACGGAACGACGCGCCCACGCCACAGGGCGGCTCAGCCGATCCACCGCCCACCGCCCGGCAACCAGCACCCGCCACCCGCGGTCGGCCGTCCACCGGCCGCCGACCGGATCAGCCGGCCCACCGTCCGGAGAGGAAGGTGACGGCGACAACGGTCATCAGGGGCGCGACGATGGCGAGATAGGCGGTCTTGACGAGGGGCCGCCGCAGGCTCCACGCGGCGAGGCCGACCCACAGGGGCCACCACAGGAGGCTCGCGCGGGGGATGGACGTGTACCAGTAGGAGGTCCCCAGGGCCCACAGGCTCAGTCCGATGTACGCGGCCTCCGGCCAGCGCCTGCGCCACAGCAGCAGGCCGCACAGGACGACCCCGACCACCATGGTGAGCAGCTCGGCCTGACTCATCAGGGCGTACCCGGTGGCCTGGGAGTGGCCGAAGGCTGCGTGCCAGGTGTTCGCCCAGGCTTCCCAGGGGGCGTGGAAGTCGCGGTACCAGCCGCGCTCCTCGGCGTGCTTCCAGGCCATCCAGTCGCCGGTGTGCGCGTGCAGGTACCAGCTGTACAGGAGCGGCGGGAGGGCCGGCAGGAACAGCCAGGGGAGGCGGCGCCAGTGGGCGGCGGTGCGGGCGGTGACCAGGAAGTGGACGGCAAGGGCCGCGGCGAGGAAGAGGCCGCTGACCCGGACGGTGGTCGCCAGGGCCGTCAGCGCGGCCGCGAGCGGCCAGTTGAGGCGCTGGGCGGCCAGCCAGGCGGGCAGGGCCAGGGCCAGGAAGAGCGCCTCGGTGTAACCCGCGGCCAGGAAGACCGCGCACGGGGAGAGCAGGAAGAACAGGGCCGCCCGGGGCCCGGCCTCGTCCTGCGGCAGGTACAGCCGGGCGATCCGGGCGAGGGCCAGTACGGCGACGCCCCCGGCGACGAAGGAGATCAGGGCACCGGCCGCGGGCCAGCTCGGTACGACCAGGTGGACGGCCCGCAGCAGGAGGGGAAAGCCGGGGAAGAACGCCTCCCTGTTGTCCCACTCGGACATCCAGGGCCCCTTCCCGTCCGGGAAGTAACCCTCCTGGGCTATCTCCAGGTAGTGCCACCAGTCCCACCGCTGCCACGACGAGAAGAACGGACCGGCGTGACGGCTCTGGCCGTCCTCGGCGAACAGCCAGCGCGTGCAGTACGCGACGGTCCAGATGCCCACCCGGGTCAGCAGGTACAGCCACAGCACCTCGCGGTCGGCGGGCGTGAGCCGCCGCAGCAGCCGGCCGAGGACGTTCTCATCCGATGCCCCGGCGGTGACCAACGCGTTCGGTGCGGTCCCGGGCCGGGCGGGCCCGTGCTCGTGCTGCCGGCTGGGAGGGGGAAGGGTCACTGCGAGGTCTCCGGGGTCGGGGTGGGGCGGGCCGGACGAGCCGGACGGTTCGGGGCTTCGGACGGGCAGGTCGGGCCGGACGGGCGCCGCCGGCGAACGGACCGGCGGCGGAGGGAGCCCGGCACCCCGGGTCCGGACGACATCGCCCTGAAGAAAACATGTGACGGTTGCCATACCGGCCGGTGCCATGCGGCACGGAGCCACGAGGGCACCGGAGATGCGCCGTCGCGGAGACACGTAAGGCCGGGGCACGGGGACGGCCTGGTTCACCCGGCGCGCGCGACGGCGGGCCACAGGAGCGCAGTGGTACCTCACGGCCGCAGGCGGCGCGAAGCCGCGGGACGGGGTCATGGGGCACCAGAGCACGGCCGAACGGGCGCGACGCCGTCCCATGAGGCCCGGGCGCGGCTCCCGGCATGCCGCCGTGGCCGCCACGCCCGGGAGGTCATGGGCGTGACGGGCACAGCGGGGCACGACGGCACGCCGAAGACGTGAGGCACGGCGGACGGCACCGCGTACCCGCGCCCGGGCCACCCGCTTTTGTGCCCGCGCTGCTTCGGCTTGCGCCGCCTGCCCCGCTTCCGCTACTGCCGCTGCTTCCGCTTCGCGGTCCCCGCTCCCGCGGCGGCGTCCGCCGCCACCGCCGGATCCGGGGCCTCCTCGAAGTCGACCCGGCCCATGTGCCGGTTCATGGACTTCATCAGCATCCACACGCCGACGGCGAGCGCCGCGAAGACGAGGAAGCCGAGGACGCCGGGGGTCACCTTGTCCTTGTCGAACGAGTCGGCGAGCGTAACGAGGTCGGTCAGTGCCTGAGTCGCGTACATATCAGGCATTGTCGCGGATGCCCGCGAAGAGGTCGCTCTCGGGGATGGAGGTATCGACGAGAGACTTCGCCAGCTCGTACTCCTCGGTCGGCCAGACCTCCTTCTGGACGTCCATCGGGACGCGGAACCAGCCGCCGTCGGGGTCGATCTGCGTCGCGTGCGCGATCAGCGCCTTGTCACGGACCTCGAAGAAGTCCGCGCACGGGACGTGCGTGGTGAGGGTGCGCTCCTCGCGCTCGAACTCCTTCCAGCGCTGGAGCCACTCGCCGTACGGGGACTCCAGGCCCCGGGCCAGCAGGGCCTCGTGGAGGGCCACCGTGCGCGGCCGGTTGAAGCCCTGGTTGTAGTAGAGCTTCTGCGGCTGCCAGGCCGGCCCGAACTCCGACTCCGGGAAGGTCTCGGGGTCCGTCGCTCCCTCGAACGCGATCATCGTGATCTTGTGGGTCATGATGTGGTCGGGGTGCGGGTACCCGCCGTTCTCGTCGTACGTCGTGATGACGTGCGGCCGGAAAGCGCGGATGCTGCGGACGAGCCGGCCTGCGGCCTTCTCCTCGTCCTCCAGCGCGAAGCAGCCCTCGGGCAGCGGCGGCAACGGGTCGCCCTCGGGCAGCCCCGAGTCGACGAACCCGAGCCATTCCTGCCTGACGCCCAGGATCTCCCGGGCCTCGTCCATTTCCTTCCTGCGCACCTCGTGGATGTGTTCCTCGATGTACGGGTCCCCCTGGAGCTTCGGGTTGAGGATGGAGCCGCGCTCGCCTCCCGTGCAGGTCACGACCAGCACGTCCACCCCCTCGGACACATACTTGGCCATCGTTGCCGCGCCCTTGCTCGATTCGTCGTCGGGGTGGGCGTGAACGGCCATCAAACGCAGCTGCTCAGTCAATCTGGATCCTCAGTGATCGGTCGCGATCCGGTCGCGATTACGCGGTGTCGTCGGCGTCGACGCGGTGTCGTCAACGTCGACGTGGTGTGTCGTCCCCGCAGGACGTGGGCGCGGGGTGCTGGTCGGGCGGCGGTCCGGGGCTTCTATAGTGACCGAACCGGGGGACGGAAAATTCCTCGGTCCCCGGCACGGGAGGAACGATCATGACGGCGGTGCGCGACGCGCTTCCGGAGAACCGCTACGGCCGCTCCGCGGACGAGCGCGCCGACCGCAGGCTCAGGATCATCGGCTCGGTGCTCGGCGTCGCCTTCCTCGGGATGGTCGCCTGGTTCGGCTACGACTACGTCTCCGGCCAGCAGATCAGCGCCGAGGTGATCAAGCGCCAGGTCGTCTCCGACGAGCGGGTCGACGTGCACCTGGAGGTGCGCAAGGACGAGGACGCCAAGGGCTACTGCACCCTCCGCGCCCAGCACGAGGACGGCAGCGACGTGGCCCGCAAGGACTTCCGCTTCGACGACCACACGGACCGTGTGGACCGGATCGTGTCGCTGCGCACGACCGCGAGGGCGACCAACGTCGAACTGGTCGGCTGCACCGCCGACGGCGGGACCACGGACTGACCCGGAGCACCGGTCCAGCGGCCCCGGCCCACCGCGCCGATGCCACCGCACGGCCGTCGAACTGACCCGCCGCACAGCGACACCCGACGGCTCCGACAGCCGCTGACCTGCACGTATGTGGCCCTGACGTTTTACCTTCTCCCCCTTTCCCCGGTGAATTGTTAGGCTCGTGGTTTCGCCCACCCGTAGAGGCACATGCTTACGGGTAGGGCGATGCTTTGTATTCCCAGCACCGACGAGGAGCACCCTGTGACCCAGACCAGCGAAAACGTCACCTGGCTCACGCAGGAGGCGTACAACCAGCTCAAGGCCGAGCTGGAGTACCTGTCTGGTCCCGCGCGCACGGAAATCTCCGTAAAGATCGCGGCGGCCCGTGAGGAGGGTGACCTCCGCGAGAATGGCGGGTACCACGCGGCCAAGGAGGAGCAGGGCAAGATGGAGCTGCGTGTGCGCCAGCTCACCCAGCTCCTGGAGCACGCGAAGGTCGGCGAGGCACCCGCCGACGACGGCGTGGTGGAACCCGGCATGGTCGTCACCATCGCGTTCGACGACGACCCGGACGACACCCTGACCTTCCTGCTCGCCTCCCGCGAGTACGCGAGTTCGAGCATCGAGACGTACTCCCCGCAGTCGCCGCTCGGCACCGGCGTCAACGGCAAGCGCACGGGCGAGGTGGCCGAGTACGAGTTGCCGAACGGCAAGATGGCGAGCGTGAAGATCCTCGCAGCGAAGCCCTACACCGGCTGATCCGCGGGCATCGACGACGCGGGGTGCCGCCGGCCCGGACGGGACCGGCGGCACCCGTGCGTTCACGGGGCCACCACGCACCCGAACCGGCCGCACGGTCCGTCACGCCGGCGATCCGTCCGCCCGTCCGCCGCCCGGCACGCCACCGTCCAGCAGGCGCACGCCGTCCGGCACACGCACACGGTCCGGCAGACGCACGATCGCCGCACGCGGACGAATCGGCGGACCGTGCGCGGGTCCTGCACACGCGGACGAAGCCGGCGCACACACCGGCCGACGGACCACGGCACGGTCCTGCACGCGCGGACGAAACCGACGCACGCCACGCACCAGCCGGCGGGCCGCGCACGGTGACGGAACCGGGGTACGCACGGTCCGGCGGGCGTACGCCGCGTGCGGCCTCAGTCCATGACCAGATAGCCCGCCTCGCGCAGCGCCGCCGAGACCTCCTCGCAGTGCTCCGGCCCCTTGGTCTCCAGGTGCAGCTCCACCTCGACCTCGGTCAGCCCGAGCCTGGGATCGGTGCGGACGTGACCGATGTCGAGCACGTTGGCGTCGACCACCGAGAGCACGCCGAGCAGCGTGGCCAGCGCTCCGGGCCGGTCGGCAAGCCTCAGCCGCAGGCTCAGGTAGCGCCCGGCCGCCACCATGCCGTGGGTCAGGACGCGCTGCATCAGCAACGGGTCCACGTTGCCACCCGACAACAGCGCCACCACCGGTCCGCGGAAGGACTCCGGATCGCTCAGCAGCGCCGCGACCGGGCTCGCGCCCGCCGGTTCCACGACCAGCTTCGCCCGCTCCAGACAGAGCAGCAGCGCGCTGGCCAGCTCGTCCTCGCAGACCGTACGGACCTCGTCGACCAGCTCCCGGACGATCTCGAACGGCACGTCGCCGGGCCGCCCCACCTTGATGCCGTCCGCCATCGTGTTCAGCGAGCCGATCGACACCGGGTGCCCCGCGGCCAGCGACGGCGGGTAGCCGGCCGCACCCGCCGCCTGCACGCCCACGACCCGTACATCGGGCCGCAGCGCCTTCACCGCCAGCGCGACGCCCGCGACGAGCCCGCCGCCGCCGACCCCGACGACGATCGTGCGCACCTCGGGGCACTGTTCCAGGATCTCCAGGCCGACCGTGCCCTGCCCGGCGATGATGTCGGGGTGGTCGAAGGGGTGGATGAAGACCGCGCCGGTCTCCCGCGCGTACTCCTGCGCGGCGGCCAGCGCCTCGTCGACGACATGGCCGTGCAGCCGGACCTCGGCCCCGTACTCACGGGTGGCGGCGACCTTCGGCAGCGGTGCCCCGACCGGCATGAAGACCGTCGACCGCACACCGAGCAGCGAGGACGCGAGCGCGACACCCTGCGCGTGATTCCCGGCACTCGCGGCGACGACCCCGGCCGCCCGCTCCACCGGGGACAGGCCGGCGATCCGCACGTACGCGCCGCGCAGCTTGAACGAACCCGTCCGCTGGAGGTTCTCGCACTTGAGGTGGACCGGCGCTCCGACGAGGCCCGTCAGGTGGCGGCTGCCTTCCATCGGGGTCACCCTGGCCACACCGGAGAGCATCTTCTGCGCCCCGCGGACGTCGTCGAGGATGAGCGGAGGATGCTGGCCGGGCGCGCGGAAGTCCATACCGCAAGTCTCGCAGCCCGAGGGGGATACGGGGCGTCGCCCACGGTCCCGTCGTGCGGCGGTGTTCACGGGTTTGTGCAGCACTGGTACGCGTTGCCCCGGGGCCGCGTACTCTGTCCCCCACCCATCCGACACCGTACGAAGAGAGCTCCCGGCCATGCCCCCTCAGGACATGACGACAGCTGCGTCTCCTTCCGGGGGCGCGGCCTTTGAACCCACGGAAACCGAGCACGTCCTGGACGCGCTCCAGCACCAGGTCGCGGTGTTCGCCCGCCGTGCCGAGCAGACCCGCCTCGGCGGCGTCGGCCAGGTGCGCAATTCCATGGACCGGGCCGCCTATCTGCTGCTCAACCGGCTGGACCGGGAGGGGCCGATGGGCGTCAAGGCCCTGGCCTCCGGCATGGGGATCGACTCCTCGACCGTGACCCGGCAGGTCGCGCCGCTCGTCGACACGGGCCTGGTCAAGCGCACCTCGCATCCGGAGGACGGCCGGGCCGTGGTACTCCAGCTGTCCCCGCGCGGCCAGGCACGGCTGGACGAGGTGCGCGGCTCCCGGCGCGCACTCATGACGCAGGTCACGAACGGCTGGACGGCCGAGGAACGCGAAACGTTCTGCGCGCTGCTCACCCGGTTCAACGCGGCGCTCGCCGCCCGGCAGACCGCGCACCAGACACCCCCGGCCGACTGACCCGTACCCCAAAGACCCGGGCGCGACGGCCGACCGGGCAGGCAGACCGGGCGCGGGAAGGCCCGGGGAACGGCCGGACGTGGGACGGCCCGACGCGGGACGGCCCGGGCCGAGCCGACCGACCGGGTGGGTCGGCGGCTGTGTGGGCCGGGTCGGCGTACACCTCTTGACCCGGGGCCCCGGCAGCGGCTCGGATGTGCCCTGTGCGAGAGCGCCGAGCGGACCACGAACGACACCGCGCCCGGGACTTCGAGTCCTTCGTGGCGGGCGCGGCGGGCCGGCTGCTGCATACGGCCACGCTGCTCACCACCGAGCCCCTGCGTCCTCCCGGCGCCAACCCACGGGCCCAGCGGCTGCTCACCGCCGCACTGGCCCGCACGTACGCGCGGTGGGAACGGCTGCGCGGCGAGGACCCGTACGACCGCGCCCGGCGGGAGCTGGTCGTCGGGTTCGCCCACGAGGTCTGGCGCCACCACCGGCCGCGCGGCGGCCCGCTGGACCCGCTGACCCCGCAGGAGCGTCTGGTGCTGGTGCTGCGCCTTTACGAGGGAGTCGCGGAGGAGCAGGCGGCGGCGCTGCTGGGCCTTCCGGTGGACCGGCTCCGGGCGGTCTGCCACCGCTCGGTGGCCACATTGCGCGGCGCCCGCCGCCCCACGTCCCGGTGGCTGCGGGCGCGACGGCGGCGGCGCCCCGACGAGTCCCGGCAGCCACGGCGGCCGATGAGGGCGGCGCCATGAGCCGCCGCGGCGACAAGGAGGAAGAGGTTCGGCGCATGCTGGACGGCCCGCACCCGCAGGTGCCCGCCGACCTGGCGCGGCGGGCTGCCGCACGCGGCGGCAGGCTGCTGCGTCGACGGCGCCTCGCCCGCTGGTTGCTGCTGGTGGTGGCGTTCGCCGCGGTGGTCGCGTTCACCGTGTGGGCGGCCACGGCACACCCGTGGCGGACGCCGCCCGCCATGACGACCCCGGCGGACGGCTGGTGAGAGCGGCTACCCGGCGGCGCAGGAAGATTCACGGGGCAGCGCAGGAAGTCCCCACGGCGGCGCAGGAAGCTCCACGGGCAGCGCAGGGAAGCCCGATCGTCTCCCCAAGCGGCGCGGGAGGCACCAGGGCGGCGCGGGGGGAAGCCCCCACGGCGGCGCAGGAAGCCCCACGGCGGCGCGGCGGGCGAGATCCCGGGCGGGCGTTTCGGTCCCCGTCGTGGCCAGGAACCACCGATGCCCGCCCGGGAGACGGCCGGGACCGGGTCCGTCAGCCCAGCGCCTGCGTCAGGTCGGCGATCAGGTCGTCGGCGGACTCGATGCCGACGGAGAGCCGGACGAGGTCGGCCGGGACCTCGAGCGGCGAGCCCGCAGCCGAGGCGTGCGTCATCCGGCCCGGGTGCTCCACCAGGGACTCGACACCGCCCAGCGACTCACCGAGGGTGAACAGCTCCGCCCGGTTGCAGACCTGGACCGCCGCCGCCTCGCCGCCCGCGACGCGGAACGACACCATGCCGCCGAACGCCTTCATCTGCTTGGCTGCGACCTCGTGCCCGGCGTGCTCGGGCAGCCCCGGGTAGAGGACCTGGGTCACCTTGGGGTGACGGGTCAGCAGATCGGCGATCTTCGTGGCGTTCTCGCTGTGCCGGTCCATGCGGACCGCGAGCGTCTTGATGCCGCGCAGCACCAGCCACGCGTCGAACGGTCCGGCCACGGCGCCCATCGCGTTCTGGTGGTACGCCAACTCGTCCGCCAGTCCGGGGTCGTTGACGATCAGCGCGCCACCGACGACGTCCGAGTGGCCGCCCATGTACTTGGTGGTGGAGTGCACCACCACGTCGGCCCCCAGAGCGAGAGGCTGCTGGAGGTAGGGGCTGGCGAAGGTGTTGTCGACGACCAGCCGCGCACCCGCCGAACGGGCCACGTCGGCGACCGCGGCGATGTCGGTGATGCCGAGCAGCGGGTTGGACGGGGTCTCCACCCAGACCGCCTTGGTGCGCGGGGTGATCGCGTCCCGCACCGCCGCCACGTCCGAGGTGTCGGCAACCGAGAACTCCACGCCCCACCGCGAGACGACCTTCGCGAACAGCCGGAACGTGCCGCCGTACGCGTCGTTCGGGATCACCACATGGTCACCGGGGGTCAGCAGGGTGCGGAGCAGGCAGTCCTCGGCGGCGAGACCGGAGGCGAAGGCCAGACCCCGGCGGCCGCCCTCCAGGGCCGCGAGGTTGTCCTCCAGAGCGGTACGGGTCGGGTTGGCGCTGCGGCTGTACTCGTAGCCGCCGCGCAGCCCGCCCACTCCGTCCTGCTTGTACGTGGACACCTGGTAGATGGGCGGGACGACGGCGCCGGTGAGGGGATCGGCCGTGTTTCCCGCGTGGATCGCGAGGGTTTCGAAGCTGTGCTGATCGCTCATGGGGCCGAGCGTAGTTCGTCGCGAGGGTCCCCCACCCCGCTTCCCGGCCGTCCGGTGACAATGGGGGCATGGAGATTCTCTGGTTCCTGATCGCGCTCTGCATGCTCGCCGCGGTCATCGGCCCCTTCGTGCTGCGCCGACGCGGCGGAATCCGTCAGGTCGCGCCCGGTTCACCGGACGCCGCCGACCCGGACGCGTACGGCTTCGCACGTCAGGAGGAGCTGGACATCCGGCTGCCGGGTCCGGACCAGGATCTTCTCGACGTACTCGAAATCGTGCAGCGTTCCCAGGACTGGCGTGCGGCCTCGCAGTTGCTGGCCGGCACGCCCAAGGAGGGCGAGGTGCGCTGGCAGCGGGTGCAGGCGTTCGCCGGTGCGGCCTCGCTGGAACTGGCGGAGCGGCCCGGTGTCGGCGGTGCGTGGCTGCGCACGTGGCGGGCCGAGGCGCCGAAGGACGCGGGGGGCGCGGCGGTGCACGCCGAGTTCCTGGTGCAGCAGGCGTGGCGTTCGTCGACCGCGGGTACGGACGACTTCCGGATCATCCTGGAGGAGGCCCGCACGGTCTGCGGCGAGGCGGCGCTGCTGGCGCCCGGGGACCCCGTCCCGTACCTCGTCGAGCTGGCCGTCGCGCGCGGACTCGGTTACTCCCACGAGGAGTTCGACCAGTTGTGGGCGAAGGTCATCGACCGCGCGCCGTCCCACATGGGCGCACACCTCGCCGCGCTGCACTACTGGTGCGAGAAGTGGCACGGCTCCCGCGAGGAGGCCGACCGCTTCGCCACCACGGCCGCCGCCCGCGCCCCGCAGGGCTCGCTGCTGGCGGCGCTGCCGCTCTTCGCGGTGTACGAGCACCTGCCCGAGGTCAATCTCGTCCAGGGCTTCTACCGGAGCGCGGTGGTGACCAAGGCGGTCGAGGGCGCCCTGTTCGCGGTGCACGCGGCCCGGCAGGACGATCCGATGCTCGCCCACGTGCGCCATCTGCTGGTCTTCTTCCTGGTCCGGATGGAGCGCTGGTCGGAGGCGATGAACCAGATCGTCCGCGTCGACGGGCACGTGGGCGCGTTGCCGTGGACCCACAGCCCCGACCCGGCCGCCGCGTACACGGTCCACCGGGCACTGGCGGTCGCGGGTTACGAGGCGAACGGCGGCAACCCGGCGACGCTGCCGCGGTAGGGCGTCGCGGCACGGCGACCGCCCACACGTGCCGGGCACGACCACCGCCCCTGCGACGCGTACGAGGCCCGTGCGACGCGTACCACGCGTACCAGGAGGGCGCCGGAATCCCGGGCGCCGTCCTCGCGTTATGACCACGTACTCGCAGCCAGGAGGAGCCCCCCGCATGTTTCTGTCCCGCCGCACCCCGCAGCTCCCCACCCCCCAGGAGGCCCTGAAAGGCCGCCCCGAGCCCACGTTCGCCGTTCCGTCCCGCCACACGGTCCTCGGCAACCCGCTGCTGGGCCCGTACCCGGAGGGCCTGGAGGTCGCGGACTTCGCGCTGGGCTGTTTCTGGGGCGCCGAGCGCAAGTTCTGGCAGACGGACGGCGTCTGGACGACACTCGTCGGCTACCAGGGCGGCTACACGCAGAACCCCACGTACGAGGAGGTCTGCTCGGGGCTGACGGGCCACACGGAGGCGGTCCGTGTCGTCTTCGACCCGAGGACCGTCTCGTACGCCGAGCTGCTGAAGCTGTTCTGGGAGTCCCACGACCCGACGCAGGGCTTTCGCCAGGGCAACGACGTCGGTACGCAGTACCGCTCGGCGATCCACACCCACTCCCCCGAGCAGGCGGCGGCCGCCGAGTCCTCCCGCGCGGCGTACCAGCAGGTGCTCACCGGCTCCGGTCATGGCGCGATCACCACGGAGATCCTCCCGGCCGAGGACCACACGTTCTGGCCCGCCGAGGCGTACCACCAGCAGTACCTGGACAAGAACCCGGGCGGCTACTGCGGTATCGGCGGCACGGGCGTCTCCTGCCCGGTAGGGATCACTCCGGCTGGAGGGTGACAGGCTGGTGGACGTGGCGAACTCCGTGGTGGGTGGGGCCATCGATCGGAGACAAGCGCGGTTCCATGACCTGTCGGGGGAAGCCCGCGACGGAAGCATCTGTGTCGAGCGGGCGGACAGCGCCGACTGATCGCGTGTCCCCATCATCGAGCTTTGTCGGTGCCGCCTGCGGTCGTCACGCTCACCGCCCGATTCGCCGACGAGCGTAAGGCCCCTGCCCTCCCGCCTCATGCCAGTTCAGGATCGTCCGATCCGGAATGCCGTGAAAAAACCGCCCGGCCCGGCCCGTCCTCCAGGAGAACCCCGGGGGTCGGACCGGGCCGGTGGTGTCAGCGGGCACAGGGATCAGATGAGGCCCTGTGCCAGCATCGCGTCCGCGACCAGTTCGAAGCCTGCGATGTTGGCCCCGACCACGTAGTTGCCGGGGCTGCCGTAGCGCTCGGCGGTCTCGAAGCAGGAGTCGTGGATGTGACGCATGATCTCCGCGAGGCGTTCCTCGGTGTGGGCGAAGGTCCACGAGTCGCGCGAGGCGTTCTGCTGCATCTCCAGGGCGCTGGTGGCCACACCGCCCGCGTTCGCGGCCTTGCCGGGGGCGAAGGCGACGCCCGCGTCCTGGAAGACGCGTACGGCCTCCGGCGTGGTGGGCATGTTGGCGCCCTCGGCGACCGCCTTCACACCGTTGCGCACGAGGACGAGGGCGTCGGCCTCGTGCAGCTCGTTCTGGGTGGCGCAGGGCAGGGCCACGTCGCAGGGGACGTTCCAGACGCCGGTGCCGGAAACGTACGTGACGTGCTCGCCGCGGCGCGCGGCGTAATCGGAGACCCGGCCCCGGCCGGCCTCCTTGATCTCCTTGAGCAGGGCGAGGTCGATGCCCTTGTCGTCCACGACGTAGCCGTCGGAGTCGGAGCAGCTCACAACGGTCGCGCCGAGCTGCTGGGCCTTCTCGATGGCGTAGATCGCGACATTGCCGGAGCCCGAGACGACGATGCGCTGACCGTCGAGGGACTCGCCGCGGCTGCGGAGCATCTCGGCGGTGAAGAGCACACAGCCGTAGCCGGTCGCCTCGGTGCGCGCCTGGGAGCCGCCCCAGCCGAGGCCCTTTCCGGTGAGGACGCCGGACTCGTAGCGGTTGGTGATCCGCTTGTACTGGCCGAACAGATAGCCGATCTCACGGCCGCCGACACCGATGTCACCGGCGGGGACGTCGGTGTACTCGCCGAGGTGGCGGTGGAGTTCGGTCATGAACGACTGGCAGAAGCGCATGATCTCGGCGTCGGAGCGGCCCTTCGGGTCGAAGTCCGCGCCGCCCTTGCCGCCGCCGATGGGCATGCCGGTGAGCGCGTTCTTGAAGATCTGCTCGAAGCCGAGAAACTTCACGATGCCGAGGTTGACCGAGGGGTGGAAGCGCAGGCCGCCCTTGTACGGGCCGAGCGAGCTGTTGAACTCGACGCGGAAGCCGCGGTTGACGTGGATGTCCCCGGAATCGTCCGACCACGGCACGCGGAAGATGAGCTGGCGCTCCGGTTCGCAGACCCGCTCGACGATCCGGGCGTCCACGAACTCCGGCCGCTTCACGAGGACCGGGCCGAGGGTTTCCAGGACCTCCCGCACCGCCTGGTGGAACTCGTTCTCGCCCTGGTTGCGGCGGAGGACCTCCGCGTACAGCGGCTCGATGACCCGACTCTCGGTGACGTGCGGGATGGCGGGTTCAGGGGTGGTCTGCATCTGATCAAGACCTTCCATGGGTCGGGCGTCGCGCGCGAAGGTGCCCCGCGCCGGGGACACCAGCGGTCCCCCTCCCCATTGAGGGCGTCGCCCAGACATCGCACGCTCCGGCGGCTCACGAAGGCGACGAACAGAACCGTTGTGGCGCATCGATTGTCCCAGTGCGCCCGGCAAGGTACACCAGGGCATCCACATAGTGGGCCCGGCTCGACCGGAACCGACCCCTGAGGTCACAACAAAAGCGACAGTTCCCTACGGCATTCGGTCACGCGCCCCGCATCACGCGCCCTTTGGGGTCCCTCGACGGGGGTCCCTCGACCGAGGTCTCTCGACCGGGGCCCTCGACCTTCCGGGGTCCGGATCGACATCCAACTCGGGCGAGGGCTCGGGCGCGGGCTCGACGTCCGGCTCGGGCGCGGCATCCGGCTCAGGCGTCCTCGCGGCGGCGCAGCTTCCACAGCCCGGCACCGGATCCGAGCACGATCAGACCGGAGACGATGCTCAGCACCATCTGCGTGCTCGCCTCCGGAACGCCGAAGCTCGCGAACACATTGGCGGCGAGAGCGGCGACGAGAACGATCCAGAGCAGCGACTTCATGGTGATTCCTTGGTCGGGGGTCGGCCGGTGAGGTCTTCATCATCACAGCCCGGGAGGGTCGGCCACGAGGGACCAGCCACCCGGAGGCATGGTGGAGCAGGCTCCACCATGACGTGGTCGGACGGACGGTCCGCGCGTACGACCACGTCCGGTCCGGAGCCGGCGTCGGGCCCGTGGCGCGATCGGTCGAGCACGCCCGAGCGCTCAGGCCGCCGCGTTCTGCGTGATGGAGACCTCGCCCCCGCGGATCGTGCACATGGCGCGAGGCCACGAACGAGTGTGATGGCGGATCGAAGCCGCGGCGGGAGCCGGATGAGAAGCCCGCGAGCTGCGCATGCCTGAGGGTGCCCGCGCACGGACCGGTGAACGCCGAAGGCGGCGGCGCCGCGGATCGGGAGGATCCGGGTGCCGCCGCCTTCGTACGGGCGCATGAGCGGTTCCGTACGGACGCGGGGACCGCTGCGTCCGGTGCTACGGACCATGCGTCCGGTGCTACGGACCATGCGTCCGGTGCTACGGAAAAGGGGAAAGGGAGCCGCGAGTCCGTCAGACCGCGGAACCCGCCTTCCACTCCGCCCAGTTCATGTTCCAGCCGTTGAGACCGTTGTCGGGAGTGATGTTCTTGTCCGGGGAGTTCTTCACGATGACGAGGTCGCCGATGAGCGAGTTGTTGTAGAACCAGGCACCGGGCTGGTTCGCGTCGCCCGCGCCCTTCACGTCGGCAAGACCGACGCAGCCGTGGCTGGTGTTCGCGCTACCGAAGATCGACCGCGCACCCCAGTAGTTGCCGTGGATGAACGTGCCGGAGGTGGACAGCCGCATGGCGTGCGGGACGTCCTTGATGTCGTACTCGCCGCCGAAGCCGACGGTGTCACCGTTCATCCGGGTCTCCTTGTACTTCTCGGAGATCACCATCTGTCCGTTGTACGTCGGGTTGGCGGGGGAACCGGCGGATATCGGGATGGTCTTGACCGTCTTGCCGTCCCGGGTAACGGTCATGGTCTTCGTGGCGGCATCGACCGTCGAGACCTGGTTGCGGCCGACCTTGAAGGTGACCGTCTTCTGCTGCACGCCGTAGACGCCGTCCGCGCCCTCGACGCCGTCCAGGTCCAGCTTCAGCGTGACGGTGGAGCCGCCCTGCCAGTAGTTCTCGGGCCGCAGGTCGAGGCGCTGCGAGTTGAACCAGTGGCCGACGACCTCCTGGCCGCTGCTGGACGTCACGGTGATACCGGACTGGACGGCCTTCCGGTCCGTGATCGGCTTGTTGAAGTTGATCGACACCGGCATGCCGACGCCGACGGTGGAGCCGTCCTCGGGGGTGAAGTTGCCGATGAAGCTGTTGTCGGGCGACACGGTGGTGAAGGAGGTGTTCTCGTGCGCCTCGCGGCCCTTGGAGTCCTTGGCCGTCGCGGTGATCTTGTACGTGGTCGAGCGCTCCAGCGGGGCGTCCGGCTTCCAGCTCTTGCCGTCGGCGGCGATCGTGCCCTTGACCTCCGCACCGTCCTGCGTGGTCATGGCGACCTGGGACAGCGTGCCCTTGGCGACGGTGATCCTGGCGGCGTTGTTGATGCTCGCGTTGGTCGCGCCGTTCTTCGGCGCGATGGATATCTGCGCCTCCGACGCGTCCTTGGCGGCCGCCTTGTCGACCTCCGCCTGCGACTTGTTCGAGCTCGCGGCGCCACCGTCCGCGTTTCCGCTGTCGCAGGCCGTGAGCGCCAGCACGCCACCGAGCAGTGCGGACGCGACCGTGAGGGCCCTGCGCCGCTTGCTGTCCGTCATCACACGCATCTCCATCGTTGCCGAATTCCCCAAAAACCCCGAGCGGAGCCGCCGGTGACCGGCGGGACCCGTCAACACACCTAGAACCCACGGAGCGGGCCCTTCGTTCCACATCCCCAAAAGATGTGGGGAACAACACTGTTCGACGCGCCCGGGGCGGTGGTGGTTCCCCGGCACGACCATTCGTTGCGAGACCGGTACACAGCACGGCGCGTTCCCGGGCCAAGTCCCGTTCCCGGGCCAAGTCCCGTTCCCAGTCCCGGCCCGTGTCCCGGTCGCGGGAGCCCGGCCGTCAAAGAGCCCGGCTGCCGGGGGAATCAGGCAGTCGCTGAATCCGGGCCGTCCCGGAAGCCGGGCCCGCTCACGTGCCGGAGGCGAACCCCCCTACCGGAGTCGGTGCCCGTATCGGAGGCGACCCCGGTCCGCGGCACCGCACGCACCGTCGTGTCCGTCGCAGTTCCTCCCATTGTGCGGGACGCCGTCGGCAGACCCTCGCCACCACCCCCCGTCCACCCCGCCGCAGCGGCCGTCGAGGGCGACGAGGGGCCGTGATTTCCGACACCGTGCCTCCGCTGAGCCCGACGTGTCGTGATGCCCGGGCGCGAACCGGCTCATGCGCGGGGCGCGGCGCCACGAGCGTGCGACTTTCCCATGACCCGCTGGTTTCACTAGCATCGGTGCGCATGCCTGACTCACGGCTGTGACAAGGGGGTTCGTCCGTGGCCGTCGCTCGCCGCCCGCTCCTGACCGCCACCGCCGCGGGCACGTTGCTCACCGCCCTGTGGTTCGTTCCGTCCGCCAACGCGACGGACGAACGGGCCGACGAGGGGAGCAGAACCGCGGCGACCGTGACGGGCGCAACAAGCCGGAGCTCGAGCTCGACGGTTCGGAGTGCCGACTCGGCGGGCCGGAGTGCGGGCGCGCCGGCCGTCTCGGTCGCGTCCGACGCCTCGGCCGCTTCCACCGGCTCGGCCCATTCCGCCGACTCGGTCGCGTCGGACACCGCAGGTGCGTCGGAAACCTCGGGCACGTCGGGCGCCCCGGACACGTCGGACACCCCGGACACCCACAGCCGTGGGGCCGCCGTCGCCGCCATGAGCGCCTCGTCGTCCGGCCCGAGGCTCGCCGACACCGGGAGCGGTGTCGACACCACCCCGTATCTGGTCGGCGGCGCGGCGTTCCTGGGAATCGGCGCGGCCTTCGTCACCTACTCGATCCGCCGCGCCGGCTCGCAGCCGTCCTGAGCTGCCGTCGCCGTCCTGGGGCCGCCGTCGTCCTGAGCCCCCGGTCGCCGTCCTGAGCCCCCTTCCCGACCACGGCCCCGAGCGGCCGCCGCGAACGGCTCCCGGGGGCCACGGCCCCGGGAGCCGCACCGCCGACCGGGCTCCTCGCCCGCGCGATCCGCTCAGGCCAGGGGCCCGGTCACCGGCTCGACCGCCACGACCAGCCCTCCCCTGCGGACGAACGCGTCCGCCGCGGCCAGGTCCGGCGACAGGAAGCGATCCGGCCCCGGCCCCTCGACGCCCGCCGCGCGCAGAGCCTCGATGGCGGCCCGTGAGGCGGGGGCCGGGGTGAGGCCCTCGGCGGCCCGCAGTTCGATGGCACGGGTCGCCGCGTACAGCTCGACGGCGATGATCCGGGCGAGGTCGTCGACGGCGGTACGGAGCTTGCGCGCCGCCGACCAGCCCATGGAGACGTGGTCCTCCTGCATCGCGGAGGACGGGATCGAGTCGGCCGACGCGGGGACGGCGAGCCGCTTCATCTCGCTGACCAGGGCGGCCTGGGTGTACTGGGCGATCATCAGGCCCGAGTCCACGCCCGCGTCGTCGGCGAGGAACGGCGGCAGCCCGTGCGACCGGTTCTTGTCCAGCAGTCGGTCGGTGCGGCGCTCTGAGATCGAACCGAGGTCGGCGGCGGCGATCGCCAGGAAGTCGAGTACGTACGCGACGGGCGCGCCGTGGAAGTTCCCGTTCGACTCGACCCGCCCGTCGGGGAGGACGACGGGGTTGTCCACGGCGGCGGCCAGTTCGCGGTCCGCGACCGTCGCGGCGTGGGCGAGGGTGTCGCGCCCGGCACCGTTGACCTGGGGCGCGCAGCGCACCGAATAGGCGTCCTGCACCCGCGGCGCGTCGTCCTGGTGATGGCCGGTCAGGCCGGATCCGGCGAGGACCCGCAGCATGTTGTCGGCGCTGGCGCCCTGGCCCGGATGCGGCCGTATGGCGTGCAGTTCGGGGGCGAGCACCTTGTCCGTACCGAGCAGTGCCTCCAGGGAGAGCGCGGCGGTGATGTCGGCGGAGGTGTAGAGATTCCGCAGGTCGGCGAGGGCCATGACGAGCATGCCGAGCATGCCGTCGGTGCCGTTGAGAAGGGCGAGGCCCTCCTTCTCGTGCAGTTCGACCGGGGTGATGCCGTGGGCGGCGAGCAGTTCGCCTGCGGGGCGCACGACGCCGTCGGGGCCCTCCGCGTCCCCCTCCCCCATCAGGGTCAGGGCGCAGTGGGAGAGCGGGGCCAGGTCGCCGGAGCAGCCGAGCGAGCCGTACTCGTGGACGACCGGGGTGATCCCCGCGTTGAGGATGTCGGCCATGGTCTGCGCGACCTCGGGGCGTACGCCGGTGCGCCCGGAGGCGACCGTCTTGAGCCGCAGGAACATCAGGGCGCGGACGACCTCGCGCTCGACCCGCGGGCCCATGCCGGCGGCGTGCGAGCGGACGATGTTGCGCTGGAGCTGTGTGCGGAGTTCGTGGCCGATGTGCCGGGTGGCGAGTGCCCCGAATCCGGTGGAGACGCCGTAGACCGGCTCGGGCTTGGCGGCGAGCGCGTCGACGACCTCGCGCGCGGCGGCGAGCGCGTTCACGGCGGCCTCGGAGAGCTCGACGCGAGCGTTGTCGCGGGCCACGGCGATGACGTCCTGGGCCGTGGTTCCGGACGTCCCCACCACGACTGTGTGCATATCCATATTCAGCAGCGTACGGACTGAATCCCGCCATGTCACCAGTGGTCGTGCGGTTGGCTCCTTACCGATCCGGTCACACGCCCCACCTCCTTCGCACGGCTCGCCGCCCCGTTCACGCGGGCGCCGGGCCGTTCACGCGGGCGCCGGGCCGTCACACGTCCCTTCGGCCCTGCCCGTCCCCCGGGCCCCTTCGGCCCCTTCGGCCCGGCCTGCCCGGTGGGCCGTACGACCCGCCACTCCGGTCGCGCAGCCCGCCTGCTCGTGCGGCCCAGCCGCCCGCACGGCGCACCCGGCCCCGGCCGACCGCACGGATCGGCGGATCACCGCAGGGGCAACCGGCACGACGGTCAGCGGTGGCTGCCGCGCAGATGGCGTCGCTCGTGCGGGGACTGGGGCGGCGCGTCGGCCAGGCGCAGCACCTCGCCGTCGCGCCCGGCCACCACCGGCCCCGTGGAGCGGGCCGCCTTCGCCCGGTACTGCGCCGCGTCCGCGAGCCGGAAGAGCCGTCGCGCCGAGATCACCGGACCGATCGGGTCGCCGGTCGAGGCGATCCCGCACGCCACACCGTCCCCCAGCTCCAACTCGTCCGCGCGCTCACAGAGTTCGGTGGCGACCCGGATCACCTCGTCCGTCTCGGTGCCCATCACGAGCAGACAGAACTCATCGCCACCGAGCCGTGCCGCCAGCGCGCCGGGGAGCATGGCACCGCAACGGGACAGCACCGAACCGAAACGTTCCAGCAGCCGGTCGCCGACCGCGTGACCGTGCGTGTCGTTGACCCGCTTCAGCCCGTTGAGGTCGCAGACGACCAGGCTGACGACCGCGCCGTCCACACGGTGCCGCTCCACCGCCTCGTCGAGCCGCACGTCGACCGCGCGCCGGTTGGCCAGCCCGGTCAGCGGATCGGTGAAGGCGAGCCTGCGGACCTCTTCGAACCGTTCGGCCTGGGAGATACCGGCGGCGATGACGGCGGCCAGCACGGTGGCGAAGTCCGCGTCCTCCCGCCCGAACACCGGCTCCCCCGCCGGGCGTGCCACGTAAAGCTCGCCCCAGGCCCGTCCGTGCAGGACGATCGGCGCGACCACACAGGACCCGCGCCCGCGCCGACGCAGGGCGACCACCCGCTGGTGGCAGTACCCGCGCCCGGGCACTCCCGCACCCGGCGCACCGTCCACCGGACCATCGGCGGACTCCACCCAGGCGTCGGGCTCGCCACCGGCGGCCCACCGCTCGTGCAGGAACTCGGTGATCTCCGGGAACCGGTGCACGGGATACGTCTCGTCCTCGGGGAACTCCTCCTCCCCCTCGCCCCGTTCGCCCGCGTTCACCAGCACGCGCAACCGGCCGCGCCCGCGCTCCCACACGGAGAGCGCGGCGAACGTGCCGCCCAGCGCCTCGCACGCCCCCAGCGCGGCCGCTCGCCACGACCCCCGAGGCGTGTGCGCCGCCGCCATCGCCTGCGCAAGCGCAACCACGGCCCGCAGCCGTGCATCTTCACCACCCATCACCACAGCTTATGTAGTTTTGTGGTGATTTGATCAGCTTGAGGCACCGAAAATATTCACTGCGTGTCCCTTTGAACACTCAACGTCACTTCACCCGCACCACTCACGCCTCCTCGCCGATATCGCCCGCACTTCTCGGCTCGACATCACCCGCACTTCTCGGCTCGGCGTCACTCGCGCCTCTCGGCTCGGCGTCACTCGCGGCTCTTCTCCCGGCGTCACTCGCCGGGCCAGTCCGGCTTCCTCTTCTCGTTGAACGCGGCCACGCCCTCCGCCCGGTCGCCGGAGAAGGCCACCGACCGCCACGCGGCGTCCTCGACCTCCAGGCCGGCCCGCAGATCGAGGCCCTGCCCGAGCCGCAGCGCCCGCTTCGCGGCCCGCAGCCCCACCGGGGAGTTGGCGGCGATCCGCCCGGCAAGCGCGAGCGCCGCCTCGCGGTCCCGGCCCGCCTCCACCAGTTCGTCGACCAGACCGGTCTCGTGCGCCTCGGCCGCCTCCACCCGCCGGGCCGTGAAGACCAGCTCGGCCGCCCGCGCCGCGCCGATCCGCCGCGGCAGCAGCTGAGTGCCGCCACCACCCGGGATGACACCGACCGAGACCTCGGGCAGGCCGACCACGGCCGTGCGGTCGGCGACGATCAGGTCGCAGGACAGGGCCAACTCGAACCCGCCGCCGAGCGCGAAGCCGTGCACCGCCGCGATCGTCGGCATCGGCAGTTCGAGCACCCCGGTGTAGGCGGCGCGGGCGACGGGACGCTGGCGCAGCAGTTCGGCGTCGGTGAAGGAGTTCCGCTCCTTCAGGTCGGCGCCCACGCAGAAGGCCCGTTCGTGGCTGGAGGTGAGGACGGTGACCCGCACGGCGGGGTCGGCGGCCAGCGCGGCGCAGGCGGCGGCGATCGAGCGGGCCATGTCCGTGGACACCGCGTTCATGGCCCTGGGTCGGTCGAGGACCAGTTCAGCGACGTGCTCCTGCTCCTCGTGGACCCGTACGACGACGAACTCCCCGAACCGTTGCTCGGACGTGACGGACGCGACGGTCATGACTTCACCCCTCCGGTTAACGATCGTTACCGGAGGGATCCTACGAGGCGGCTCCGACAGAGGCGGCCCCGACGGCGGTTCGGCCGAGGCCGCACGGATGAGCCGGCCGGGACACCGAGGGCGCCCGAAAACCCCGCGAACGGTGCCGCGGGCGGTACGGGCGGGCATCAGGACGACGTACGGCGGACGGTGCGAGCGGGATTGCTGACGTACCGCAGGCGGCGCGAGCGGCCTCAGGACGTACCGCGGGCGGCACGACCGGGCTCAGGCAGGACGTACCGCAGGCCGGACGGGCAAGCCTCAGGACGTACCCCGGCCTGGACGGGCGGCTCAGGACGTACCCCGGCGGGCCAGCAGCCAGGGTTCGACGACGCCGAGGCCACGCACCGGCCGCTGCCACATGGGCTGCAGCCCGTAGCGGTACGTGGGCAGGGCCATCGGCTCCAGACCCTCCTGGCGCTCCTGCTCGGCCGCCGCCGCCTGCTCGGCGGCCTGTGCCTCGGAGGCCGGGGCGTCGCCGGTGCGGGTCAGTTCCTCCGCGAACGCGCCGTCCACCAGCACGGCGTCCTTCGGCGCTATGGAGGTCAGCCGACTGGCGAGGTTCACCGTCGTACCGAAGACATCGCCCATGCGGGTGGCGACGGTGCCGAAGGCGATGCCGACGCGCAGCGCGGGCATGGCCTCTTCCTGGTTCATCGCCTCGATCAGGCGCAGCGCGATCTCGGCGGCGGTCCCGGCGTCGTCGGCGCAATAGAGGACCTCGTCGCCGAGGGTCTTGATGAGCCGGCCGCCGTGGGCGGCGACCAGGTCGGCCGCGGTGGTCTCGAACGCCTCGACCAGTTCGCCGAGTTCCTCCTCCTCCAGCCGCCGGGTCAGCCGGGTGAAGCCGACCAGGTCGGCGAAGCCCACGGCCAGGCGCCGGTCGACCATCTCCTCGTCATCGGCGGCCTGCACGACCCGGCCGGTGGCGGCGGCCAGCTGGCGCCGCCACACGTACACCAGGAACTCCTGGAGCTCCGGGAGGAGCAGTTCGATCAGCGGGTACGTGACCTCGGTACGGGTCATGCCGGGCTCGGGCGGCTCGGTCAGCCCTTCCAGGAAGGAGTCGATCTGCCATTCCGCCAGCCGGGCGGTGGTCTGTCCGGTGGACCGGGCGACCTGGATCGCCATCGGCTCACTGAGCAGACCGGCCTCGACGAGACCGGCGAGGCGGCGCAGCGCCAGCACGTCGGCCTCGGTGAGCGCCCGGGCCTGACCGATGTCGGCGAAGCCCATGGCCCGCCAGAACCGGGAGGCCAGATCCATCGAGACACCGGCGGTCCGGGCCGCCTGGAAGGGCGTGTAGCGGCGGTCGGCGCCCAGGATGAGCTGTTCCAGCCGGATCGCGAGAGGGTCGTCGGTCGGTTCCGCCGTATGGTCGACTTCGTGATGCGGTGTCGGGTGGACCGAGGGTTCCGACGGGGGCTCATCGCCCGCGCCGGAGGTCGTGTCGTCGACGGTCACCAGCCGCCTCCTGCCCGTTCCCTGCGCACTTCCCTGCCCGATCTGTCGGTGGATCGCCTCAACTTTACGGCAGGTGTGCCGTGGCTCACGTCCGTGAGGCGTACGCCGACGTCGCGGGGTGACCGGGCAGGACGTTCCCGGGGTGACCGGGCAGGACGTTCCCGGTCGCCGGGCAGACCGGTCCAGGGCAATGCGGGGCGGCCGGGCAAGGACGGCCCGGAACCCGGTGGGCGGCCGGAAGGACGTCCCGGAACCCGGTGGGCGGGTGGGCCCGGTGGGACGTCCCGGGGCACGTCAGGTCAGCTCGTCCCCGGGGCCCCGCAGATGCACGATGTCGCCCGCGGACAGGGGTTCACGCAGGCCCTCGTCCGTGGACAGGACCAGTCGGCCGTCGCCGTCGATCGCCACGGCCTCACCGGTGAGCGTGCGGTCGCCGGGCAACTGGGCGCGTACCGTCCGGCCGAGCGTCGCGCAGCCCGCCGCATACGCCTGCTGGAGCCCGCTGGCCGCCGCGTCGCCGTCGGCCTCCCGCCACCGGCCGTACCAGTGCTCCAGCGAGCGCAGTACGCCCCGCAGCAGGGTCTCCCGGTCGGTGGAGACGGCCCCGGCCAGGGCGAGCGATCCGGCGGCGGGGACGGGGAGTTCGGCGGCGCGCAGGGTGACGTTGAGGCCGGTGCCGACGACGACGCCGTCCCCGGCGCGCTCGGCGAGGATGCCGCCCGTCTTGCGTTCCTCGCCCGCCACGGTGACGAGCAGATCGTTGGGCCACTTCAGGGCCGTGTCGACGCCCGCCGCGCGGGCCAGCCCGGTGGCCATGGCGACGCCGGTGAGCAGCGGCAGCCACCCCCACCGCGCGACCGGGATGTCGCCGGGGGTGAGGAAGACGGAGAAGAACAGCCCCGAACGGGCCGGGGCCGTCCAGGTGCGGTCGAGCCGGCCGCGTCCCGCCGTCTGCTCCTCGGCGACCAGCACGGCGCCCTCGGCGAGCCCGGACGCCGCCCGCGCGGCCAGATCGGAGTTGGTGGACCCGGTGGTCTCCACGACGTCGAGCGAGGTCCACAGGCCGCCCGGCCGCAGCAGCCCGCGGCGCAGCGCGTGGACGTTCAGGGGTGGCCGGTCCAGGTCCGACCAGCGGCTGTGCGCATCCGAAGGTGTCATGCAAGCCAGACTAGGTGTGGTAAACGACGCACTGCCGAACGGTATCCGCGCCGATACGCTACGGATCAGTAGGAGTTCCAGAACCTGACAGCACCTGATCAGCCGGTGCCCAGCACCTGATCGTGATCAGCACCACAGTCGTCGTCCCCGTGACCAGGCAGGGAGCCGCCACCCGATGTCCGAGCCGGAAGAGATCGACATCCACACCACCGCGGGCAAGATCGCGGACCTGCAGCGCCGTATCGACGAGGCGACGCACGCGGGCTCCGCACGGGCGGTCGAGAAGCAGCACGCGAAGGGCAAGTTGACCGCGCGGGAGCGGATCGGCCTGCTGCTCGACGAGGGTTCCTTCGTGGAGCTCGACGAGTTCGCCCGGCACCGGTCGACGAACTTCGGCATCGAGAAGAACCGCCCGTACGGAGACGGCGTCGTCACCGGTTACGGCACGGTCGACGGCCGTCCCGTCTGTGTGTACTCCCAGGACTTCACGATCTTCGGCGGCTCGCTGGGCGAGGTCTACGGTGAGAAAATCGTCAAGGTGATGGACTTCGCGCTGAAGACCGGCTGCCCGGTCATCGGCATCAACGACGGCGGCGGCGCGCGCATCCAGGAAGGGGTCGTCGCGCTCGGTCTCTTCGCCGAGATCTTCCGCCGCAACGTGCACGCCTCGGGCGTCGTCCCGCAGATCTCGCTGATCGTCGGACCGTGTGCGGGCGGCGCGGTCTACTCCCCCGCGATCACCGACTTCACCGTCATGGTCGACCAGTCCTCGCACATGTTCATCACCGGCCCCGACGTGATCAAGACCGTCACCGGCGAGGACGTCGGTTTCGAGCAGCTCGGCGGCGCCCGCACCCACAACACCGTCTCCGGCGTGGCGCACCACATGGCGGGCGACGAGAAGGACGCCATCGAGTACGTCAAGTCGCTGTTGTCGTACCTTCCTTCGAACAACCTTTCGGAGCCGCCGTCCTACCCCGAGGAGGCGGACCTCACCACCACCGACGAGGACCGCGAGCTCGACACGCTCATCCCGGACTCCGCGAACCAGCCGTACGACATGCACGCCGCCATCGAGCACGTGCTGGACGACGGCGAATTCCTGGAGACCCAGGCCCTGTTCGCGCCGAACATCATCACCGGCTTCGGGCGGGTCGAGGGCTGTCCGGTCGGCGTCGTCGCGAACCAGCCGATGCAGTTCGCGGGCTGCCTCGACATCAACGCGAGCGAGAAGGCTGCCCGGTTCGTCCGCACCTGCGACGCGTTCAACGTGCCCGTGCTGACCTTCGTCGACGTCCCCGGCTTCCTGCCCGGCGTCGACCAGGAGTACGGCGGCATCATCCGCCGGGGCGCCAAGCTGATCTACGCCTACGCGGAGGCGACCGTCCCGCTGATCACGGTGATCACCCGCAAGGCGTTCGGCGGCGCGTACGACGTGATGGGCTCCAAGCACCTGGGCGCCGACATCAACCTGGCCTGGCCGACCGCCCAGATCGCCGTCATGGGCGCGCAGGGCGCGGTGAACATCCTGCACCGCCGGACGATCGCCGCCGCCACGGACCCCAAGGAGGCGGAGGCGCTCCGCGCCGAGCTGATCGCCGACTACGAGGACACGCTGCTCAACCCGTACGTGGCGGCCGAGCGCGGCTACGTCGACGCGGTGATCATGCCGTCCGACACCCGCGCCCACGTCGTGAGGGCGCTGCGCCAACTGCGCACGAAGCGGGAGTCCCTGCCCCCGAAGAAGCACGGCAACATCCCCCTCTAGACAACTCCCCCTGCGGAAAGGGTCATTGCCATGATCAAGGTCGTACGGGGCAACCCGAGTCCCGAGGAGCTGGCCGCCGCGCTCACGGTGGTCCGGGCGCGCGCCGCGACGACGGCGGCAGCGGCGTCCGACAGGACCTCCGGCGCGTCGGTGCTGCCCGGGCAGTGGGCCGACCCGGGACGCATCGCCCGCCGTGCGCGCCATGTGCCGGGGCCGCGCGCCTGGGCACGGACGTACTGGCCCGGGTGACGCGCCGGGCACGGGCGATCCTGTGCGCAGTCGGTACGTCCTTCACGTCCTTCGAACGCACCGGACGGTGGCCACGAGCGCGATCTGGCCCGTAGGCACCACGGCGCCTGAGTACCTGTACTCAGGCGCCGTGGTGCGTCATCGCCGCAAGATCGGATCATGCTGTGGTCCGATCCCGAGAACAAGCCGCCGAAGGAACTGCGCGACGCCCAGGACATGATCCGGCGCGCGGGCCTGGTGCTCGCTCTCGCGATGCTCGTCGCGATGCTGGCGCTCGGAACACGCTGAGAGCCGGAACGGACGGACCTCGGTGGGGCCGGGACCGAACTTCGGTCCGGGTGGGCAGCGGCCCCGGGTGCACTTCGGTCCCCTTGGACTTCGGTCCGGGTTCGGCCGGCGCGGGAGTTCGGCCCGCGCAGACTTTGGTCCGGGTGCACTTGGGCCCGGGGCCCGGCCCGGACAGGCGGACCGGCGGGCCGGATGGCGTCCCGCCCCTTCTACGATGGCGCGTATGACAGATCAGCGCCGTCTCGTGCTCGCCTCCGCTTCCCCCGCCCGTCTCGGTTTGCTGCGGCAGGCCGGATTCGCGCCCGAGGTGATCGTCAGCGGCGTGGACGAGGACGCGCTGAGCGCCCCGACACCGGCCGAACTGGCGCTGGTGCTCGCCGAGGCGAAGGCAGCGGCCGTGGCCGGCCTGCCGGAGACGGCCGGCGCCCTGGTCATCGGGTGCGACTCGGTGCTCGAACTCGACGGCGAGGCGCTCGGCAAGCCCGCCGACGCCGAGGAGGCCACCGCCCGCTGGAAGTCCATGCGCGGCCGGGCCGGTGTGCTGCGTACCGGCCACAGCGTGGTCGACACCGCCACCGGACGCACGGCCTCGGCCACCGCGTCCACGACCGTCCGCTTCGGTGAACCGACGGACGCCGAGATCGCCGCCTACGTGGCCTCCGGCGAGCCCCTCCACGTGGCGGGCGCGTTCACCCTGGACGGCCGTTCGGCCCCGTTCGTCGACTCGATCGAGGGCGACCACGGCAACGTCATCGGGCTCTCGCTGCCGCTGCTGCGCCGGCTCCTGGGCGAACTGGGTATCTCCGTCACCGACCTGTGGGCCTGAGCCCTCCGCCCAGCCCAGCCCCTCCCGTCAGGCCACAGCCGACCAAGCGATCAGCCAATCGCCGGTCGGACCCCAGCCGGTCAGACCGCAGTCGGCCATGTCATCGCCGACCGGACCCAGTCGGCCGGGCCGTCACCGACCAGACCCGACCAGACCCGGCCGACCGGGCCGTCGCCGGTCAGACCGGCGCGGGGGCACCCTGCCCGGCCCCGTCCACGGATCCGCCGTCCGCGGGGCCGTCGGCGGCGGCGGACGGTCCGGTGCCGAGGGGCCGGCCGCTCCCGGGGCCGTACATCACCAGCGTCAGCACGATCAGCCCGAGCACCACCATCAGACACGCGAACACGGTCCAGCCGAGCAGCCCCACGGCCAGCGCGCCCAGCAACCCGTGTGCCACGGCGCAGACGATCAGCGCGATGCGGCCGAACCGCCCCGGGGCCCGGTCGCGCACGCCGATCAGCAGCAGGACCAGCCCGCACAGCAGCAGGCCGAGGCCCGACACGCCGCCCATGGCCCATGTGCCACCCGACATAGCGCCGGATTCGAGACCGGCCAGGGACATGTCCTGGTTCTCGACGACCGTCGCGAGAACGCCGTTGACGAGCACGACGCCCACGGCTTCCACGAGCAGCGCGAGCGCGGCCACGAACGCCACCGGTCTGCGCATCACGACGCACACTCCCTAGTCACTAGTACCCCTGGTGTGTTACCTGCAGTACGCCCGACAGCGCGGACCCTACTAACGGGTAACGCCCGGGACAAGACTTCGCGCGGCCCGGACCCCACCCGCCCCCACCACTCCCCCTCCCACACCCACACGGCTGGCGCCCTTTCGTGCGCCGGGCAAAGAATCGTTCGTCCATTAGTGGGGACTCCACAAAGAAACACCGAACGCGGCTGGTCGCATGAACAGAGACCCGGACCACACCTCGTGGCTACTGTGCGGTCATGAATCCCGGCGTACCGTGGTGCCACAAGGGATTTCGCGACTTGAGCAAGCCTCGAATCACACTCCGTGTGGGCAAGCTCACCATTGGGGACGGGTCGTAGCGCCGTGTCGGTAGTCCCTAAACTCAGCTTGTTTCAAGGAGGGAGCCATCGTGCGCAAGGTGCTCATCGCCAACCGTGGCGAAATCGCTGTCCGCGTAGCCCGGGCATGCCGGGACGCCGGGATCGGGAGCGTAGCCGTCTACGCCGACCCGGACCGTGACGCTCTGCACGTCCGCGCGGCCGACGAGGCATTCGCCCTGGGCGGTGACACCCCCGCCACCAGCTATCTGGACATGGCCAAGGTGCTCCAGGCCGCCAAGGACTCGGGGGCCGACGCGATCCACCCGGGCTACGGCTTCCTGTCGGAGAACGCCGAGTTCGCCCAGGCCGTCATCGACGCGGGCCTGACCTGGATCGGCCCGCCGCCGCAGGCCATCCGGGACCTCGGTGACAAGGTGGCCGCCCGTCACATCGCGCAGCGCGCCGGCGCCCCGCTGGTGGCCGGCACGCCCGACCCGGTCGGGGGCTCCGCCGAGGTCGTGGCGTTCGCCGAGCAGCACGGGCTGCCGATCGCGATCAAGGCCGCCTTCGGCGGTGGCGGCCGCGGGCTGAAGGTGGCGCGCACGCTGGAGGAGATCCCGGAGCTGTACGACTCCGCGGTCCGCGAGGCCGTGGCCGCGTTCGGCCGCGGCGAGTGCTTCGTCGAGCGCTACCTGGACAAGCCGCGCCACGTCGAGACGCAGTGCCTGGCGGACAAGCACGGCAACGTGGTCGTGGTCTCCACCCGTGACTGCTCGCTCCAGCGCCGCCACCAGAAGCTGGTCGAGGAGGCGCCCGCGCCGTTCCTCTCCGAGAAGCAGAACGCCGAGCTCTACGCCGCATCGAAGGCCATCCTCAAGGAGGCCGGTTACGTCGGTGCGGGGACGGTCGAGTTCCTGGTCGGCGCGGACGGCACCATCTCCTTCCTGGAGGTCAACACCCGCCTCCAGGTCGAGCACCCGGTCACCGAGGAGGTCACCGGCCTCGACCTCGTGCGCGAGATGTTCCGCATCGCCGACGGCGAGGAGCTCGGCTACGGCGACCCGGCCGTGCGGGGTCACTCCTTCGAGTTCCGGATCAACGGCGAGGACCCGGGCCGGGGCTTCCTGCCCGCCCCGGGCACGGTGACCGTGTTCGCCCCGCCGTCCGGTCCCGGCGTCCGCCTGGACGCGGGCGTGGAGTCCGGCAGCGTGATCGGCCCCGCCTGGGACTCGCTGCTGGCGAAGCTGATCGTGACCGGCGCGACCCGTGAGCAGGCCCTTCAGCGGGCGGCCCGGGCGCTGGCCGAGTTCGACGTCGAGGGCATGGCCACCGCCATTCCGTTCCACCGCGCGGTCGTCGCCGACCCGGCGTTCGCCCCGGCCGACGGCACCCCGTTCAAGATCCACACCCGCTGGATCGAGACCGAGTTCGTCAACGAGATCAAGCCCTTCGCCGCCCCCGCCGACGTGGAGGCGGAGGAGGAGACGGGGCGCGAGACCGTCGTCGTCGAGGTCGGCGGCAAGCGCCTGGAGGTCTCGCTGCCGTCGTCGCTCGGCATGAGCCTGGCCCGCACCGGTCTCGCGGCGGGCGCCAAGCCCAAGCGCCGTGCGGCGAAGAAGGCCGGCTCCGCGGTCTCCGGCGACACCCTGGCCTCCCCGATGCAGGGCACCATCGTCAAGATCGCCGTGGAGGAGGGCCAGCAGGTGCAGGAGGGCGACCTCGTCGTCGTCCTGGAGGCCATGAAGATGGAGCAGCCGTTGAACGCCCACCGCGCCGGCACCATCAAGGGCCTCACCACCGAGGTCGGCAGCTCCATCTCCTCCGGTGCCGTGATCTGCGAGATCAAGGACTGACGTCCGCAGAAAACGCCGCCCCGGGTCGTCACGGGCCGCCGTCCGCGATCTCACGGACGGCGTCCGCCCGGCGTCCGCAGCGGTGTCCGGACCCCACCGTGCGTTCCGTGCCGGAGGTTGCGCGCCGGACGTTCCGCACCGGGCCCCCGCGAGGCCGAAAGGCACCCGCGGGGGCCCGTTCGTTCGCGCGAGGAGCCCCGGCCCGCCCGTCCACGATGGCATCCTGGATCACGGGGCGGATGACGAGGGAGGCCCGATGGTGACGAGCACGGCGACGAGCACGGCGCGGACGCCGTCCCGGCCCATGCGTGCCGACGCGCGCCGGAACTACGACCGGCTGCTGAGCGCGGCCCGTAGCGCCTTCTCGGAACACGGCACCGACGCGGCCCTGGAGGACATCGCGCGCCGTGCGGGGGTCGGGATCGGGACGCTGTACCGGCACTTCCCGAACCGGCACGCGCTGATGAACGCCGTCTTCCAGGAGGCCCTGGCCGAGCTGATCAGGCGTTCGCGCGAACTCGCGGCGGCCGAGCAGCCGTGCCGGGGTCTGGTGGAGTGGCTGGGCGCGATCATCACCCACGCGGGCGCGTACCGGGGCCTGGCGCAGGCGCTCATGTCGACGTGCCGGGACGAGACTTCGGCCCTCGCGCAGTGCAATGTGCCGCTGCGCGAGGCGGGCGCGGCCCTGCTCGCGCGGGCTCAGGCGTGCGGGGCCGTACGGGCCGAGGTCTCCATCGACGACCTGATGCAGCTGACGAACGCGATCGCGCTGGCGTCGGAACAGTCGCCTGACGACCCCGAACTGGCCGACCGCCTCCTGATGTTGACCCTGCGCGGACTGAAAGGGCCCGGCGCGCAGGGCGGTTGAGCCTCACGCACACCCCACCGGTTCCGTCGACCCCGCCGGGCCGCATCGGACCGTGTCAGGCCATGTCAGGCGCTGCGGCTCGTCCGGGCCCCCATCGCCCCCGTAACGGCCCCGTCGGACCCGTAACGACCCGTACCAGCCGGCACCGGCCCCTACCGCCCCATGGGCCGCGCGCTTCCAGGGGGCGCGCGGCTCCCCGGAGCGCCCTATCGGCGTCGCAGGTCCGCCACCCTTGCCCGGTCCTGCGGCGCCTGCCCCTGGTCCGGCAGCACCGCGGCGCCGCGCAGGGGTTGCGCCCCCGGCTTCCCGGGGCTGCCGCCGCGGGCGCGGCGCTGGCCGGGCAGCGGCATGTCGCGGCGCGCCTGCCGTCCCGACGGCGGCGCCTCGGCCGCCGTCGGGCCGCTCCCCGCGCCGGCCACCGCGATCTGCACCCCCTGGTCCGCCAGGGCCTGGAGTTCGGTGGCGGCGCGGTCGTCGTGGGCGGGCGGCTCGTCCGTCACGAGACGGGTGATGAGGTCCGTCGGCACCGTCTGGAACATGGTGTCGGAACCGAGCTTGGTGTGGTCCGCCAGAACCACCACCTCCGCCGCGGCCTGCACCAGGGCCCGGTCCACGCTCGCCGAGAGCATGTTGGACGTGGAGAGGCCGCGCTCCGCGGTGAGCCCGCTCCCGGAGAGGAACGCCCGCGAGACCCGCAGCCCCTGGAGGGACTGCTCGGCCCCGCTGCCCACCAGCGCGTAGTTCGAACCGCGCAGCGTGCCGCCGGTCATCACCACTTCCACCCGGTTGGCATGGGCCAGCGCCTGGGCGACCAGCAGGGAGTTGGTCACGACGGTCAGGCCGGGCACACGCGCGAGCCTTCGGGCCAGCTCCTGCGTGGTCGTACCGGCCCCCACGACAATGGCCTCGCCCTCTTCGACGAGTCCGGCGGCCACATCGGCGATGGCGGTCTTCTCCGCCGTGGCGAGATGGGACTTCTGCGGGAAGCCGGAATCCCGCGTGAACCCACCCGGCAGTACCGCACCGCCGTGCCGGCGGTCGAGGAGTCCTTCCGACTCCAACGCCCGCACGTCCCGCCGTACGGTCACTTCGGAGGTCTGGACGACGCGGGCGAGCTCACGGAGCGATACCGCCCCGTTGGCGCGCACCATTTCGAGGATCAATTGGCGACGTTCTGCAGCGAACACGAAACTGACAGTAACGCGATCGCCCGAGTGTTTTCAGCACTTTGCACCGAATAACAGAAGTTGCGCACACAAGGGGTCATCAAGTGGTATAAGCAGCCCTGTTGTTGTTCCGTACTGGTCGTCCGACGGCCGTTCCCTGGCCCGAGTTGCCGAGTCCCGCCCGGTGACCGCCGGGTTTCGGAGGTACGCCGGAGGTACGCCGGACCCTACGCGTCGCCCGCCCGCTTGCGGGTGTGCAACTGCCGGGCCACTTCCGCGATCGAACCCGACAAGGACGGGTACACGGTGAACGTGTTTGCGATCTGCTCCACCGTCAAATTGTTGTCGACCGCGATCGAAATCGGGTGAATCAGCTCGCTGGCGCGCGGCGCGACGACGCAGCCGCCGACCACGATGCCGGTGCCGGGACGGCAGAAGATCTTGACGAAGCCGTCGCGGATGCCCTGCATCTTGGCGCGCGGGTTGCGCAGCAGCGGCAGCTTGACCACCCGGGCGTCGATCGCGCCGGAGTCGACATCGGCCTGGGTGTAGCCGACGGTGGCGATCTCCGGGTCGGTGAAGACGTTGGAGGACACCGTCTTCAGGTCCAGCGGGGCCACCGCGTCGCCGAGGAAGTGGTACATCGCGATCCGGCCCTGCATGGCGGCGACCGAGGCGAGAGCGAAGACCCCGGTGACGTCACCGGCCGCGTAGATGCCGGGGGCGGTGGTGCGGGAGACCTTGTCGGTCCAGATGTGGCCGGACTCCTTGAGCCGGACCCCGGCGTCCTCCAGGCCCATGCCCGCGCTGTTCGGGATCGCTCCGACGGCCATCAGGCAGTGCGTGCCGGAGATGACCCGTCCATCGGCCAGGGTGACCTCCACCCGGTCGCCGACGCGCTTGGCGGCCTGGGCGCGGGAGCGGGCCATGACGTTCATGCCGCGGCGCCGGAAGACGTCCTCCAGCACGGCGGCGGCGTCCGGGTCCTCGCCCGGCAGCACCCGGTCGCGCGACGAGACCAGGGTGACGCGCGAGCCGAGCGCCTGGTACGCGCCCGCGAACTCGGCGCCCGTCACACCGGAGCCGACCACGATGAGCTCCTCGGGGAGTTCGTCGAGGTCGTAGACCTGGGTCCAGTTGAGGATGCGTTCGCCGTCGGGCTGCGCGTCCGGTATCTCCCGGGGGTGGCCGCCGGTCGCGATCAGCACGGCGTCGGCGGTGAGCCGCTCCTCCGTGCCGTCGGCGGCGGTCACGAGGACCGTACGGGAGCCGTCGGCCGCCTGGAGGCCCTCCAGGCGGCCCCGGCCGCGCACCACCCGCGCGCCCGCGCGGGTCACCGAGGCGGTGATGTCGTGGGACTGGGCGAGCGCCAGGCGCTTCACACGCCGGTTGACCTTGCCGAGGTCGACGCCGACCACGCGGGCCGGCTGGTCGATGTGGGGGGTGTCGTCGGCGACGATGATGCCCAGTTCCTCGTACGAGGAGTCGAAGGTGGTCATCACTTCCGCCGTGGCGATCAGCGTCTTCGAGGGCACGCAGTCGGTGAGCACGGACGCGCCGCCGAGGCCGTCGCAGTCGACGACGGTCACCTCCGCGCCGAGCTGGGCGCCCACCAGCGCCGCCTCGTAGCCGCCGGGTCCGCCGCCGATGATCACGATCCGGGTCACGAAAAGTCCGCCTCGCATGTGTCATCCCGCGGCCGTCCGCCACCCCGGCCGGGGGTCCGGGGGATCGCCCCGGGGGAATGCAGTACGTACTTCATTGTCCCGCACGCGCCAAGGTGCTTCGCCCCGGGGCCCTCCATCCGTGCGCGAGGCCCCGTCCCACCCCCGCGTGCCGGCCGCCGCGAACGGGTCGGCCAGTACCGCGGAAAGGTTTGCCGGGAAGGCGCGCCGTCCGGCGGGCCCCGGCCACCCGCGGCGGCCTCGGCGAGCCCGTGAGCGGCGGCCTCGCGACCCCGTAAGGGCTCTTCCGCCCCGGAATCGGCGTTCCGGCCGTGACCTCCCGTACCCTCGATCACATGTCGCTCTACGCCGCGTACGCCGGCAACCTCGACGCGCGGCTGATGACGCGCCGCGCACCACATTCCCCGCTGCGCGGCACGGGCTGGCTCAACGGCTGGCGGCTGACCTTCGGCGGGGAGCAGATGGGCTGGGAAGGCGCGCTCGCCACGCTGGTGGAGGCCCCCCGCTCCCAGGTCTTCGTGGCGCTGTACGACATCGCGCCGATGGACGAGGACTCCATGGACCGCTGGGAGGGTGTCGGCCTCGACGTCTACCGGCGGATGCGGGTGCGCGTGCACACCCTGGACGGTGAGGAACCGGCCTGGATGTACGTGCTGAACGGATACGAGGGCGGGCTGCCGTCCGCCCGCTACCTGGGCGAGATCGCGGACGCGGCGGAATCCGCGGGCGCACCGCACGACTACGTGATGGAACTGCGCAAGCGCCCCTGCTGACCCGGCGCCGGACCCGACCGTGCCGACCGACCGTGGCCGTGCCTGGCGGTCAGGTCCTGGCGGTGCCGGACCTGACGGCGCCGGACCTGCTTCGTAGGAGCTCCGATCCGCACCGGCCCCGGTTCGTGCAGGCCCCGTCCTCCTGCTCCCTGGTTCCGGTCCGTAGCCGGTACTGGTCCGTACCGGTCCTGATGGGTACGGGTCCGGTGATGCGGCCGATCCCGGCCGCGCCGTGATCGGCCGCTTGAACCGTTCCGGCCTGTACGCGTCCGAAATTCCCCTCCCCACCGGCAATTTTGTGTGATTGCACGAGAAAGCCTGCGCAGTCTCTGCACGTGGGCATCTACGCGCGTAGGGAATCAGCGGTTACGCTCGTCCGCGTGAACGCATCAGTTATTCCGGACAACATCCAGGGCGGTCCCCAGGCCGCCGCCGACGCCGCCGCCCGCTTGCGCGAGCTGACCGGTACCGAGACCCACGATGTCGCGCTCGTGATGGGTTCCGGCTGGGCCCCGGCGGGCGACGCGCTCGGCACTCCGGAGGCCGAGTTCCCGGTGACCGAACTCCCCGGATTCCCGGCGCCCGCCGTACAGGGACACGGCGGCACGATCCGTTCGTACCGGATCGGCGAGAAGCGGGCCCTGGTGTTCCTGGGCCGTACGCACTTCTACGAGGGCCGTGGCGTCGCCGCCGTCGCGCACGGGGTGCGCACCGCCGTCGCGGCGGGCTGCAAGACCGTCGTCCTGACCAACGGGTGCGGCGGGCTGCGCGAGGGCATGCGCCCCGGCCAGCCGGTCCTGATCAGCGACCACATCAACCTGACGGCGGCGTCGCCCATCGTCGGTGCCAACTTCGTCGACCTGACCGACCTGTACTCGCCGCGGCTGCGCGCACTGTGCAAGGAGATCGACGAGACCCTCGAAGAGGGTGTGTACGTGCAGTTCCCCGGCCCGCACTACGAGACGCCCGCCGAGATCAACATGGTCCGGGTCATGGGCGGCGACCTGGTCGGCATGTCCACCGTGCTGGAGGCGATCGCCGCACGCGAGGCGGGGGCCGAGGTGCTGGGCATCTCGCTGGTCACCAACCTGGCGGCCGGGCTGAGCGGCGAACCGCTCAACCACGAGGAGGTGCTCCAGGCGGGGCGGGACTCCGCCGCACGGATGGGCACGCTGCTGGCCCGGGTGCTCGAACGGATCTGAGCCGGGCACGGCGGATGTCGGCCGGGCACGGCAGAACCGACTGCGCACGGCACGAACCGGCCGGGCGCGACGGACACCGATCGCGGCGTGCGCGTCCTGCGCGACATGGCAGGCACCGGCCGGCCACAGCGGCTGTCGACCCGACACGGCAGGCACCGGCCCGGCGCGGCGGGCGCGACGGCCCCGGAACGGATGCCGCGCCCCGACAGGCGTCGGCACCCCCCAACCCACCCCCGCAGAAAGGCGGATCCATGCAGCAGGACCTCATGGCCCGGGCCAGGACGTGGCTCGCCGAGGATCCCGACCCCGAGACCCGTGACGAGCTGGCCGGGCTCCTCGACGCCGAGGACGCCGAGAGCACCGCCGAGATCGCCGCGCGGTTCGCCGGCACGCTCCAGTTCGGCACGGCCGGGCTGCGCGGAGAGCTGGGGGCCGGGCCGATGCGGATGAACCGCGCCGTCGTCATCCGGGCGGCAGCCGGGCTCGCCGCGTACCTCAAGGCCGAGGGACAGGGCGACGGGCTCGTCGTCATCGGGTACGACGCCCGGTACAAGTCGGCCGACTTCGCGCGCGACACCGCCGCCGTGATGACCGGCGCGGGCCTGCGCGCGGCCGTGCTCCCGCGTCCGCTGCCCACTCCCGTGCTCGCGTACGCCATACGGCATCTGGGGGCCGTCGCGGGCATCGAGGTGACCGCCAGCCACAATCCGCCGCGCGACAACGGCTACAAGGTCTATCTCGGCGACGGCTCGCAGATCGTCCCCCCGGCGGACGCCCGGATCGCCGCCGAGATCGCCGCGGTCGGCCCGCTGGACACCGTGCCCCGCCCGGACGACGGCTGGGAGATCCTCGGCGACGAGGTCCTGGACGCGTACCTGGCCCGTACGGACGCCGTGCTCGCCCCCGGATCGCCGCGCACCGCCCGGGTCGTGTACACGGCGATGCACGGCGTCGGCACCTCCGTGCTGACCGCCGCCTTCGCCCGCGCCGGATTCCCGGAGCCGGTGCTCGTCGCCGAGCAGGCCGATCCCGACCCGGCGTTCCCCACCGTCGCCTTCCCCAACCCGGAGGAGCCCGGTGCGATGGATCTCGCCTTCGCCACCGCGCGCCGGGTCGAACCCGATCTCGTCATCGCCAACGACCCGGACGCCGACCGCTGCGCCGTCGCCGTCCCGGACCCGGCTGCCGACGGGGGCTGGCGGATGCTGCGCGGCGACGAGGTCGGCGCGCTGCTCGCCGCGCATCTGGTGGACCGGGGCGCGACGGGCGTGTTCGCCGAGTCGATCGTGTCGTCCTCGCTGCTCGGGAAGATCGCCGAGCGGGCGGGCCTCGGGTACGAGGAGACGCTGACCGGCTTCAAATGGATCGCCCGGGTGGACGGCCTGCGGTACGGATACGAGGAGGCGCTCGGCTACTGCGTCGACCCGGAGGGCGTGCGTGACAAGGACGGCATCACGGCGGCGCTGCTCGTCGCCGAACTCGCCTCCGTCCTCAAGGAGCGGGACCGTACGCTCCTCGACCTCCTCGACGACCTGGCGGTCGAGCACGGGCTGCATGCGACCGACCAGTTGTCGGTGCGGGTGGAGGACCTGTCGGTCATCTCCGAGGCCATGCGGCGGCTGCGCGAGCGTCCGCCCGCCTCGCTCGGCGGCATCGACGTCGTCTCGGCCGAGGACCTGACGCGGGGCAGCGCGCAGCTGCCGCCCACCGACGGGCTGCGCTACCACCTCCGGGGCGCCCGGGTGATCGTCCGTCCCAGCGGCACCGAGCCGAAGCTGAAGTGCTACCTGGAGGTCGTGGTGCCGGTCGGTTCGGCGGACGGCCTGCCCGAGGCCCGTGCGGAGGGAGCCCGGCTGCTCGCCGGAATCAAGCGGGACCTGGCGGCGGCGGCCGGGATCTGACACGGGGTCCCGGGCCCGGACCTGCCTTCGGGAGGACCGGGTCCGGGGCCTGGCGCCGGAGCGCCCGGGCCGGGAACCCGGCGTCCGGATGCCCGGGCCGGAACCCGGCGCCCTCCCCAACGGGACAGCACTCGGTCGTGGAGGGACGTCACCAGCCGCTCCCCGCGCAGGCCGCGCACCGTCCCGGCCACCGAGGCGCACACGATTGAACGGCTTCCTCAACTCACCCAAATAGAGGCATAGTTGCCGCCGTTCCGGGCCAACCGGGCGATGAGCCGACGAGAGCGGCGAGCAGCGTCACCCCATCGTCCCGACCTGCCCCGATCCGCGGGGCCGGGGCGGGGCGGGGCGGGTCGGGGCGGGTCGGGGCGGGTCGGGTCGGGGCGGTCGCCATATGGCGACCGTGGCGACCGCGGCGAGGCCACCGGGCAGCAGCGCAGCCATGACACCGAGGGCGAGTCCAGGGCTCCGGCGCCGGCCCAGAACGCGAGGGCCCAGCCCCCAGCGGCAGAAGACGGCTCAGCGCCCGAAGGGCCAATTCACCGACCGCCTCTCCGACGGGCTTCCCGACCCACACCCTCCGCGCCTCTCATCCACAGGACCCGTCGTGGGCTGCTGTGCGCGTCGCGGCTCCGTCGCGGCTGTGCGCGCGGTGGACATCGACCCTCGACCGCCCGGCGTTTTCGTCGTCTCGTCGCCGAGCCCCGGTCGTCACGCCCCGGCGGGACGCCGCGCGCCGAACCACTCGACACCCGGACGCCAGCCGTTCGATATGCCCGACATGACACAAAAGATGACCATAAGTACGTTCGGTAGCGGGTCGGCTACCCAGCCAACCTCCCTCAGACAGGAGGAAGTGACATGGTCACACGTTCCACCATCATCACGGCCACCACCACCGTCGCCGTCGCCGCCGCGGCCGCGGCGGCCCTGGCCGCCACCAACTCCACCTTCGCCTCGGCCGACGGCACCGAGAAGCCCGAGACCCCGGCGGTCGCCCGGCAGGCCGCCGCCCCCGCCCCGGCCGCGCACGAGGTGGCCACCCCCCAGAAGGCCGACAAGGGCGACACCGGGGCGAACGGCGCCGAGAGCAAGAGCAGAGGCGACGAGCGCGGGCGCGGGGAGGAAGGGGGCGACGAGGGCCAGGTGCGCGACGATGGCGGGGATCGCGGCAACGACCAGGGCGACGACGAGGACGACGGGGGTTACGGGCGGGGCGGGGGCCACGACGAGGGCCAGGACCACGAGAGCGACGGAGGAGACGGCGGCGGATACGACAGGGGCCACAAGGTGGGCCGCATCCACTTCAACGAGCGCACGTACCCCGCCTACCCCGACGGCTGCGTCACCGCGGCCAGCGGCCTCGGCTCCACGAGCTTCAACATCTTCAACGAGAGCCGGATGACCGTCGAGGTCTTCTCCGGGGCGACCTGCGACAACGGTGGGCCGATCGCCGTCGTCGGGCCGTACGGCGACACCTCCGGAGTGATCCCGCAGCACGTCCAGGGAGGCGTGTCCGTGTTCAACGGCGTGGGCGCGAGCTTCCGTGTGGTTCGGCACGGACACGGAGGCGGCTGGGACGACTGGGACTACTGAACCGCCCACCCGCCTCACCGCGTGAACCACCGCCTCATGGCATGAACCACCCCTCCCACCGCACGACATGACACGGGCCCCGGACCGCCGGAATCGAGCCGGGCGCCCTTCACACACCTCACCCTCTCCCCTCACCCTCTCCGTCATTAGATAGACTGGTCTACCTAATGACGGAGAGGGGTAGCCATGTCCGAGACGGAAGCCGCCGAGGAACGGCCCGTGACGCGCAGGCGCGGGGCCGCACGGGCCCGGATCCTCGATGCCGCGGCGCGCCGGTTCTACGCCGACGGCGTGGCGGCGACGGGAATCGACACGATCACGGCCGAGGCCGGCGTGGCGAAGATGAGTCTCTACAACAACTTCGACTCCAAGGCCGATCTGGTCCGCGCCTACCTCCAGGCCCGGCACGAGGAATGGCTCGGCCTCTACCAGGAGCGCCTGGCCGGCGCACGGGGTCCGCGCGAGGCCGTGCTCGCCGTCTTCGACGCGTACGCCGACCACGCCCGACTCGCCTACGAGCACGGCTTCCGGGGGTGCGGACTGCTCAACGCCGCCGCCGAACTGCCGAGCGGTCACGAGGGCCGGACGGTGGTGCGCCGGCACAAGGAAGAGGTGGAGGACATCCTGGCCGGGCACCTGGCAGAACTGCTGCCCGGCCAGGAGGAGAAGATCCGCGCCACGGCCGAACACCTGGCCTTCCTGCTCGAAGGCGCCATCGTCCGCGCGGGCCTCGAAGGGGACGGCACGCGCATGCGGCATGCCCGCGACCTGGCGGCGCGCCTGGTGGACGACCTGTGACGCGACCCGCCGCACGTGCCTCCGGAAGAAGGACAGGAGCCGGGCCGGGAACGGGGGCAGGGGCGGGCGCGCTCGCCGTGCTGGTGGCCTCGGTGCTGTGGGGCACCACGGGCACCGCGGCGACCTTCGCACCACAGGTGGGGCCGCTGGCGATCGGTGCCGCGGCGATGGGCCTGGGCGGGCTGCTCCAGGCGGCGGTGGCCGGGCGGAGCATCGCGCGGGTGCGCACGGACCTCCGGGCGGGGTGGCGGACCGTGCTCGTGGGCGGAGCCGGGGTGGCGCTGTACCCGTTGGCGTTCTACACCTCCATGCATCTGGCCGGTGTCGCGGTGGGCACGGTCATCTCCATCGGCTCGGCCCCACTGGCCTCCGCGCTGATCGAACGGGGCGTCGATCGGCGGCGCCTGTCCCGGCGCTGGATGGCGGGCGCGGCACTGGGGCTGATCGGCACCGTGCTGCTGTGCGCGGCCGAGGCGGCGCGGGTCGGCTCGGGATCCGGGCCCGGTACGGGCTCGGCCGTCCGGACCGTCGTCGGCGTGGGCCTCGGGCTGCTCGCGGGCGTGACCTACGCCGTGTACGCGTGGGCGGCGCACCGCCTCATCACGCGAGGCGTGCCGTCGCGCGCGGCCATGGGTTCGGTGTTCGGACTGGGCGGGCTGATGCTCGTGCCGATGCTGCTCCTCACCGGGGCGCCGCTGGTCGCCACCTGGACGAACGCAGGCGTGGGCCTCTACATGGCGCTGGTGCCGATGTTCACCGGATACGTCCTGTTCGGCTTCGGTCTGGCCCGCGTCCCGGTCAGCACGGCGACCACCCTGTCCCTGCTGGAGCCCGCCGTGGCGGCGGTGTTCGCGGTGCTGGTCGTGGGCGAGCGGCTGCCCGCCCTCGGCTGGGCCGGGATCGTCCTCGTCATCGCCTGCCTCGGAGTGCTGACCGTCCCCGCCCGTCGCCTGCGCACGCCTTGCCGCGCGAACACCGGGCGCACGGTGGCACTGCCGTCGCCCACGGGTGGCAGGGCCACCGAGTGGCCGTAGCCCGAAGGGCCCGGCAGTCCCGGAGGCCACCGGGCCGCACATGACCCCGGCCCTGTCGTCAACCTGCCGCTGCCCGGCCACGACAGGCGGCAGCGGCGCAGGCGGCGGACGGCCAGGGCAGCGGCACAGACGGCAAGGGCAGTACAACTAGGCTGCCGCGCATGCCTCGCCCGGAACCGCAACGAATCCACACCTTCCTGTCGGACTTCGCCCGCCGCCAGGCCGCTCGCACCGTCGACCTTCCCGGCGGGTTCGCCGTGCTCGACGACGCCTTCGCCCACTCCCGCGCGAACAACCAGCTCGTCATCGACCCGGCCGTCGGCGGGACCATCGGCCGGGCCGCCGACCCCGAAGCGTTGCCCGCCGTCGCGGACGAGGTGCTGGGGCATCTGCCGTACCGGCTGGTCTCCGTACTCGACGACGCTCTCGCCACCGCGTGCGCGGGGCCGCTGGTCCGGGCCGGCTACACGCATTCCGTCTGTCTGGTCATGCTGCACACAGGGCCGGTGCCGGACGGCGGCCACGCGGAGGTGGTGGACCTCGACGAGATCCGGGCCCCGCTCGCCCGGCGCTGGCGGGGCTTCCTGCCGGACGCCGACGGCGACGTGATACGTCACCTCGTCGACCGGCGCGAGGCCCGGCACCGCGGCGCCGCCATCGTGCACTTCATCGGTTCCCGCGCGGAGAACGGCGAGGTCGTCTCATGGGCCGACCTCTACCTGGACCCGGAGACGGGCACCGCCCAGGTCGAGGACCTGATCACCTCGCAGGCCCACCTCGGGCGTGGCCACGCGGACGCCGTCCTGGCCACCGCCCTGAGTCTGGCCGCCGACGCGGGCTGCGGTACGCGATTCCTCACCGCTGATGCCGCTGACTGGCCACGCCACTGGTACGAACGCCGCGGCTTCTCGGTCGTCGGCCGTACGCACCACTTCGAACGTGACTGACGGCCTGCCCGGCCCCGCGTCCGCCACGCCCGGCCTCTGGCCCGCCCGATCGCGGCCGACCGGTCCCGGCCCTCCCTGGCCCGACCCGCCTCGGCCGGTCGCGCCTCAGCCGGTCGCGAGCAGCACGACGAACAGCACCACACCCACCACCGCCGGCGCGATCACCTCGTACGCCCACCGCACCGATCCGGGGGCTTCGGGAGCCCCGGACGAGCCCGGCGCCTCGGACGGGGCCGACGCGACCGCCTTGGCGCGCTCCGCCATCTCGCGCAGATCCGCCATGGTCCGGTCCGCCGGCGCCATCGGGGACTTGCTGTCACGGACGTCCGCCGGCCCCGAGGTCCGGCCGCGGGGATCCGTCGTCGCGTCCCGGGTCTGCTGCCGGGCCGCCCTCTTGCGCTGCCGCAGCGACACCGGCACCGCCCACATCTGGTACTTGGTGCCGTCCTCGGTGAACAGCTCGCTCGAATATGCGGCGCGCAGATCCGCGACCTCGGTCCACGGCAGGGTGATCGTCCGGAACGGGTTGCGGATCCGGACGCGCCGCTCGTTCGCGAGGACGGCGGGCCGCACGGAGAACGCGACGACGAGCGGCACCACGGTCAGCAGCCCGGCCAGCGCCAGCCAGGGCGTCCGGCCGCGCCCCCTGAGCAGGGCGTCCCCGCCGAGCCAGCAGATGAACAGAAGCAGCAGGACACCGCCGACGATCCCGGCGGACGACCGGAAGGTCCGGTCGGCGTAGGTCGGCTCGGCGGGCGGTGTGGGGCTCGTCATGGGCCCGATTGTGCCTGACGCCTGCCGGAGGCCGGGAGGGGCGGCCGGACCTCGCCGTCACGTGAGCCCCCGAAGGAGCCCGGCCCCTCCGCCGCGCACCACTCGGGAGAGCCGGACCCGGCCACCGCACAGGACCCCAAAGGAGCCGGACCCCCGTCCCCGCGCGCACCCGCGGAGGGTTCGGCCACGCCGCCCTCCCCCTGCTCGCCAAGTCGTCCCCGTCCCCGCGCCCGCGGAGGGTTCGACGTCGTGAGCGGTCTCGGGTCCCGGGGGCAGTCGTCCCCGTCCGCGCGCCCGCGGAGGAAGGCGTACGGGCGCCGGTTCACCCGCTCCCGCGCGCCCACGAAGCCCCTCCCGCGCGAACCGGGTTGCCGTCGGGGCGGACGCTCCCGCGCGCCCACGGAGGATCCGACCCCCTGTACACGCCGCTACGCGCGTAGATATGCTCATCTGGTGACCATGCCCACCACAGCTCCCTCCCCCAGGCTCTCGACCGCGTTCGAGCGGGGCGGTACCCCCCTCTCCGACGCGACCGCGTCCGACAGTGCGCTGCGCCGCTTCCTGCACGGGCTGCCCGGCGTCGACGCCGTCGGCCTCGAAGCGCGTGCCGCATCCCTCGGAACCCGTTCGATCAAGACGACGGCCAAGGCGTACGCCATCGATCTGGCGATCTCGATGATCGACCTGACGACGCTGGAAGGCGCGGACACCCCGGGCAAGGTCCGGGCCCTCGCCGCCAAGGCCGTCCACCCCGACCCGCTTCGCTACGCTTCGCCTCGGCTCTCCTCCGATCCCCTGGATGCCGAGCCCGACCGCACGACCCCGCGCACCGCGGCGGTCTGCGTCTACCCCGACATGGTGGAGACCGCCGTCGCCGCGCTGGCCGGGTCCGGCGTGAAGGTGGCGTCCGTGGCGACGGCCTTCCCCGCCGGGCGCGCCGCGCTCGACGTGAAGCTCGCGGATGTGCGTGAGGCCGTGGCCGCCGGGGCCGACGAGATCGACATGGTGATCGACCGGGGCGCCTTCCTCTCCGGCCGCTACCTCAAGGTGTACGAGGAGATCCTCGCCGTGAAGGCCGAGTGCGCACGGGCCGACGGCCCCGACGCCCGGCTGAAGGTGATCTTCGAGACCGGCGAGCTGTCCACGTACGACAACATCCGCCGCGCCTCCTGGCTCGGCATGATGGCGGGCGCCGACTTCATCAAGACGTCGACCGGCAAGGTCGGTACGAACGCCACGCCCGCGAACACCCTGCTGATGCTGGAGGCGGTGCGCGACTTCCGGGCGCAGACCGGCGTACAGATCGGCGTGAAGCCGGCCGGCGGCATCCGCACGTCCAAGGAAGCGATCAAGTTCCTGGTGCTGGTGAACGAGACCGTGGGGGCCGACTGGCTGGACAACCACTGGTTCCGGTTCGGCGCCTCCAGCCTGCTGAACGATCTGCTGATGCAGCGTCAGAAGCTCAGCACCGGCCGTTACTCCGGCCCCGACTACGTGACGGTGGACTGATCCCCATGACATCCGCATCCGCATCCGCATCCACTTCCACTTCCACAACCGCGTCCACGCCCGCATCCGCACCCGCGTCCGCTTTCGCGTACGCGCCCGCCCCCGAGTCGCGCGCGGTCGTCGACATCGCGCCCTCGTACGGCCTGTTCATCGACGGCGAGTTCACCGACGCGGCCGACGGCAGGGTCTTCAAGACGGTCTCGCCGAGCACCGAGGAGGTGCTGTCCGAGGTCGCGCGGGCCGGTGCCGAGGACGTCGACCGGGCCGTGAAGGCGGCTCGCAAGGCGTTCGAGAAGTGGTCGGCGCTGCCTGGTTCCGAGCGTGCCAAGTACCTCTTCCGCATCGCCCGGATCATCCAGGAGCGCAGCCGCGAGCTCGCCGTGCTCGAAACCCTCGACAACGGCAAGCCGATCAAGGAGACCCGGGACGCGGACCTTCCGCTCGTCGCGGCGCACTTCTTCTACTACGCGGGCTGGGCCGACAAGCTGGACCACGCCGGTTACGGCCCGAACCCGCGCCCCCTCGGCGTCGCGGGCCAGGTCATCCCGTGGAACTTCCCGTTGCTGATGCTGGCGTGGAAGGTCGCTCCGGCGCTCGCCACCGGCAACACGGTGGTGCTGAAGCCCGCCGAGACGACCCCGCTGTCCGCGCTGTTCTTCGCGGACATCTGCCGCCAGGCGGGCCTGCCCAGGGGCGTCGTGAACATCCTCACCGGATACGGGGACGCGGGCGCCGCGCTCGTCGAGCACCAGGACATCGACAAGGTCGCGTTCACCGGCTCCACGGCGGTCGGCAAGCAGATCGCCCGCTCGGTCGCCGGCACCTCCAAGAAGCTGACCCTCGAACTCGGCGGCAAGGGCGCCAACATCGTCTTCGACGACGCCCCGATCGACCAGGCCGTCGAGGGCATCGTCACCGGCATCTTCTTCAACCAGGGCCAGGTCTGCTGCGCGGGCTCGCGGCTGCTCGTGCAGGAGTCGGTCCAAGGCGAGCTGCTGGACGCGCTCAAGCGTCGGCTGTCCACGCTCCGGCTCGGCGATCCGCTGGACAAGAACACCGACATCGGCGCGATCAACTCCGCCGAGCAGCTCGCCCGGATCACCGCGCTCGCCGAGACGGGCGAGGCGGAGGGCGCCGAACGCTGGACCGCTCCCTGCGAACTCCCCACCGCGGGCTACTGGTTCGCGCCGACGCTGTTCACGAACGTCACCCAGGCGCACACCATCGCCCGTGACGAGATCTTCGGCCCGGTACTCTCCGTGCTGACGTTCCGCACCCCCGACGAGGCGGTCGCCAAGGCCAACAACAGCCAGTACGGCCTGTCGGCGGGCATCTGGACGGAGAAGGGCTCCCGCATCCTCGCGGTGGCGAACAAGCTCCGGGCGGGCGTCGTCTGGGCCAACACGTTCAACAAGTTCGACCCGACCTCGCCGTTCGGCGGCTACAAGGAGTCGGGCTTCGGCCGCGAAGGCGGCCGTCACGGCCTGGAGGCGTACCTCGATGTCCGATAACCGTCCGAACCGTCTGAGCGTGTTCAAGACCTACAAGCTGTACGTCGGGGGCAAGTTCCCCCGCTCCGAGAGCGGCCGGGTGTACGAGGTGACGGCGAAGGCATCAGCCGCTGACGCGGCGGAGAAGGGCAAGTGGCTGGCGCACGCCCCCCAGTCCTCCCGCAAGGACGCGCGCGACGCGGTCGTGGCCGCCCGCAAGGCGTTCGGCGGCTGGTCGGGCGCGACCGCGTACAACCGGGGCCAGGTCCTCTACCGCGTCGCGGAGATGCTGGAGGGCCGCCGGGACCAGTTCGTACGCGAAGTGGCGGACGCGGAGGGCCTGTCGAAGTCCAAGGCGGCGGCGGTCGTGGACGCGACGGTCGACCGCTGGGTCTGGTACGCGGGCTGGACCGACAAGATCGGCCAGGTCGTGGGCGGGGCGAATCCGGTCGCGGGCCCGTTCTTCAACCTGTCGACACCCGAACCGACCGGGGTGGTCGCGGTCCTGGCACCGCAGGAGTCCTCGTTCCTGGGCCTGGTCTCGGTGCTCGCCCCGGTGATCGCGACCGGCAACACCGCGGTCGTCGTCGCCTCGGCCGCGTCCCCGCTGCCCGCCCTGTCCCTGGGCGAGGTGCTGGCCACCTCCGACGTGCCGGGCGGCGTGGTGAACATCCTGTCCGGGAGGACGGCGGAGATCGCGACGCCGCTCGCGTCCCACCAGGACGTCAACGCCATCGACCTCACGGGCGCGGACCCGGCCCTGGCGAAGGAGCTGGAGATCGCGGCGGCGGACAACCTGAAGCGCGTCCTGCGCCCACAGGCTGTGGGCGAGGAGGGCGGCTTCGACTGGGCGGCCGATCCGGGCACCCACCGGTTGACGGCCTTCCTGGAGACGAAGACGGTCTGGCACCCGACGGGCGCGCTCGGCGTGTCGGGCTCCTCGTACTGAGCCTGGGCCGGGGCGGGTCCCGGCGCACCGCACGGGTTCCGCCCCGGCCGGAGCGGAACCCGTGTCCGCCCGGTCCGGAGCGGCGGCCGACGCGGACACGGAGGCGTGCGGCCCGCTTCCCGGAATTCCGCAGAGCGGGCCGCCTCATGCGCGCGGGGCCGCCGCCGTGAGCACGCGACCGCGTCGACCGTACAGTCCGGGCGAGTAATCAACCGGGTGCGCAACGTGGTTGAGGTGCGATGCTCCATACCAACACGACCACCGGTGGATCGCTGCCCGGGGCCATGCATCACACTCATGTTCTGTGAATTCCCAACCGATCCCGACCCGTGTCGTGCTGCTCGCCGGACCGTCCGGCTCCGGCAAGTCCCACCTCGCCGCCCGCACCGAACTGCCGGTGCTGCGGCTGGACGACTTCTACAAGGAGTGCGACGACCCCACGCTGCCGCTCGTCCACGGCAGCACGGACATCGACTGGGACTCCGTGCTGTCCTGGGACGCCGACGCGGCGGTCGCGGCGATCGAGGAGCTGTGCCGCGACGGACGCACGGACGTCCCGGTGTACGACATCGCCACGAGCTCCCGAGTCGGCCGGGAGACGCTCCACATCGCGCGCACGCCGCTGTTCGTGGCCGAGGGGATCTTCGCGGCGGACATAGTCGAACGCTGCCAGGAGCTCGGTGTGCTCGCGGACGCGCTGTGCCTGCGCGGCCGCCCCACGACGACGTTCCGCCGCCGACTGGTGCGGGATCTGCGGGAAGGCCGCAAGTCGGTGCCGTTCCTGCTGCGGCGCGGCTGGCGGCTGATGCGGGCGGAGCGGCGGATCGTGGCCCGGCAGGCGGCCCTGGGCGCCCACCCCTGCGGCAAGGAGGAGGCTCTGGGGCGGCTGGCGGCAGCGGCGGCGGGCCGATGTCGCCGCACCCCCACGACACGCGAAACGGCGTGACGGCCCCACCCTCCCGAAAAGGCGTCATACCCTGCACACCCGCGCCCCCATGGGCAACACGCCGCCACACATGCCCACATGCCGACGGGGGCGGACAGGCCCCCCGACCCGTCCGCCCCCGCAGCGTTCCCCTTCCCCCCTGTACTTCGCCGCCTCCCCCGAAGCAGCGCCCCCGTGATACCCCCGTATCCCCGTTCCCCCCGCCCTCAGGCCACCAACTCGCCGAAGGACTCCTCCTGGTCACGGCCGAAGCTGAGGACCTCGTCCTCGCGCAACCGGCGGAGCGACCGCCAGATGCTGGACTTCACCGTGCCGACACTGATGTCGAGTATGGACGCGATCTCCGGGTCGGTGCGGCCCTCGTAGTAACGCAGGACCAGCATCGTGCGCTGGAGTTCGGGCAGCCGGGCCAGCGCCTGCCAGAGCACGGTGCGCAGTTCCGTGCCGCGCATCGCGTCCGTGTCGCCGGGCGTCTCCGGCAACTCCTCGGTCGGGTACTCGTTGAGCTTGCGCCTGCGCCAGGCGCTGATGTGCAGATTGGTCATGGTGCGGCGCAGATAGCCGCCCACCGCCGCCTTGTCGCTGATCCGGTCCCATGCCCGGTACGTCGAGAAGAGGGCGCTCTGCAGCAGGTCCTCGGCCTCGAACCGGTCACCGGTCAGGTGGTAGGCGGTCGCGTACAGGGAGGCGCGGCGCTCCCGGACGTAGGCCGTGAACGCCGTGTCGACGTCCTCGGCCGGCGCCGGTGCCTTCCGCTCCCCCGTGGCCTCCCCGTACGCGGTTTCCCCGTGCTTCCCCCTGCGGCTTCCCCCGTTCCCCCCGTTTCCCGCGTTTCCCCCCACGGGCGCGTCGACCACCGCCATCCAGGGCCGTCGGCCCTGCTCGGCGGACGCGGACGACGACGTGTGCGAACGTCCGGCGCCACGGGCGCACCCCCGTGCTCCCCCGTGCTCCCGGCCCCGTTCGAGCAGGGCCGTACCCGCTCCTGCACCGGACTTCTCCGTGCTCCGGCCGACATCGTGGAGACGCGTGACAACTGCGCTTGCGGTGATGCTGTGAGTTGCGTTCATCTCGCGCCCCCCATCGGTGGAGTCCGGCCGTTCCATGTGCCAACGAGCTTGCCGGGGCAGTTTCATCACGCTGTCCCCCGACTGTCACAGCCCTGTCACAGGGCCTGTCGTCGACGCGTGGCCCGCGCTTGGGGTGTACGCGTGGGCGCCCGCGGTCGAACTGAGGCTCAACCATGGGCCAGAATGACCACCGTGCCTTTCCTGTTGCTGATCGAGGACGACGATTCCATCCGCACGGCCCTCGAACTCTCGCTGTCACGCCAGGGCCACCGTGTGGCCACCGCGGCGACGGGAGAGGACGGCCTGAAGCTGCTGCGCGAGCAGCGGCCGGATCTGATCGTGCTGGACGTGATGCTGCCCGGCATCGATGGTTTCGAGGTGTGCCGTCGCATCCGGCGCACCGACCAGTTGCCGATCATCCTGCTCACGGCGCGCAGCGACGACATCGACGTGGTCGTCGGACTGGAGTCCGGCGCCGACGACTACGTGGTGAAGCCGGTGCAGGGGCGGGTGCTCGACGCCCGTATCCGGGCGGTGCTGCGCCGCGGTGAGCGCGAGGCCACCGACTCCGCGGTCTTCGGGAACGTGGTGATCGACCGGTCCGCGATGACCGTGACGAAGAACGGCGAGGACCTCCAGCTCACGCCGACCGAGCTGCGGCTCCTGCTGGAGCTGAGCCGCCGGCCGGGCCAGGCCCTGTCGCGGCAGCAGTTGCTGCGGCTGGTCTGGGAGCACGACTACCTGGGCGACTCCCGGCTGGTGGACGCCTGTGTGCAGCGGCTGCGCGCCAAGGTGGAGGACGTGCCGTCGTCGCCGACCCTGATCCGTACGGTTCGGGGCGTGGGCTACCGGCTGGACTCGCCTCAGTGAGCGGTGTCGCCGAACGGAGCCTGCTCGCGGGGCTGCGCTGGACGAGCCTGCGTCTGCGCCTCGTCGTCGTGTTCGGGCTGGTGGCGCTGACCGCCGCGGTGTCGGCCTCGGGCATCGCCTACTGGCTGAACCGCGAGGCGGTGCTGACGCGTACCCAGGACGCGGCGCTCGGGGACTTCCGGCAGGAGATGCAGAACCGGGCGGCGTCGCTGCCGCCGCGGCCGACCAAGGACGATCTGCAGAACGCCGCCATGCAGATGGCGAGCAGTTCGCCCGGGTACAGCGTGCTGCTGGTCGACGAGCGCGATGCCGGCAAGCCGATCGTCGGCAACTCCGACCTGGACACGTTCACGCTCGACAACGTCCCGCCGTCGTTGCAGAAGGCGGTCACCGAGGAACAGAAGGTGGGCGCGGACGACTCGTACGAGTACCACCTGTTCTGGCAGCGGACCAGCATCCGCGGCACGCCGTACCTGGTGGGCGGGACGAGGATCACCGGCGGCGGCCCGACCGGTTACATGCTGAAGTCGCTGGACCAGGAGCGGCAGGACCTGAACTCCCTCGCCTGGTCGCTGGGGATCGCCACCGCACTCGCGCTGATCGGTTCGGCGCTGCTGGCGCAGGCCGCGGCGACGACCGTGCTGCGGCCCGTGCAGCGGCTCGGCGACGCCGCGCGCAAGCTCGGCGAGGGCAAGCTCGACACCCGGCTCGTGGTCTCCGGTACCGACGAACTCGCGGATCTCGCACGGACGTTCAACAGGACCGCCGGCGCGCTGGAGAAGCGGGTCGCGGACATGAGCGCGCGGGAGGAGGCCAGTCGGCGGTTCGTCGCGGACATGTCGCACGAACTGCGCACCCCGCTCACGGCGCTGACCGCGGTCACCGAAGTGCTGGAGGACGAGGCGGACGGCCTCGACCCGATGATCGCGCCCGCCGTGCATCTGGTGGTGAGTGAGACGCGGCGCCTGAACGACCTGGTGGAGAACCTGATGGAGGTCACCCGCTTCGACGCGGGCACGGCCCGGCTCGTCCTCGACACGGTCGACGTCGCCGACCAGGTCACCGCCTGCGTCGACGCCCGTGCCTGGCTGGACGCGGTGGACCTGGACGCCGAGCGCGGCATCATGGTCCGGCTCGATCCACGCCGGCTCGACGTGATCCTGGCGAACCTGATCGGCAACGCGCTCAAGCACGGCGGCTCGCCGGTACGGGTCGCGGTGCGGACCGAGGGCGACGAACTCGTCATCGAGGTCCGCGATCACGGCCCCGGCGTCCCCGAGGACGTCCTGCCGCACGTCTTCGACCGCTTCTACAAGGCAAGCGCCTCGCGCCCACGCTCCGACGGCAGCGGTCTGGGTCTGTCGATCGCGATGGAGAACGCGCACATCCACGGCGGTGACATCACGGCCTCGAACTCGCCCGACGGCGACGGCGCGGTGTTCGTCCTGCGGCTGCCGCGCGACGCCGAATCGCTCACCCGTTCCGGGACCGAGGGGGCCGACGGCACCGGCGGGGACGACGCCGGGCGCCCGGACGAGGAGGACGACGCGACGTGATGGGCAGCAACCACCGGGCACGCCGTTCGGGGACGGCGCTGGCCGGGGCCGCGCTCGCGGCCGTGCTGGCCGCGGGCTGCGGGATCAGGACCACGTCCGTCCCGGTGGACGCCGGTCCCGCGCCGTCCCGCGTCCCGTGCTCGATGCCCGCACCGGACGTGACCGCGCAGGCCCTCCAGGGCATACCCGTGCAGGTCTTTCTGGTCTGCTCCTCGCAACTGGCCACGGTGGACCGCACCGTCCAGGTCGACGAGGTGACCGCGGACCCGACCCGGGTCGCGCAGGCGCTCCTGAAGGAGCTGGGGCGCAGACCGTCGGACGACGAGCGGCAGGCCGGGTTCACCACGGCCGTACCGGAGAAGCTGCGGATAGGCCCGGCGCGTCGCGGAGACCCCCGGGGCACGCTGCGGCTCAGCGAACAGCCGGAGGACCTGCCGGCCGAGGCGCTGGCACAGATCGTGTGCACGTACGCGGAGAGCACGACGCTCGCACCGAACGGCACGGTGGTCCTGGGCGGCCCCGGGAAGTACCCGGCGCGCGGCTACCTCTGCACCGCGGAGACGAAGGCCAGACCGCAGACGGCGACGCCGCTGACGACCGCGACGGACGCGGGTACGGGTGCGGATGGAAAGACGGACGCGGGTACGGGGGCGGAGACGGACGCGGGTACGGGCGACTGAGCCGACGACCGGAACCGATCCTGCCGCCCGACGCGTCTAGGAGGGCGTGCGTCAAGGTTCGGACAGCCAAGCTGTCATCCGTTTCCGCGCGGCCGGGGCCCTTCTCCTCCTCGCGCATCTGCTGTTCGTCGGGTGGCTGACCCTGCGTCCACTCGATGTGCCCTGGATGACCGCATCGAATCTGCGACCACTCGCCGGCATCAGAGCCGACCTCTCGCTCGGCCCGGTCGAGGCCGCCCGCCGGATCGGTGAGGGGCTGCTGCTGCTCGCCCCGCTCGGGATCCTGCTGCCCATGGCCGGGGGGAGGCTGTTCGTCTCCCCGTGGGCCTCGATGGCCCGTACGGTCACCGCCGGGGCGCTGATATCGCTGGGCATCGAACTGGCGCAGACCGGGGTTCCGGGACAGCGGGTGGACGTCGACTCGCTGCTGCTGAACACCATCGGCGTGGCCCTCGCCCATCTGCTGGTCGTACCCATGTGCCGGGCGCGGCTGCGCCGCAGGAAGCGGCAGCGGACCAGGTCCGTTCCCCGCCCGGCGGACGAGACGGCTCAGGGCTCGACCCCGACGATTCCCAGGGTCGGAACGGCACCGTAGAGCGACGCTCTGCCCCCGTTCGCCGGGCGACGATGGACACATCGGGAGCACGACGGAACTGCTCACCACCAACGGTTCACGAAGGAGCCCACCATGGCCGCACTTGCCCGCCCCCGAGACGGACGCATGATCGGTGGAGTGTGCGCTGCGCTGGCACGGCGCTTCGGCACCTCCGCGGGAACGATGCGCGTGATCTTCCTGGCGTCCTGTCTGCTGCCGGGGCCGCAGTTCCTGCTCTACCTGGCGCTGTGGGTGCTGTTCCCGTCCGAGAAGACGTCGTCGGCCCCCGCCTGGTGACCCGGTAGCGCGACTCCGCAGGACGCACGGAGCCGCGCGGGAGCGCACGTCCGGAGGTGCGCACGACACGCCTGTGGGGCGGGCTTCCCCATCCGGAAGCCCGCCCCACAGGCGTGTGCCACACGTCTCCGTACCAATCAGCCGAGCGGGATCCCGTTGGCCGAGAGGCCGCCGGCCTTCGCGCCACCCGCGGGCAGGCCGCCGAGAAGGCCCTTGGCCGGGGAAGTGGCATCGTCGACGAGCTTCTGCTGGCCGGTGCCGAGGAGCTTGGTGGCCGTGTCCTCGACCGGTCCGGGCTTGGCCACGGGGCCGAGAGCGGAGCCGGCGACCGGCAGGGCGGTGGTGGCGGCGTCGGCCGGCAGCACGGCGGCGGAGGCGGTACCCGCGGCGGCAGCGGCGAAAGCGGCACCGAGAACGGCGACACCGAGGGTCCTTGCAGCAGACTGCTTCATGGGGAGTTCATCCTTGGGGAGGGGGACTGAGAGGTTCTGAAAAGTAGTCAGCTCACCGCCCCTCCCGCAAACATCCCCCCACACGGAAAGCTGCCGGACAATTCCGCGCTCCCGCGCGGCCCGGCCGTCCTCCGTACCGTGCGCGTCACTCCACTGGAGCGGAAGAAGTGCTGGTCGCAGCGGTCTGCTGGAAAAGCCACTCCGATTTGAGCTCGGCATAACCGGGCTTGATCACATCGTTGATCATCGCCAGACGTTCATCAAAAGGGATGAACGCAGACTTCATCGCGTTGACGGTGAACCATTGCATGTCGTCGAGCGTGTATCCGAAAGCCTCGCTCAGCTCCTCGAATTCGCGGCTCATGGTCGTGCCGCTCATCAGGCGGTTGTCCGTGTTCACGGTGGCACGGAAGTGCAGCTTCCGGAGCAGCCCGATGGGGTGCTCCGCGTACGAGGCCGCGGCGCCGGTCTGGAGGTTCGAGGTCGGGCACATCTCCAGCGGGATGCGCTTGTCCCGTACGTACGAGGCGAGACGGCCGAGCGTCACACTGCCGTCCTCGGCGACCTCGATGTCGTCGATGATGCGGACGCCGTGGCCGAGCCGGTCGGCGCCACACCACTGGATGGCCTGCCAGATCGAGGGCAGGCCGAACGCCTCGCCGGCGTGGATGGTGAAGTGGTTGTTCTCGCGCTTGAGGTACTCGAACGCGTCGAGGTGCCGGGTGGGCGGGAAGCCCGCCTCGGCTCCGGCGATGTCGAAGCCGACCACGCCCTGGTCGCGGTACCGGTTGGCGAGTTCGGCGATCTCCAGGGAGCGCGCGGCGTGCCGCATCGCGGTGAGGAGGGCGCCGACGCGGATGCGGTGACCGTCCCGGCGGGCCCGCCGCTCGCCCTCGCGGAACCCCTCGTTGACCGCCTCGACGACCTCTTCGAGGCTCAGACCGGCTTCCAGGTGCTGCTCGGGGGCGTAACGGACCTCGGCGTACACCACACCGTCCGCGGCCAGGTCCTCGGCGCACTCGGCGGCCACCCGGACCAGCGCCTCGCGGGTCTGCATGACGGCACAGGTGTGCGCGAACGTCTCCAGGTAGCGCTCCAGCGACCCGGAGTCCGCCGCCTCGCGGAACCAGACGCCGAGCCTGTCCGGCTCGGTCTCCGGCAGTCCGTCGTATCCGCTCGCGAGGGCGAGGTCGACGATCGTCCCCGGGCGCAGACCACCGTCGAGGTGATCGTGGAGGAGGACCTTGGGGGCACGCCGGATCTGATCCCGGCCGGGCGTGTGCGAGGTGGGACTCATCATTCGGGCACTCTAGCTCCTACGCGCGTAGAATGTCTCTTGTCGATACGTAACAGTGACCGCGAAGACGGGTGGCGTACACCCGGCCTTCTGACACTGTTCTGTCATGGCACAGCGCGCGCTCTCCCTCCCCGCCGCGAGACTGGGACGGGCCGTCGGCACGGCCGGAGCACCGACCGCGGTCAGCGGGGTGGTCCTGCTGCTCCCGGACGGCGAACCCGCCTCGCACCGCCGCCCCTCCCTCCTCTCGTACGCCTCCCAGCTCCCCCTGGCCCGGACCCTGGCCCGCGCCGGGCGCACGGACGGACTCGCCGTCCACGTGGTGCGCTACCGCTGCCGCGGCTGGAACACGATCGAAGCCCAGCTCGCGGCGGACGCCGAATGGGCTGCGGACGAGGTCGTACGCCGCTACGGCGACGTCCCCGTCTGCCTCGCCGGCCACGGCATGGGCGGCCGGGCCGCCCTCCGCGCGGGCGGCCACGCGGCGGTCAACTCCGTTCTGGCGATGGCCCCCTGGCTCCCCGGGAACACGGCGACCGAACCGGAACGAGAACCAGGGCCGGAACCGGAACCAGAACCGGTGAAGCACCTGCTCGGCCGACGGGTCCTGCTCGTCCACGGCACGAACGACGCCCGCACGGACCCCGAACTCTCCTTCCAACTCGCCGAACGCGCCAAGAAGACCAACCGCGACACCTGCCGCTTCGAGGTCCACTCCGACGGCCACTCCCTGCGCCAGCACCGCGCGGAAGTGACGGCCCTGGCCACGAACTTCATCCGCGGCTCGCTCCTCGGCCACCCCTACGCCCGCCCGGTCACCGACGCCCTCGCGGCCCCACCGCCGCTGGGCCTGCGGATGCCCTTGGCGGCGGGGTTCGGGAGGTCGTTGCGGGGGTGAGGGGGCGTGCGCGGTGAGGCCCCGCACGCGCGGAGAAACACTCACCGCAGGCAAGATCCACCCCTCACCGCCGACGGAAGCGATGTGGGCTACGGCAGGTCGACGACCGTCACGCCGCGCAACTGGCGGTGGAGGCGCGAGGCGAGCATGCCGGGGAGACGGGGACTGCTGTACGGGGAGAGCACGTCGTTCTCGGAGGTGTGCCATCCGGTGTCGGCGAGTTGGTAGAGGGTGCCGGAGACCCCGTAGAGCTGGGGTTTGCGTACGCGCAGTACGGCGTACTCGGCTCGGCGGAGGTACGGGCACTGGCGGACAGAAACGCAGGCGTGTTCGGCGCACAGGGGCGGCATGGAGGTGATGGACCTCTCGGGCCAGGTCAGGGGCGCGTCCGGGCGCCGCCAGTCGAGGAACAGCCATCCGTGTTCGTTCCGGTCGGCCGGTTCGGCGCACACCTGACACAACAGACCTTCCATGGACCGGCGTTGCCGACAGGCATGCATGGACGCGTACAGGGGGCGCCCGTCCGAGGACTCCGACATGCGAACCCACAGGTTTCCGTGATGGTCGCGGTCTCCCGGCCGGGGCCTGCGGTGCGCGAGCTGGGGCCCGCGCGCGGCGAGTTCGATGGTCAACTCTGATACAGCAAAGGTGAGTTCGTCACTACGTAAGGCGACGAACGGGGAACGGCAACCCCGTACTGCCGCTGGTGAGGGCCTACCATCAGCTACAGGCCGAAGCGCTGTCCCAAGCGGCATCGGTCGCCGTGATCGACGAGGTACGAAAGGGCACCCCGTGACGACCGACTCTTCCTCCCTCCGCTGGGTCAAGTCCTCCTACAGCGGCAGTGGCGGTTCCTGCGTCGAATGGGCCCCGGCGCATGCGTCTGCCACGGGCATCGTCCCCGTTCGCGACTCCAAGAACTCGAATGGCCCGGTACTGAACGCCTCTGCCGAGGCTTTCGCGTTCTTCGTGGCAGGCGTCAAGGCCGGAGAGTTCGGCACCATCTGACCGCACCGCGCCACCCGCCACCGAGCGCGGCGAAGCCTCGCCACACCCTCCGGTTCGGAGGGAACGGCGGGGCTTTGCTCATGCTGCGCGGCCGTGCGTCGCGGACCGATCCGCGCCGTGCCGTCACCCGCCTGCTGCTCGACGCCCTCCGGCGCGATCCGGCGGGCGAGCCGCCCCCGCCGTCAGTCCGGCAACAGGTGTCCCCGGCGCGACAGCAGGAAGCGTTTGAACGCCGCCACGGGCGGGGTGTCCGGGTGGCCGTCGAGCCAGGCGACCCCGATCTCGCGGGCCGCTCTCGGGGCCGTCACCGTCAGTTCGACGACGCCGGGGCGGGCCACCGCGGGCGGGGGCAGCAGGGCCACGCCGAGTCCGGCGGCGACGAGGCCGCGCAGGGTCTCCGCCTCCTCGCCCTCGAAGGCGACCCGGGGCCTGAAGCCCGCCTGGGCGCACAGGTCGTCGGTGATCCGGCGCAGGCCGTAGCCCGGTTCGAGGGTCACGAACTTCTCGTCGGCGGCCTCCACGAGGCGGATGCGGCGGCGGGTGGCGAGGCGGTGGTCCTCGGGGACGACGAGGCGCAGCCGCTGTTCGTCGAGGCGGCGGGCCACCAGGTCGGGGGCGTCCGGGACGGGTGAGGTGAGGCAGAGGTCGAGGCCGCCGGACCGGAGGCGTTCGATCATCGCCTCGCCGTAGTTCTGGACGAGCTGGAAGCGTACGCCGGGGTGGTCGGCGCGGAAGGCGCGGAGCAGGGCGGGCACGGTCTCGGAGCCCATGGTGTGCAGGAAGCCGAAGGCGACCTTGCCGGTGGCCGGGTCCGCGTCGGCCCGTACTGATTCGGCGGCCTTCTCGACCTCGCCCAAAGCCCGCTCGGCGGAGGCCAGGAAGGTGCGGCCGGCGGGGGTGAGCGAGACGGTGCGGCCCTTGCGGGCGAACAGGGCGACCCCCAGGTCCTGTTCGAGCCTGACCATCGATCGCGAGAGCGTCGACTGCGGCACGCCCAGCTCGTGCGCGGCGCGGGTGACGTGCTCGTGGCGGGCCACGGCCGCGAAGTGGGCGAGGCGGGGTGCGAGAACGGCCCGAATGTCTTCTTCGTAACTGCTGGGTGACAGCCGTGGCCGTGAGCTGGGTTCATGCACCATGGGATTGATTATGTCCGATTCATGCATTGGACGCATGAAAGGGAGGGGCCTACGTTCGAAGCATGCCTCCTGCCAGTACCGGGGCGTCCACGATCGTCGTGGGCGCCTCGCCCCAGCCGTCCCCCGTCGCCGACACCGCCGTATCCGCCGACGCGACCGCCTCGGCCGGCCCCGCGGACTCCGCCGGTCCCGCCGAGGCGGACCGTCTCGAACCCGGGCGCCCCGGCTACCGCCGGATGAGCTTCGCTCTGTTCGCCGCGGGGGTCGCGACCTTCGCGCTCCTCTACTCCACGCAGGCCCTGCTGCCCGCCATCTCCGCCTCGCTGGGCGCCACGGCCGGGCAGGCCAGTTGGACGGTCTCCGCCGCGACGGGCGCGCTGGCGCTGTGCGTGCTGCCGCTGAGCGCGCTCTCCGAGCGGTTCGGGCGGCGGCAGATGATGACCGCGTCGCTGACGGTCGCGGTACTGGTCGGGCTGCTCGTGCCGTTCGCCCCCTCGCTGGGCTGGCTGGTCGCGCTGCGCGCCGTACAGGGTGCGGCACTGGCCGGGCTGCCCGCCTCCGCGATGGCGTACCTGGCGGAGGAGGTGCGGCCCAAGGCGCTGGTGGCCGCGATCGGACTGTTCGTGGCGGGCAACAGCATCGGCGGCATGAGCGGCCGTATCCTCACCGGCTGGACAGCCCAGCTATGGGGCTGGCGGGCGGCCCTCGGCGCGGTCGGGCTGCTGGCCGCGGTCTGCGCGGTCGCGTTCCACTTCCTGGTCCCCAGGGCACGGCACTTCACCCCCGGGTCGCTGAACCCGAAGGCCGTGGCGCGGACGGTGGGCGGTCATCTCGCCGATCCGCTGCTGCGTCGCCTGTACGCCATCGGCGCGCTGTTCATGACGGTGTTCGGCGCGGTCTACACCGTGATCGGCTACCGGCTGGTGGCGGAGCCGTTCAACCTTCCGCAGGGTGTCGTCGGCTCGATCTTCCTGGTCTACCTCGTCGGTACGGTCTCCTCCGCCGCGGCCGGAAGGCTGGTGGCCCGGCTCGGCCGCCGGGGTGCGCTGTACCTGGCCGTCTCCACGACCACCGCAGGACTACTGCTCTCGCTCGCCGACGAAGTCGCCCTCGTGCTCCTCGGTCTGGTGCTGATCACGGCGGGCTTCTTCGCCGGGCACGCGGTCGCCTCCTCGGCCGTGAGCCGTACGGCGACGAAGGGCCGGGCCCAGGCGTCGGCGCTCTACCAGTCCGCTTACTACCTGGGGTCCAGCGCGGGCGGCACGCTCGGCGCGGTCGCCTTCCACGCCGTCGGCTGGCCCGGAACGGTTGCGCTGGGGCTGCTCGCGGTCCTCGGTGTGGTCTCGGTCACGCTGTACGGGTCGCGGGCCGCGCGCCGTCGGCCGGTCCCGGCGGCGTGCGCGCAGCACTGACGCCGACGTCCGCAGGCACCGACGCGGTACCTGACCAGGGCACCCGACGCGGTACCTGACCAGGGACGTCGGCACCTGTACCGAACTGAGACATTCGCCGCACAACCAACCACTCCTCTACGCGCGTCTAGTGCTGTGGCCAAAAGCACCTGTCTGAGCGCGAAGAGGAGTTCGGCGGCATGAGAGTCGCAGGAAAGATACGAGGGGTCCGGACGCGGCGCGTACTCGCGGCGTCCGTGGCCGGTCTGGCGGCGGTGCCCGCCGTCGTCCTGGGCACCGGTGGTTCCGCGCAGGCGGCGTCCTGCACGACGTCCACGGGGCCGTACCAGAAGCAGGTCGAGAAGTACCTGCACCGGCCGGTCGACGGCAAGCAGTCGGCCGCCGACTGCAAGGCGATCCGGTCGTTCCAGAACACCTACGGGGTCACCCCGGCGTCCGGTTACGCGGGGCCGGTCACCTGGCGCACGATGAAGACGCTCACGGCCCAGAAGGCGGCCGGCAAGACCCCCAACAAGGACAAGAAGTGCCCCACGAACAAGGGGCGCATCGCGTGCGTGGACCTGACCCGGCAGTTGTCCTGGATCCAGGACGGCAGCAAGCTGAAGTACGGCCCGGTTCCCGTACGGACCGGCCGGGACGGGTACGAGACCCGCACCGGGTCCAAGAAGATCTACATGCGCAACATCAACCACTTCTCGACGATCTACCACGTGCGGATGCCGTACGCGCAGTTCTTCGACGGCGGCCAGGCGTTCCACTCGGTCGGCCTGAAGATGTGGAACAACCCGGGGTCGCACGGTTGCGTGAACATGCGGGACGCCGACGCCAAGGCGTACTGGAAGCTGCTGAAGAACGGCGACGACGTGTACGTGTACGGGCGCAAGCCCGGCACCTGACCCCGTCCGCGCCGCGTGGTCCTCACCGTCCCGTTCGCGGTGTGCCGCAGCGGGCACGGCTTCCCCGCTTTCCACCCCTGTTGTCAGTGGGCTCCGGTACCTTCCGAGGTATTGAAGTGATCTGTGCCACAGTGCAACAGGGGTGGAGCGATGAGTGATCTGACGGTCTCGGCGGGGACGGCGGACGTCGACAGCCGACTGGAGGGGCACCGGGTCGAGCTGACCGGCTATTGCTACCGGATGCTCGGCTCGGCCTTCGAGGCGGAGGACGCCGTACAGGACACGATGGTGCGCGCCTGGCGCAACTTCGAGAAGTTCGAGGGGCGTTCGTCGCTGCGCTCCTGGCTGTACCGCATCGCCACCAACGTCTGCCTGGACATGCTGAACGCGGGCAGCAAGCGCGCCCGTCCGGTCGACCTGTCGGGCCCGACGCCGCTCGCCGAGGCCGCGCTCAACCCGCTGCCGGAGAAGACCTGGCTGGAGCCGATGCCGGACGGGCGGATCCTGCCGTCGGCCGACGACCCGGCGGAGGCCGCGGTGGCGCGGGAGTCGGTGCGGCTCTCGTTCGTCGCGGCGTTGCAGCATCTGCCGCCCAGGCAGCGGGCCGTGCTGATCCTGCGCGAGGTGCTGGCCTGGAAGGCGAGCGAGGTCGCCGAACTGCTCGACACCTCGGTCGCCTCGGTGAACAGCGCCCTCCAGCGGGCGCGTGCCACCCTCGCGGAGCACGAGGGCAGGCTCGTCGACACCGCGAACCCGCTCGACGAGGAGCAGCGCGAACTGCTCGAACGGTACGTCGCCGCCTTCGAGGGGTACGACATGGCGGCGCTCACCGCGCTGCTCCGCGAGGACGCCGTGATGACCATGCCGCCGTTCGACCTCTGGCTCCGGGGGCGTGCCGACATCACCGGCTTCATGCAGACCATCGGCGCGAGCTGTGCGGGCTCGCGCCTGGTGGCGACGGAGGCGAACGGCACCCCGGCGTTCGCGCACTACAAGCCGAACCCGGAAGGGCCGGGGTTCGTGCCGTGGGCGGTGCAGGTCATCGACATCGTGGAGGGCTCCATCACCGGGATGCACTGCTTCCTGGACACGCCCCGCTGGTTCCCGCTGTTCGGGCTGCCGGACCGGCTCGACGCCGACGCGGCGTGAGACGCGGCCGACGCGGTCTGAGACGCGGCCGACGCGGCATGCGGCGCGGTGTGCGCAACGGGCTCGTGGCGGGCCGAGTGGTGCCGGCGGTCGGGGGCTGGGGCCGACGGTGAGCGGGGCAGGGGGCGGGAGGCGTGCGCTCCTGGAGCGCCGCACTTTCAGGCATCGCTCCCCGGGGCCGCGCCCCGTACGGCCCGGACCTCGCTCCCTGCCTCCCGGGTCCCGGTCCGGGGCCCCGCGCCCCGCTCTCTGCTTCCCCGGTCCCCGTCCGGAGCCCCCGCGCCCCCTCCGCGGCCTCCGGGCCCTACGCCCCCCGTCCCGGGCCCGGACCGTAACCTCCGCGCCCCGTCCCGTACCCCACGTCCAGCACACCGGACAGTCCCAACAGATCGAGCAGGGCGAGAAGTTCGGGTGGCGCGTCGCGTAGGCGCAGCCGTTTGCCGCCCGCCCGTCGGGCGACGAGTCCCAGTCGCGCCACGGCCTCGACCAGGGCCAGATCCACCTGCACGACGCCGCCCACATCGCAGTCGACCCCGTCGTCGTCCGGGACGCGTACGGCGCCGTCGGCGTCGTACAGCAGGGACTCCAGCTCGGCACAGAGTGCCGGGACCACGGCCCGTGTGACACGGCCGGTGACGACGAGCACGTCCGGGGTCATCGATTCCATGTCAGAACAGACCGGTCCCGCGGCCGAAACTCATCGCTCCGTATTCCCGCCCACTCGCCGTACTCGGCCTCACCACGGCCCCGTTGCGGCCCGCGCCCCCGGCCTTCGCCTCCCGCACGCGCTCCCGGAGCGATGAAGTTACGTCAACTCCGGTTATTCGTACGCCTCCTGTGAACCTGTTCGATCGATTTCCCCTCTAGTTACATGACCGGTCTGTACCAGCGGTCCGACGGTTCGGCCGTTCACTGCTCGACCGTTCAGCCCTCGGCTGTTCGGTCGCTCGGCCACCACCGTCGGCGCCGACTGACCAGTGGCCCTCGTGGGCCGCCTGATTCTCCAGGGGGAGAGTTGCGCAAACACGTGAGAAACGCGTGTGTCTCGACCATCGCCACGGCCGCCGCCGTGGCGCTCGCGGCGGGGATGACCACCCCGGCCGCGGCCCAGCCCGCCGCCGCCCGGACGACGGGCACCGCCTCCGGGGCGGGGCACGAGCTGACGCTCATCACCGGCGACCGCGTGACGGTGGACGCCAAGGGACGGGTGCTGCGGTTCGTTCCCGCGAAGGGGCGTGAACACATACCCGTGCAGCGGCAGATGCGCGACGGGCACACCCTGCTCGTCCCCGCCGATGCCCACCGGCTGATCAACTCCGGGAAGCTGGACCGCCGGCTGTTCGACATCACCGAGCTGAACCGCGCGGAGATCCGCAGGGCCCAGAAGGCCGGCCTGAAGCTGATCGTCTCCTACCGGGGCGCGCGGGCGTCGGCCGCGAAGGCCGAGGTCCATGACGCGGGCGACACCCGGGTCGGCCGGACCCTGACGTCGCTGAACGCCGAGTCGGTGACCACGCCGGTGGACGACGCCCAGGCCATCTGGCAGGCGCTCACCAGCAAGCCGTCGCGAGGTCTCCAGCGCACCGCGGCCGCGGGAATCGACCGGGTCTGGCTGGACGGCGTACGCAAGGCGAGCCTCGACAAGAGCGTCCCGCAGATCGGCACCCAGGCCGCCTGGAAGGCGGGCTACACCGGCAAGGGCGTCAAGATCGCCGTCCTGGACACCGGTGTGGACGACACCCACCCGGACCTCAAGGGCCAGGTGGTGGAGGCGAAGAACTTCTCCGCCTCGTCCGACACCAAGGACCGGTTCGGCCACGGCACCCACGTGGCATCGATCGCCGCTGGTACGGGCACCAAGTCCGGCGGGAAGTTCAAGGGCGTGGCGCCGGACGCGAAGCTGCTCGCGGGCAAGGTGCTCGACGACGACGGCTACGGCGACGACTCCGGCATCCTGGCGGGCATGGAGTGGGCGGTCGCGCAGGGCGCGGACGTCGTCAACCTGAGCCTCGGCGGCGGGGACACCCCGGAGGTCGACCCGCTCGAAGCGGCCGTCAACAAGCTGTCGGCCGACAAGGGCGTGCTGTTCGCCATCGCGGCGGGCAACGAGGGCGACGGAGCCGGCACGGTCGGCTCCCCGGGCAGCGCGGACGCCGCGCTGACCGTCGGCGCGGTCGACGACAAGGACCAACTGGCCGACTTCTCCAGCCGCGGCCCGCGCGTCGGCGACGGTGCGATCAAGCCCGACGTCACCGCCCCCGGCGTGGACATCACGGCCGCCGCCGCCCCCGGTTCCGTCATCGACCGGGAAGAGGGCCAGAACCCGCCCGGCTACCTGACGATCTCCGGTACGTCGATGGCGACCCCGCACGCCGCAGGCGCCGCGGCGCTCCTCAAGCAGCAGCACCCGGACTGGAAGTACGCCGAGCTCAAGGGGGCCCTCACGGCCTCGACGAAGCCGGGCGCGTACACCCCGTTCCAGCAGGGTTCGGGCCGGATCGCCGTCGACAAGGCCATCGCCCAGACCGTCGTCGCCGACCCGGTGTCGCTGAACTTCGGCGTGCAGCAGTGGCCGCACACCGACGACGCCCCGGTCACGAAGCAGATCACGTACCGCAACCTGGGTACGACGGACGTCACGCTCGACCTCGCGGTCAACGGCACCGGGCCGAAGGGCGAGCCCGCCCCGGCCGGCTTCTTCACCCTCGGCTCCGACAAGGTGACCGTCCCCGCGGGCGGCACCGTCGACGTGCCGCTGACCGTGGACACCCGGCTCGGCGGCAGCGCCGACGGCGGCTACTCGGCGTACGTCGTCGCAACCGGCGGCGGCCAGACCGTCCGCACGGCCGCGGCGGTCGAGCGCGAGATCGAGTCGTACGACCTCACCCTCAAGGTCATCGGACGCGACGGCAAGCCGGCCGCGTTCTACGAGAACGACCTGGCCGGACTCTCCGGCCTGGGGCGCGAGACGTGGCTCCACCCGACGGGCGAGAACGGCACGGCGAAGGTGCGCGTGCCCAAGGGCGGTTACGTGCTCAACACGGCCGTGCACACCGACCCGGAGGACAGCACCAAGGGCACCGACTGGCTGTCCCAGCCGCGGCTGGACATCAGCAAGAACACCAGCGTGACCCTCGACGCGCGCACGACCAAGCCGGTGGAGATCACCCTGCCCGCCACCGGCACGAAGGACGTGCTGGCCGCGCCCGAGATCCAGTTCGACACCAAGAAGACCGGCTACGGCTACGGCTGGTACCTGCAGTCGTACAAGGGTCTGCGTACCGCGCACCTGGGCCCGAAGGTGACGGACGGCTCGCTCTCCCAGCAGTGGATCGGCTCCTGGACCAAGGGGGCCGCGACCCGGTACGACATCGCGGTCGGCGGGCCGGTGACCCAGGCCGCGACCGGGTACAAGCGGAAGTTCACCGCCGGTCAGATGGCCAAGGTGAACGTCGGTCTCGGCGCGTCCGCCAAGGGCAAGAGCGGCAGCTTCGGAGCGTGGGGCCTGCTCCCCGGTTCGTCCGGCTCCTGGGGTGCCGCGTCCGCGCACAAACTGCCCGGCACCGTCACCGCGTACGTGTCCACCGCCGACAAGGTGAAGTGGGACTTCAGCTTCATGCAGGAAGACGGGGTGGACCCGGACGGCTACCCGAACGTCGAGTCGGGCTACACGCTCGGCGGCCCGCAGTCCTTCAAGGCGGGTGCCACGTACGCGAAGAAGGTCAACATCGCGGTGTTCGGCCCCACGCTCGGCTCCGGTCTGGGAATCTTCCGCGAGGGCAACGAGCTCACCGCGGACGTGCCGCTCTCGGCCGACGGGAGCGGCAACCTCGGTGCGCAGCCCTACAGTTCGGTCAAGACCGTGCTGTACCGCAACGGCAAGAAGCTCGTCCAGAACACGAACCCGCTGGAGGGCGAGTCCATCGCCGTGCCGTCCGGCGCGGCCGACTACCGGCTGACCACCTCCGTGCGGATCTCCCCCAAGGTGTCGGCCGTCTCCGGCCGGATCGACGCCAGTTGGACCTTCCAGTCGAAGAAGACCGGCACCCGGACCGCGCTGCCGGTCTCCACGGTCCGCTTCACGCCCAACGTGACGCTGGACGGCAAGGTCACCGCGGGCAAGACCGCGTCCGTGCCGGTGACGGTCCAGGGCGCTGCCGCCGGTAAGAACCTCAAGTCGCTGTCGGTGTACGTCAGTTACGACGGCGGCAAGACCTGGAAGAAGACCGCGGTCAAGTCGGGCAAGCTCTCGGTGAAGAACCCGGCCAAGGGAAAGTCCATCTCCTACAAGGCCGATGTCACCGACAAGAAGGGCAACAAGTCCTCGGTGGCGATCTACAACGCCTACTTCGGCAAGTAGGACCGACCGGTACACCGGAACGGCCCGTCCGGGCGGAGGAATCCGCCCGGACGGGCCGTTCGCGTTCCCCGGTCGGGAGTGGGGTCCCGTCGGGTGGTCCGGGGCGCAACGCGTGCGCCTGGCGCGGTCCGCGTGACGACCTGGGGAGCGATAGGGAGCCCGCTCCCCATCGGTCCCCAGGTCGTTAGGCGATGCGCTCGCGCACGACCGGTGTCGGGGTGAAGTCCGTGCCCTCCGGGGCGATGTCGTACGCGCCGGGCAGGGCCTTCAGCGCGTACTCGAACTTCTCGGGCGTGTCGGTGTGCAGGGTCAGCAGCGGCTGCCCGGCCGTGACCGGGTCGCCGGGCTTGGCGTGCAGTTCGACGCCCGCGCCCGCCTGCACCGCGTCCTCCTTGCGGGCCCGGCCGGCGCCGAGCCGCCAGGCGGCCACGCCGATGTCGTAGGCGTCGAGCCGGGTCAGCACGCCGGTGGCCGGGGCCGTGACCACGTGCCGCTCACGGGCGAGGGGGAGCGCGGCGTCCGGGTCGCCGCCCTGGGCGGAGATCATCCGGCGCCAGACGTCCATCGCCGAGCCGTCGGCGAGGGCCTTCTCCGGGTCAGCGTCCTTGAGCCCGGCCGCGTCCAGCATCTCTCGGGCGAGGGCGAGGGTGAGCTCGACGACGTCCTTCGGGCCGCCGCCCGCCAGCACCTCGACGGACTCGCGCACCTCCAGGGCGTTGCCCGCGGTCAGGCCGAGCGGGGTGGCCATGTCGGTGAGCAGGGCGACCGTCCGCACGCCGCTGTCGGTGCCCAGCGCGACCATGGTGGAGGCGAGTTCGCGGGCGTCCTCGATGGTCTTCATGAACGCGCCGGAGCCCACCTTGACGTCCAGGACCAGTGCGCCGGTGCCCTCGGCGATCTTCTTGGACATGATCGAGCTGGCGATCAGCGGGATGGCCTCGACGGTGCCGGTGACGTCGCGCAGCCCGTACAGCTTCTTGTCGGCGGGGGCGAGGCCGTCCCGGCGGCGCAGATGACGGCGCCGGTGGTGTCGAGGACGTGTCGCATCTCCTCGTTCGTGAGGTGCGCGCGCCAGCCGGGGATGGACTCCAGCTTGTCGAGCGTGCCGCCGGTGTGACCGAGCCCCCGGCCGCTGAGCTGAGGCACGGCGGCGCCGCACGCGGCGACCAGCGGGGCCAGCGGCAGGGTGATCTTGTCGCCGACGCCGCCCGTGGAGTGCTTGTCGGTGGTGGGCCGGGAGAGCGACGCGAAGTCCATGCGCTCTCCGGAGGCGATCATCGCGGCGGTCCAGCGGGCGATCTCGGCGCGGTTCATGCCGTTCAGCAGGATCGCCATGGCCAGCGCGGACATCTGCTCGTCGGCGACCTCACCGCGCGTGTACGCGTCGATGACCCAGTCGATCTGCTCGGGGGTCAGCTCGCCCCGGTCGCGCTTGGTGCGGATGACGGAGATGGCGTCCATGTCCTGGGAGTCCTTCCGGCCTGTACGTACGTGCGCAAGAGTCCCGTATGACTCTACGCGCATAGAGGGTGGAGAGGGGGCGGGTCTCCCGTGAACCGCCGCGGCCCCCGGCGAAACCGGGGGCCACGGCGGTTCCGGCGCCGCGGGTGACGACCTGGGGGCGATAGGGAGCGGGCTCGCGCCCCCAGGTCGTTACGGGTTCAGATGCCCCGGTCCGAACGCCTGCGGCAGCATCTCGTCGAGTGTGCGCAGCCCGTCCGGCGTCTGAAGGACCAGCTCCGGCCCGCCGAACTCGTACAGCAGCTGCCGGCACCTGCCGCACGGCACCAGGATCTCGCCCGCGCCGTCCACGCAGGTGAAGTGGGTCAGCCGCCCGCCGCCGGTGACGTGGAGCTGCGAGACCAGTCCGCACTCGGCGCACAGCCCGATGCCGTACGAGGCGTTCTCGACGTTGCAGCCGGACACGATCCGCCCGTCGTCTACGAGCGCCGCCGCCCCGACCGGGTAGTGCGAGTAGGGGACGTACGCACGCGTCATGGCGGACTGGGCGGCGCTGCGCAGCGCCGCCCAGTCGACCTCGGCGGGGGCCGTCACTTGCCTTGGCCCTTGCGGTACCGCATGCCGTCCGCCTTCGGCATCCGCAACCGCTGCGCGGAGAGCGAGAGGACGAGCAGCGTGACGATGTACGGGGTGGCGCTCACGAACTCGGTGGGCACCGTGTCCGTGGCGAGGTACCAGACCAGCACCGCGGTGGCGACGACGGCACTGACCGCGCCCTGGACGAAGCTCTTGCGGTAGAGCTTCCAGGCGGCGAGCACCGCGAGGACGACCACGAGCAGCAGGAGCAGCGCGTGGACGGACTCGCCGCCGTTGCGCAGCTGGAGCGCGTCGGCGAAACCGAACAGCCCGGCGCCCATGGCGAGCCCGCCGGGCCGCCAGTTGCCGAAGATCATCGCGGCGAGACCGATGTAGCCGCGGCCACCGGTCTGGCCCTCGTTGTAGATGTGCGAGGTGACGAGCGAGAGGAAGGCACCGCCGAGACCGGCCATGCCGCCGGAGACGATCACCGCGATGTACTTGTAGCGGTAGACGTTGACACCGAGCGATTCGGCGGCGATCGGGTTCTCACCGCAGGAGCGCAGCCGCAGCCCGAACGAGGTCTTCCACAGCACGAAGAACGTGAGGCAGAAGAGGACCACGGCCAGGATCGTCAGCAGCGACACCTTGGTGACCAGGCCGCCGAGCACACCCGCCAGGTCGGAGACGAAGAACCAGTGGTGCTTCTCGATGGAGTGCAGCCAGTCGGAGAGGCCCGGGATCGTCACCGAGGTGATGTCGTCGGCCGGCGGGGACTGCTTCGGGCTGCCGCCCTTGGCCGCCGCCTCGCCCGTGTTGAACCAGAGCTTGGCGAAGTAGGAGGTGAAGCCGAGCGCCAGGATGTTGATGGCGATGCCGGAGATGATGTGGTCGACGCCGAAGGTGACGGTCGCGACGGCGTGCAGCAGTCCGCCGAGCATCCCGCCGACGACACCGGCCAGAACGCCGAGCCAGGGGTTGGTCTGCCAACCGGCCCAGGCGCCGAAGAAGGTGCCCAGGATCATCATGCCTTCGAGGCCGATGTTGACCACGCCGGCCCGCTCGGCCCACAGCCCGCCGAGTCCGGCGAGCCCGATCGGCACGGCCATAGCGAGCGCCGCGCTGATCTGCCCGGCGGAGGTGACGTCCTGGGCGCCGGTGATGGCGCGTACGGCGGACAGCGCGAGCAGGGCGCCCGCGATGATCAGCAGGACGACGGGGAGGGAGAGGCGGGTGCGGCCGCCCTTGCCGCCGGAGACCTTGGGGGCCGCGGCGGGCGGGGTGGAAGTCGCCGTGGCACTCACGCCGACACCTCCTGCTGGTCGTTGGTACGGGCGGCCTGGTCGTTGGCGCGGGCGGCGGCCTGCGCGGCCAGTTCCGCGCCGACCTTGCTCTGCTGGCGCTTGAGTCCGTAGCGGCGGACGACTTCGTAGGCGATGACGACGCACAGGACGATCACGCCCTGGATCACGCCGACGATCTCCTTGTCGTAGCCCTCGAACTCGAGCTTGCCGGTGCCGCGCTCCAGGAAGCCCCAGAGCAGGGCGCCGAGCGCGATGCCGACGGGGTGGTTGCGGCCGAGGAGCGCGATGGCGATGCCGGTGAAGCCGATGCCCACGGGGAAGTCGCCGCTGTACTCGTAGCTGTCGTTGAGGAGGGTCGGCATGCCCACCAGGCCGGCGACCGCGCCGGAGATCACCATCGAGGTGACGACCATCTTCTTGACGTCCACGCCGCTGGCTTCGGCGGCCGAGCCGGACTGGCCGACGGTGCGCAGGTCGAAGCCGAACCGGGTGCGCGAGAGCGTGAACCAGTACAGGACGCCCGCGAGGGCCGCGACGACGATGAAGCCCCAGACGGGGGTCGGCGTGGTCGGGAACTCGAAGAAGTGCGCGGACTCCGGGAGCGGTTTGGTGGAGATCTTCGTGCCGGCCTCGTCGAGGTGGCCGAGGCGGCCCTGCTGGAGCAGGTAGCCGATGATCGCCGTCGCGATGGCGTTCAGCATGATCGTCGCGACGACCTCGCTCACGCCCCGGGTGACCTTGAGGACACCGGCGATCCCGGCCCACATCGCGCCGACGAGCATCGCGGTGACAATGATCAGCGGGATCTGGAGGACGCCGGGCAGGGTCAGCGCGCCGCCGACCGCGGCGGCGAAGAAGGCGGCGAGGCGGTACTGGCCGTCGACGCCGATGTTGAAGAGGTTCATGCGGAAGCCGACGGCCACCGCGAGACCCGCGAGGTAGTACGTCGTCGCCTTGTTCAGGATGTAGACCTGGCTGTCCGACTTCAGACCGTAGTCGAACATGATGCCGAAGGCGCTGAACGGCTCCTTGCCGGTGGCGGCCAGTACGAGCGCGGTCACCAGGAAGGCGACCACGATCGCGAGTACGGGGGCCGCGATCCCCAGGAGCAGCCGCTCCTTGTCGATCTTCTTCATCGGTCCTCTCCCCCGTTCCGGGGGTCGGTTTCGGTGCTGGCGGCGCTGCCGGTACCGCTGGTGGCGTCGGCGGCGACACGGTCGGGGGCCGGGCCGTCCGCGGCTTCGAGGTGTCCGGTGGCCGCGCCGGTCATCGCCGAGCCGAGTTCCTCCGGGGTGATGGTGCCGGGATCGGCGTCGGCGACCAGCCGGCCGCGGTACATGACGCGCAGCGTGTCGGAGAGCCCGATCAGCTCGTCGAGATCGGCGGAGATCAGCAGCACCGCCAGTCCGTCGCGGCGCGCCTCGCGGATCTGGTCCCAGATCTGCGCCTGCGCGCCGACGTCGACGCCCCGGGTGGGGTGCGCGGCGATCAGCAGCTTGGGATGGTGGCTCATCTCGCGGCCGACGATCAGCTTCTGCTGGTTACCGCCGGAGAGGGAGGCCGCGGTGACGTCGATGCCGGGGGTGCGGACGTCGTACTCGCGTACGATCCGCTCGGTGTCCGCGCGGGCGCCCTTGAGGTCGAGGAACGCGCCCTTGCTGTTGGGGGGCTCGGTGACGTGCCCGAGGATGCGGTTCTCCCAGAGAGGGGCCTCTAGCAGCAGCCCGTGCCGGTGGCGGTCCTCTGGGATGACGCCCACGCCGCCCTCGCGGCGCCTGCGGGTCGGAGTGCGGGTGATGTCGGCGCCGTCGAGGGTGACGGTCCCGGCGTCGAGGGGGCGCATTCCCATGATGGCGTCGACCAGTTCGGACTGGCCGTTGCCCTCGACGCCCGCGATGCCGAGGACCTCGCCCTTGTGGATGGTGAAGCCGATGCCGTCGAGCACCGAGCGCACCACACCGTCCGGGTCGGTGGCGCTCAGCCGCAGCCCCTCGACGGTCAGCATCGGTACGTCCGTGACGGTCGACTCACGGGTCTCCGGCGACGGGAGTTCGCTGCCGACCATCAGCTCGGCGAGCTGCTTGGTCGTGGTGTTCCTCGGGTCGGCGGTGCCCACCGTCGTACCGCGCCGGATGACGGTGATGTCGTCCGCGACCGACAGCACCTCACCCAGCTTGTGCGAGATGAAGATGACGGTCAGGCCCTCGGCCTTCAGCTCGCGCAGGTTGTCGAAGAGCGCGTCGACCTCCTGCGGCACGAGGACGGCGGTCGGCTCGTCCAGGATCAGGGTGCGGGCGCCGCGGTAGAGGACCTTCAGGATCTCCACGCGCTGCCGGTCGGCGACCCCGAGGTCCTCGACCATGGCGTCCGGGCGGACGCCGAGCCCGTAGGTGTCGGAGATCTCCTTGATCTTCGCGCGGGCCCGGTCGCCGATCCCATACAGCTTCTCGGAGCCGAGGACGACGTTCTCCAGGACGGTGAGGTAGTCGGCGAGCATGAAGTGCTGGTGCACCATGCCGATGCCGCGCGCGATGGCATCGCCGGGGTTGTGGAACGAGACCTGCTCGCCGTCCACCGCGATGGTGCCCTCGTCCGGCTTCTGCATGCCGTACAGGATCTTCATCAGAGTGGACTTGCCGGCGCCGTTCTCGCCGACCAGGGCGTGGACGGTGCCGCGGCGCACGGTGATGTCGATGTCGTGGTTGGCCACGACCCCGGGGAACCGCTTGGTGATACCGCGGAGTTCCACGGCATGGGGACTGCTGGACGCGTTGATGGCGCACTCTCCTTGACAGGAGCGGAGGGCGGGAGGCGACGGGACAGGGGCTCAGAACTCGGAACGATGGGGCTCAGAACTCGAAGGAAGCGAAGGGACGGAGGGACGGACGCGACGGGACGAAACCCGCAGGACGGAGGTGACAGGGAGCGTGAAAAGGTACCGCGCCCCGCGTGTGCTACGCGCGTAGCATCACCAAATCGTTGACCATCTGACAGCAGGTGGCAGTCCGTGCGCATACGGCTACGCGAAAGAAGCGGAATCCGTACGCGCGGCGGGGCCCGAGCGAACAGCCGAAGCGGCTCGCCGGGCCCCCGTCCACGATCGGTTCCGAATCGGCCGGGCCGGCCGGATCAGAGGGTGGACTTGACGGTGATGGTGCCGTCGACGATCTTCTTCTTCGCCTCGTCGAGCTTGGCCTGTATGTCCTTGAGGTGGTCACCCGTGGGGGTCAGGCTGACGCCACCCTTGGCCAGGGAGTACGCCTGCGTGCCGGTCAGCGGCTTGCCGTCCTTGACGGACTTGACCAGGTCGTAGACACCGCCGTCGACGTTCTTGACGACGGAGGTGAGAATCGTGTCCTTGTACTTCGACAGCGACGGGTCGAGGGCCTGGTCGGAGTCGACGCCGATGGACCAGGCGCCCTTCTTGCCCGCGACGGCCTCGATCGAACCGGCACCCGAGCCGCCCGCGGCGGCGAAGATGACGTCCGCGCCCTTGTCGAGCATGCCCTTGGCGGCGGCGGCGCCCTTGTCGGGACTGCCGAAGCCGGACAGGTCCGAGCCGGTGGACAGGAACTGGATCTGCACCTTGGCCTTCGGGTTGGTGTCCAGAACGCCCTGCTGGAAACCTGCGGCGAACTTCTTGATCAGCGGCAGGTCCACACCACCGATGAAGCCGACCTGTCCGTCCTTCGACTTCAGCGCGGCCGCGACACCGGCGAGGTACGAGCCCTCCTCCTCCGCGAAGACGATGCTGTCGGCGTTCTTCGCGTCGGAGACCGAGTCGACCAGACCGAAGCTGATCTTCGGGTACTTGGGGGCGATCTTGTCGACCGCGTCCTTGTACGCGAAGCCGACCGCGACGACCGGGTTGTAGCCGCCCTCGGCCAGCGACTGGAGGCGCTGCTCACGGTCGGCGGGGGTCTCGCCGGACTTGGCGGTGAGCTCCTTCGTCTCGGCGCCGAACTCGGCCTTCGCCTTGTCCAGCCCCCGCGCGGCGGAGTCGTTGAACGAGTTGTCGCCACGACCGCCGACGTCGTAGGCCATGCCGATCTTCATCTTGCCCTTGTCGGAGCCGGAGCTCTCGGTGGACGACTCACCGCACGCGGAGGCGGTGAGGGCGAGGGTCGCGGTGACGGCACACGCAGCGGTGATCTTGGATACCCGGCGCAAGGGAAGGCTCCTTCAAACCTGACCGAAGCGCCTCTTCCGGCGCTGGTTTCGCGGCGATCGTAACGCGCGTAGATGTCACTTAAGCACCCGTTCACCAGTCGTTATCGGATTGTCGCGAACCACGACGGGGCCAGCCACCAGGCACCCCGAAGCAACCACTTGACTACTCTTCGTGATCACCGCCCAAGATGTCACGGAATGGAGAACTCGCACGAATTCGGAACGGAATCCTCCGTTCAGCAACCCTCACCTGCACATTTTCCTATCCCATTGCCAAACCTGATCGTTCACTGATAAGAATTTACCGACCACTTCACTCACGCCAGTGCGAACCTTTCAAAGAGTTACGCACTGCAATGGGGAAAATATCTCACCATCCGGAAACCGGGCACTGCACCGACCACCTGGCCCGACTTTTCTGAAAAACGGAGGGGGAACCGTGAAAAAGAGAATCTCCACCATCGCAGGAATCACTCTCACTCTCGCTGCGGGAACACTCACGCTGGCGCCCAGCGCATCGGCAGGGGTGCGAGTCGGCGACTGCAACACCTGGGTGTCGAACAATGCACCATGGTCCGGTTCTGCCTACTGCAGCGGCATGGCAAAATTCGACAAGTTCCGCGTGAAGGTCACCTGCATCGACCCTCGTGGATCTCAGTGGCTCGCCTACGGCCCCTGGAAAGGAAATGCCAAGACCTCGACCGCGAAATGCTCTGACAACCCGAATGTCGGCGTCCTCAAAGTCGGTTTCGCCTTCGACCACTGAGAAATCACTGATCCAGCAACTCTTCATCTTGCCCACACGACCAGAGAGTCATCTTCGAAGGGCAACTTGAGTCCAGCATCACAAGGGGGAACAGGGATGAAAAGACGCTCAATCACTTCAGCGTTCACTCTCGTGGCAGTAGCCGGATCTCTACTGATCGCACCGAGCGCCACAGCGGGCGAGGTCGGGGCCCAAAAGGCCGAATGTGACGTGTGGAAGTCCAGCAAGGCGCCGTGGACCGGCTACTCAAAATGTACAGGGATGCTGCCCTTGCTCGAGCGTCAGCAAGTGAAGGTAATCTGCATCGACCCTCGTGGATCCCAGTGGGTCGTGTACGGCCGGGGCCAGGGCAACGGAAAAACGTCCAGCGCGAAGTGCTCGGACAACCCCAATGTCGGTGTGTACAAGGTGGGCGCGCACGTCTACCGCATCTGACGACGGCGCCTAGGTGTTCTGTCCCGGGAGGTTGTGGACGGGTGAGCCAGATCTCGGCTGAGGGATCTTGAACGGGTGAGGGCCTTCCGGTTTGGTGTGGATTG